>CAYZVT010000050.1:0-17643 GCA_964481585.1 uncultured Pirellulales bacterium
AGGGGCTAGTCGTGGCGGGCTGCATTCTGCATGACATTGGCAAGCTCCGCGAGCTGGAGCAGCGGCCCGAAGGCCCCGCCTACACGGCCGAAGGGGTGCTGATCGGCCACATCTTGCAGGGCCGAGACATTGTGCGCGAAGCGGCGGCCAGGCACGATCTCCGCCCGGAAACCTTGTTGCGGTTGGAACACATCATCGTCTCGCACCAACGGCTCCCCGAGTGGGGATCGCCCAAGCCGCCGATGACGCCCGAGGCGCTGCTGGTCCATTACGCGGACGACGTGGACGCAAAGTACCACATGATGTACGCCATCTTGCGCGACGACTCAAACGCCGGCCCACTCACATCGGGCAAGAACGCGCTCCGGCAAGCCGTCTATCGCGGCGAGTGCTAAGCGGCCTCGCAACCGCGACACCGCTGGCTCGCGGCCTTCCCGCGTCGGCAGGAATCTAGAGGGTGGTTGTCAGGGACGGGGGACGGGGGACGGGGGGACAGGGACGAGGGACGAGGGACGAGGGACGGAGGGCAGCAGGAGCCGTCATCCCCGTGCAGGCGGCAGTCCAGGCCAGAACGTCTCGGGGCTTCCGCTAGCGCGGTACGCCAGGCGCCACCCTCGGCCTTCCGTCTTTTTTCCGCTTTCCGCTTTCTTGCGCTGCGGGGGCTTCCGCTCCTTCTAGGTGCGCCGTGCGCCACCCTTTGGCCAAATGCTGCGGCGCTCGATTTTCGCGCCGAGTTGGCTTAGCTTGGCATCGAGCCGCTCGTAGCCGCGATCGAGATGAGCGACTTGATCGATGCGCGTGGCGCCTGCGGCGGCGAGTGCGGCGAGCACGAGGGCGGCACTCGCCCTCAGGTCGGAGGCGACGATGGGCGCGGCGCTGAGCTGGCGCACTCCTTGAACCCGCGCGGTGCCGTTGCGGAGCGTGATGCGTGCGCCGAGTCGGTTCAATTCGGCGACGTGCTGGAAACGCTGTGGAAAGACCTCGTCGCGAATGTGGCTCGTGCCGTCGGCGAGCGCGGCAAGCGCCATCAGTTGCGACTGCAGATCGGTTGGCACCTCGGGATAGGGTCGGGCGGCAAAGTCGAGCGGACGCGGGCGGCCGGCCCCGCGTACCGATATCGCTCCGGCCTCGGCTTGCAGCGCTGCCCCGCTCTGCTCGATGAGCTTCAGCACCGCCGAGAGATGGTCGGCCCGCGCGCCTTCGACCGTCACTTCTCCGCCGGTCATCGCGCCCGCCAACAGCAGCGTGGCGGCCTCGATGCGGTCGGGGATGATGCGATAGGTCGTGCCGTGCAGGCGCTCGACGCCTTCGATCGTAAGGGTCGGCGTGCCGAGGCCGGTGATCTGTGCCCCTTGTGCGAGCAGAAACTCGCCGAGATCGACAATCTCCGGCTCGCAGGCAGCACCGACGAGCCGCGTGAGGCCTTCGGCGAGCACGGCGGCAGTAAGGACGTTGGCCGTGCCGGTGACGGTGCTGCCGCACGGGCCTCGCAGATCAATCGTCGCGCCGCGCAAGCGACGGGCCGAGGCGACGACATTGCCCTGGCGAACGTCCATCTCGGCTCCCAGCGCCGCCAGCCCCTTCAGATGCAGATCGACCGGACGCGGACCAAGCCGGCAGCCGCCCGGCAGTGGCACAACCGCCCTGCCCCGCCGCGCAAGCAAGGGGCCGAGTACGCAAAAACTGGCCCGCATGCGGCGGACCAAGTCGTAATCCGCCTGCACGGGCCTCACGTCAAGCGTTTCGAGCCACAGCGCGCCGTTGGCAAGACGCGTGATGCTCATGCCCAGCCGCTGCAAGACCGCGCCGAGCGTCTCCACGTCGCGCAACTGCGGAACGTTTTCTAGTCGCACCGGGCCTTCGGCGAGCAGCGCGGCGGCCATGATCGGCAGCGCGGCGTTCTTCGCTCCACTAACCGCAACGTGGCCGCGCAGCGGCGTGCCTCCGTCGACAAAGAAGCTGTCCATGCGGATTTCAAGGGTTTGAAGCGATCAGCTTTCAGCGATCAGCAGTCAGCAAAACACGTCCTTCCCGCGTAGGCGGGAATCCAGAGATCAGGCATTACGTCATGCTAAGGTTAGCGCGGCTAAACGGACCTGGCGGCCTCGGGCGAAAAGGGCAACCAGACGGCGGTAGAGTGAAAGGCAGTACACTCTAAACGCTAAAGCTGATCGCTGACCGCTGTCCTTCCCGCCTGTGCGGGAAGAACGCTCACGCTTCTACTGAAAACCGCGTCAAAACTCCAGCCGAATCACTTCTTGCTCGGGATCGAACATCGAGGTCGTGCGCTCGATGGCGATGCGCTCGGCGTTGCTCGAACCGATCGTGTCGCCGGTCGCGAGCGGCTTTTCTTGGTCGAGCGCATAGTGGGCGATGTTGTAGACCGTCTCCAAGAGTTTTTGCGGGTCGCCCTCGTAACGCTCGACCTCGATCTCTCGCTGCCCGAGCGGTTCCAGCCCGGTCGTATAGAGCCGATACGTCCCGGCGGAGATCGCCTCCACGCGAAAGTCGATCCACAGATACAGCGGCAGATACTCGCGCGTCATGTCCTGGCTCAGATCGAGAAACGCCTGCGGCGGGTGGACCATCCGCCCCGGTCCCCAAAAGATGCCGAGCGCCTGCTCGCAGCGCGCCGTGAAGGCGGCCACTAGCCGCGTCAGCCGCAGGCTTTTTTCGATCGGGTCGCGGCTCTCGTCGATGAGCGTCACGAGCACGTGGCGGCGATGGCGGCGAAGCGCGGCCGCCGCGCCGGGCCAATACCAAGCGGTCGCGCAGGGGCCTTCCAGATGTTGCCAGGGAATCGGCATCGGAAAGAGCGTCAGCGCCGCGGTCGCTTCGCCCAGCGCGAAGGTGACGATGTTCCCCTTGCTGCTGACGCTGGTGATCGGTTCGCTCTCGGGCCACGTCGTCTGCAGGAAGTCGGCCACGTCGTCGAGGTCCGGCAGTTGCTCGTCATCAGCGGCCAACATGGCCATCCAGGTGTCTTTGTTCATCGGAGGCATTGGGATCAGGGAAAGGGGGTCGGGGACCGGGATGCCAAAGGGGGAAGGCGGAGGGCGGAAGGCGGAGGGCGGATGCTGACGCATGAGGCGTCGCGAGCCTGGCGATGTGCAACGCGCGAGCGCCCAGCTTTCCGCTTTTCGCTCTTAACTTCCGCCTTCCGCCCTCCGCCCTCCGCCTTCGACACGCCGTGCTTGCACGACGCGGGGCAAGCCGGCCAGGTCTTTCACCGTTGGGCCTAGTTCCAGCCGTGCTTCGTCGCGCAGCAATTGCTCGGCGGAGTTGCGTAACATGGGGCTAATCTCGATCAGCAGCCGTCCGCCCGGCACTAGTCGCTCGGCAGCTTGAGCGATCAGCCGTTCGATGACCTCCGTGCCCTGCGGCCCAGCATGCAGTGCCCGCGCCGGCTCGTGATCTTTCACGTCGGCGGGCAGTTCGGTCATTTCAGTGGTTGTGATGTAGGGCGGATTGCTGACGATGTAATCGAACGGCTGCCCGGCATCGACCGCCGCGAACAGATCGCTTTCCACAAACTCAATCCGCTGGGCGACGCCATGCGCCTCGGCGTTTTCCTGCGCGACTTGCAGTGCCGGCGGGTGAATATCGATTGCCGTGACGCGGCAGCGGGGGCAGTGTTTGGCGAGCGTCACGGCGAGGATGCCACTGCCGGTTCCCACGTCCGCGATACGGACCATTTCCGCAGGCTGCTCCTTGAGATGATCGAGCAGCGTCACGACGAGCAGTTCCGTCTCGGGGCGCGGAATCAGCACATCGGGCGTGACGCGAAACGGCATCGAGTAGAACTCACGATGGCCGACGAGATACGCCACCGGCGTCCCTTCGGCCCGCCGCCGCACCAACTCGCGAAAGGCGATGCGCGTCGTTTCCTCGGCCGGCTCATTGTAAGCGGCGTAGAGCTGAATGCGCGGGCAGCCCCGCGCCTGAGCGAGCAGAACCTCCGCTTCGAGCCGCGCGTTTTCGATGCCGTGGCTTTTGAGGTAGTCGGTCGTCCAGGTGAGCAGCCGGCCGATGGTCCAAGCTTCGGTTTGCGTCATGCGAGCCTTCAAGGATAGGCGGAAGGTGTCGGCGGGGCGGAAGGCTCTGCTATTGTACGCCGCCCACCGGAGGGGCCAAGCCCTGGGGAGCGATTAGCAATTAGCGGTCAGCCACCAGCGGTCAGCAGCCGTCAGCGATCAGCAAGACCCACGTCTTTCCCGCGCAGGCGGGAATCTAGGTGCATGGTCCATCGTCTGCATTTCCGCCTGCGCGGGAAAGACTTTTACTTGCCGACTGACAGCTGACTGCTGACTGCTGATGGCCGCCCCTATCCGGCTTGGCGGCCTCGGGCGAAAAAGGCGCCGATCGACGCGACAGCTAAATGGAATGTGCTTTAATCCATGCCGCCCATCGCGTCGCGGAGTTGTTGCCGGTCGTATTCGATCAGGGCTTCTGCCACGGGCTGCAGGTTACCGGCCATCACTTGATCGAGCTTGTACAGCGTGAAGTTGATGCGGTGGTCGGTGATGCGGTTTTCGGGAAAGTTGTAGGTGCGAATGCGCTGGCTGCGGTCGCCCGAGCCGACGAGCGTTTTGCGCTGATCGGCCCGCTTTTTGTGCTCTTCCTCGCGTTTCGCCTCGTACAGCCGCGCCTTAAGCACGCGGAGCGCTTTGGCGAGATTCTTGTGCTGGCTCTTTTCGTCCTGAATCGAAACGACGATGCCGGTTTCGAGATGGGTCAGCCGCACGGCGGAAGTGGTCTTGTTGACGTGCTGGCCGCCGGGGCCGCTGGCGCAGAAGAGATCCTTGCGGTAGTCCTCCGGCTTGAGGTCGATTTCCACATCTTCCGGCTCGGGCATCACGGCCACGGTGGCGGCGGAGGTGTGAATCCGTCCCTTGGTTTCGGTTTCGGGCACGCGCTGCACGCGATGGCCGCCGCTTTCGTACTGCAATTCGCGGTAACACTCGTCGCCGGAGATAGCAAGCTGGATTTCCTTGAAGCCGCCGAGTTCGGTCGCGCTCATATCCAGGATTTCCATCTTCCAGCCCTTTGATTCGCAGTACCGCTTGTACATCTCATACAAGTCGCGGGCAAACAGCGCAGCTTCGTCGCCGCCGGTGCCGCCGCGAATTTCCATCACGCAGCGCGTACGGTTGGCGTCCTCGCCGCCGATCGTCAGGTCGAGCAGTTCGTCCCACAACTGCTCGCGCTTTTCGCGCAGCTTGGGCAGTTCGGCCTCGGCCAGTTCCGCCATGTCCGCATCGTCATCGTCGAGCCACTGCTTCGCCTCGTCGATTTCGTCGTTCAATTCCTTGAAGCGGCGATACTTCGTGGCGAGCTTGGCGAGCGAGCCGTGTTCGCGGGCCACGGCCGCCATGCGGCTGGGACTGCTGAGCACTTCCTGGTCGGACATCTGCTGCTCAAGCTCCTCGTAACGCTTGAGCTTCTGTTCCAGTTCGGAGCGCATCGTGGTAGACATGGGACGAGAGCCTTTTCGATTCGATGAGAAGAAAAGTTGCCGCCGCAGGCGCGCAGCGCGTCCCCAGCAAAAACCGGGGCGCGGGCACCGGCGCGCAAAAATCGCGGCCGAGCCTCTGCTGTCCCGCTTGCCCTTGGCGCAGAGTAGGCGGAACGCGACAGCCAGGGCTGGCCGCAGAAAAGATGCCTAGATGGGCGGCTACGAGTCGGCCGATTCTTGGTCGGCCTTTTTGCCTCGCTTGAGGCTGGCGTACTGGCCGCCCGCGAACTTGTTCTTGAATTTTTCGATCCGTCCGGCCGTGTCCACGAACTTCAGCTTGCCCGTGTAGAACGGGTGGCACGCGCTGCAAATGTCGACCTTCAGCTCCTTCTGCGTGCTGCGGGTGGTGAAGGTGTTGCCACAGCCGCACTTGACGGTCGTCTCGTAGTAATTCGGGTGAATGTCCTTTTTCATCTTCCCTAACTCCCGCCGGGTGAGAGGCGGCCCTTTGCCGCTGCCGGCCGGCACCTGCCCAGACCTATTTGTTGCTACTTGTCCGAAAGAAACCACCTATTTTAGTGTCGGCACGACCGCGAGGCAAGGGCGGGAAAAGTGACCGAAAAATAGGCGGATTGGTGGGCGATCGACGCCGGGAATTCGTTTGTTTGCCCGCCCGCCCAGTGCTACGATCGGACCTGCTGCCCCCCATTGCGGCAAACGCCCAAGGCAGTCCCGCCCAAAAGCCCTCCCCCCACCTGCCTACAAGGAGACGGTTTTGATCTGGCTCACACGCAGCAGTTGGTTGTCCTGGACTATTCTTGCGCTGGCGCTGTCGGGGATGGAACCGCGTTCCGCCTGCGCGGCGGCCGAGGATGGCTCGCAGACCGGATTCGTTCTGGAAGACCTTCTCGGCCGTCCGTGGCGCAACGAAGTGGTCCGCTTTCCGCTGAACGAGGCGCAGCGACGCGCCGCCGAGTCGGGCAAGGCACTGGTCGGGCCGGAGCAAAAGCCGGTGGCGTATCAGGTGCTGCCGGCCACCGACGGCCAGCCGGCGCGAATCGCCTTCCAGGCGGATCTTGAGCCGTTCGAGCGCCGCGTTTACCAGTTCGGCGACGCAGCGGCAGAAACGAAAACCGATTTGCAGATCGAAGACACCGCCGAGGGGCTGCGGATTGGCAACCGCCATACCGGCATCTGGCTTCGCAAATCCTTGGCCGACGGCGCGGGGCCGATTGCCGGGGTCCGGCTCAACTCGGGCAAGTGGGTCGGCGGCAGCCGGCTCATCACCGGCCAAACGCTCTCCTCGTATGCGGTGGAAGTGGCCGTACAAGGTCCGGTGCTCGTCGAAGCCGTCTGCCGCGCCACGTTCGACCAAGGCGGAACGTGGGAGCTGCGCGTGCGCATGGAAGCCGACGAGCCGGTGGTGCTCGTCGACGAAAGCTTCTCGCTCGGAGACGATTCAACGTTTCTGGTCGATGTGCGGTCGAACTTTCCGGCCGACCATCTCTTCTTCCGGCATGGTACCTTCCCGGCGGTCGGGAGGATGGACGTGTGGAAGATCGACCCCAATGAAAAGCTGGCCTACCAGTGGGAACCGTGGCTGCACTGGTGGCTCGCCGAGCGGCGGGGCACCTGGTTCGGCCTGTATCCGCAGCAGGGGAGCGACCTGCTTGCCGTCGCCGCCCGCAATCCGGGCGTGTGGGTCGATCCGCAGAAGCAGCGATCCCAGGGAAATTGGAACGCCGCGCTCGTCCAGGTGGAGCAGGCGGGCGAGAAAATCGAGGCGCGGCTGCCGCTAGGCCATGGCGGGCGGAGTTGGATGTTCGCGGCATTGAAGAAAGAGGAGAGCCTGGCGCTGCTGCCCGAGGCGGACCGCCGCAAGACGCCGCTTTGGCCGGAGGACAAGAAAGCGCAGGAGCCTGCCCAGCAGGAGAAGGTCGATCTGCGGCGCGCGCCGCTCCCGCAGCAATACGCGATCAAGCATGGCGATTTTCCGCTCGATCGGGTGAAAGACTACGTGCTGCAATGGGAGGGGGACGACAACGACCATCCCCACATGCTCATTACGCGTAAGCAGGTCGAGCGATTCCGCCAGAATTTCGAGGCCGACCCGAAGCGCCTAGCGCGCCTCGCGCAAGCGCGGATCAGTTCTTTGGACGAGCCGCTCGAATATTACCTCGGCACCGGCGATGCGGCGCTGGGACGCCACCTGGCCAACCACGCGCTGGCGGCGGTCCAGCAGGTGGTTCACATGCTGTTGCAGCAGGATCACCAAGTAACGCTCGGCTTTGCCCCGCATCACGGCTCGCGCGGCATTCTGATGTCTCTCAACGCGGCCGATCCGGTCTGGTCGACGGTGCTGACGCCCGACGAGCGGCGGCGGCTGAAAGCGCAGGTGGCCTTTCTCGGTTACACGGTCAACCGCCCTGCCTACTGGTCGGTCGAGCGCGGCTACCACGCCAACCCGAACATGACGACGATGGTCGCCGCCTACCGCACGGCGATCGCTGCGGCGATTCCCGCGCATCCGCGAGCACAGGAGTGGATGGAGCGCGGCATGCACGAGTTCAAGCAGGTGCAGCTCGATACCTGGGCCGATGCCAATGGCGGCTGGCTCGAAGCGCCGCACTATGCGATGACTTCCTACGACTACATCGTCGGCATGTTTCTGATGGCCCACAACGCGGGGCTGAACGATTATCTGTACGATCCGAAAATGAAGAAGGTGATCGAGTGGTTCGCCAAAATTTCGACGCCGCCCGACTCGCGTTACCTCGATCGCCGGCATGCGCCGCCGATCGGCAATACCTACGTGAGCGAGCCGAGCGGCGAGTACGGCATTCTCGCGGCGCTGTGGAAAGAAAAAGATCCGCGGTTCGCCGCCGAGATGCAGTGGATGTACCAGCAGCAAGGCGAGTATCCCAACGCCGGCGTTGGCGGTGCGTTTCCGGCGCTGGAGGGCTATCGCAATCTGTTGCTCGACCCGTCGATCGAACCGAAGGCCCCGCGCTACGGGAGCGAGTTGTTTCCCCAGACCGGCGTGATGCTTCGCAGCCACTTCCCCTCCAAGCGCGAGACGCAGTTGCATCTAATCGCCGGCAGCCACCGCGATCACTACGACTACGATTCCGGCAGCATCACCTTCTGGGGCAAGGGACGCATCATCGCCGACGACTGGGGCTACAACAGCCGCCATGCCGCCGAGGCGCACAGCATGATCGACGCCCCCGGCGTGACGGGCGGCACCATGCATGTCCGGGAGTTTACGCCGGGCGAGTATCTCGACTACGTGCGCGGTGAAAAGAATGCTTGGCAGCGGCAGATCGCCTTCGTCAAAGACGCCGACGCGCTGGGGCCGAACTATGTCGTGCTCTGCGACAGCTTCGCTCAGCCGACCGATGCCACCTGGCGGCTCTGGCTCACCGCCGAGCAGGTCAAGCCGAACCAGCGCGGCGCGCAGATCATCGGCCAGGAGGATGTCGATACGGACGTGTTCCTCGTGCAGCCCGAGCAAGTGCGGCTGACGACCGAGGAGAAAACCTGCACGCCCTTCGGTATGAACCGCGAAGGAAAATTCCAGCGTCTGGCGGTGACGCAAACCGGCCTGATCGCCGCGCTGTCGAAAAGCGAAGGCATCAGCACCGTGCTTTACCCCCGGCTGAGAACCGAACAGCCGCCGGCCTTTACCGCGATTGCCGACGGACGAGGCGTGAAGATCGAAAGCCCCTCCGGAGTCGACTATGTGTTTCTCAGCCGCGAGCCGTTCACGTTTGAGCAGGGCGACGTTCGCTTTGAAGGCACGGTGGGCCTCGTGCAAATCCGGGACGGAAAGCCGCGATTGAGCCTCGGCGCGGCGGGGAGCATCGCCGCCGGTGGGCATACGCTGCGCGAGCCAGCCGAGTAGATGAGAACTTTTCCCGCCGCGCAAAACCGTCCTTCCCGCCCTGGCAGGAATCGAGAGGGAAACCCGGAGCGTCAACCGGCTGGCCGGCCCTGGCGGTCTCGGGCGAAAAGGGAGTCCTCAGCTCGACTCGTCCGGCGGCGGCTGTCGCTCGCGGAGCCGGTCGGCCACGAGCGTATCGACGAGCAACTGGGAAACGTGGTAGGCCACCATCGGCAGGATTACCAGAGAGCCAAAGTAGCGCAGCCCTAGATCAAGCCCGACCATAAGCGTCTTTTGACTGCCGGCAAAGCCGACGGCGATGCGGTCTGGCCGGTCGATGCCCAGCAGCGGCGCGAGCAGGTGCCCCAGCGCCAGCGCTACGACATGCAGCACGGTGACGACGAGCAGCATCCAGGCCCAGTCGGCCACGCCGAGCGATTGCTCGCTGCGGGCAAGCTCCACCCCCGAGCCGACGACGCCCAAGGTGATCATCGCCAAAATCCCGCCTTGGGCGAGCACGCCGAGCGGGATTTTTTGGGCCGTCGCCCACCATGCGAGCGGGCGGTAGAGCCGCAGCAGTTGCGCCGCCACGATCGGCAGCACGACGAGCATCACCAGCCGCGATACCATATCGTAAAACGGGATCGGCGCGGCCGTGCGCGTCAGGAGCATCAGCCAGGCCGGGGTGACGAGGAAGCAGGCGAGGTTGGTGGTCATCGTCACCAGCACCGCGACGGCATCGTTCCCCCCCGCCCTGCGCGTCCAAACCGCCGCCGAAGCGAGCGTGCAGGGAATCGCCGCCACGACAATCAGCCCCTTGGCAAGCTCGTCTTGCAGCAGCGGGGCCGCGACGAACGCCAACGGCGGCAGCAGTCCAAAGTTGATCGCCACAGCGAGCAGCGTCGGCCGTGGCTGACGCACGGCGCGCCACATCGCCCGAATCTCGAGCGGCAGCGCCATCAAAAACAGCACCCCGGCCACGATCAGTCGCCGAGGCATCTGATCCGCCCACGGCTTGAGCGTTTCCGCCAGCGGAAAGCCCACCGCCAGAACGGCCAGCAGCGCGAGCAAAAACCAGCGGCGGTTGAGAAACGAGAGCATGCGGCGCGGGTTCACATCAAGATCGGGCGGGAAACACAGACCACCCTCTAATCCGCCTGCGCCTGCGAAGCCTGCTCCCGCAAGCGGCGCGCGCGGAGCCGGTTGCCGTGGCTTTGCGGCGACTCGTCGCTGGTTTCGTACAGCGCGATCGCCTGCTTCGTCTTCCCGAGCGCTTCGTAGGCACGCGCGAGATTGTAGCGGGCGCCGCGCGTCCAAGGCCCGTCGGGCGTGGCTTGCAGCGTCCGGTTGCGCAGGAAGTCGACCGCCACCTCGTACTCGCCCGTGTCAAACGTCAGCAGCCCAAGCCAGTAGCTGGCGTGATGCTTCGCCTGCCGAATGAAATTCTTTTCAATGTCGTGGCGGGGGGAGTTCGCAATCTCCTTATCCGACGGGCGAACTTGGCGGTAGTAGTGCTTGGCCGAGCGTTCGCCATCGAACTCGCCCTGAAAATGCAGCACCCGTCCCTTCCAAAGTTGCGGCCGCCAAGCGAAGACCTGAAACTCCAACGCCGCCACTTGCTGTGCCGGACGCTCGCGCGTCAGTTGCTCGTCCCGCGTCCGGTAGGGAAGATTCCACAACCGCACCTCGTCGATCGCGCCGCTGCGGCGGATCGCTTCGGCGATGGCTGAAGGCTGGCTTGTCAGCACAACGGCTTGGTCGCCCGACAGTTCTTTCTCCAACATCCGTGCCCGGCTCGACAGCGCAAGCGGCGAGCCTTCGACCAGCGCGACTAGATGTTCGAGATCTTCCGCCTCAATCGGGTAGCGCTGCTCCTCGCTCAGGTCGAGTTGCCGGAGCAACTGCGGGTTTTCACGCAGTTGCGTCAGCGTTGCGACGGAATCGCCCTCGGGACCGGGAATCGGCAGCCCGAGTTGGGGATCGAACAGGTAGAGCTTGCCTTCGCTCAAGACGGCGACGGCCCAGCTTTCCAGTTCGTCCGGCTTTTCAGGGTCGGCGATGGCCAGTAGGGCCGCGTCGAGTCCCTGTTGCCGCAGGAGCAACAGAAACACCCACGCCCGTTCCTCCGCCGTGCCGCGACCATACATGAGCGTCTGCCAAGGGCGGTGGAAGCGGCCTTGCAATTGCTCGCGCGTGACAAGCTGAATGTTCCGCACCGTCCAGTCAAAGAGATTTTCCGCGATGCCCACATCGCTCAGCGCATCGCCGCGCGCCCAGTTGGAAATATCGCGCAGCCAGATCGCCTCTTGCATCAGGCGTGCCTCGTAGGGCGAGAATCTCGTCTCGGCCAGCTCGCGCTCGTCGGCGTACTTTTGCAGCGGCTCGGGAAGTGTTTTCACGAGCGGGTCGAGCGACCAGTCGCCTTCCGGCGTGCGCTGTCGTGCCCATTGGTTCAGCCGGTCGATGACCTGCTCCAGCGCCGCTTCGTCGGGCGAAGGTTCCCAGCCGACGACCGGCTTGCGGTCGGTGTACTGCCGCAGGCGGGTGACGATGTCGATGATGCGCTCGTCGGCGTAGCGCCAGACTTCCAAGCGCTCGGGATGCAGCACCGGCTCGGTCAATCCGCCTGCCAGCCGCAGCGCGTAGTCGCCTAAAACCTCTTGCACCACCAGTTCGACCGAATGCTGCTTGCCCCACTCGTCGCGCAGAGCGAAGTACCGCACGCGGTCGCCGGGCTGGACCTCCAGCCGGCGAAAGCGGCTGTTGCGCGACGTGACGTAGAGATAATCGTTCCGCCCGGTCGGCTTCTGCGGGTCTTGCGTCACGACGCCCATCACCGTCTTGCCATCGGTGCTGGTGGTCGCGTCGAGCACGACGGTCGGCGGGCGCAATTGCGTGTCAACGTAGTCTGGCAGCGTGTTGAGCGTCGTCGCCACGTCTTGCACGAGCACATTGCCCGACAGGACCTGGCTGACTTCGCTGCCCGCGCGGCGCTCCACTGCGGGCGAAGCGCCACGCGTGCAACCGATCGCCAAGAGCAGCAGCGCTCCGGCGACGATGGCTCCGGTTGCCGTAACGCATATTGAGGCCAATCGCTGGAACTGGATCACGATCACGAAAAACTCTCCACCGTTTGACGCACTTGCACCACGCGCGCAAGCAGACCGGCTAGTTGATCGAGCGGGACCATGTTCGGCCCATCGCTCGGCGAAGTATCGGGCGTGGGATGCGTTTCGACAAACAGGCCGTCCATCCCCAGCGCGGCCGCCGCCCGCGCGAGCGGCTCGACCATCGCGCGATTGCCGCCGGTCGCGGCGCCCAGCCCGCCCGGCTCTTGCACGCTATGGGTGGCGTCGAAGACGACCGGCACGCCGAGAGCTTGCATCTGCGGAATCGCCCGCATGTCGTTCACCAGTCGTCCGTAGCCGAAGAACGTGCCGCGCTCGCAGAGCAGGATATTTTCGCAACCCGAGGCGGCGAGCTTGCTCACGACGTGCTTCATGTCCCAGGGCGCGAGAAATTGTCCCTTCTTCACGTTCACCGCCCGGCCGGTCTTCGCGGCGGCGACGAGCAGATCGGTTTGTCGCGCCAGAAATGCTGGAATTTGCAGTAGGTCGCAAACCTCTCCCGCCGCGGCGGCTTGGTACGACTCGTGAACATCGGTCGTGACCGGCAACCCGGTCGCCTGCTTTACGCGGTCGAGCACAGCCAGCCCTTCTTTAAGCCCCGGTCCGCGAAAGGCATCGACGCTGGTGCGGTTTGCCTTGTCGAACGAGGCTTTGAACACCAACTGGATGGGAAGCTCGGCCGCGATCTCTTTCAGCCGCTGCGCGATGGCGAGCGTCAGTTCTTCGCTTTCGATGACACAGGGGCCGGCAATCACCAGCAGCGGCTGATGAGCACCGCAGCGATAGGTGGCAATCTGAGCAGGATAGTTGGGCAAGGTCGCATCTCGTCAAACAGGCAGCGTGAGCAGGAAACCAAATCGCGGCGCTTCCAAACCTCTCGCCGCCGGATTCGTGCCCGAAAGCCGCACGGTCAAGCTATGGATCGCGGCCAGCGTAGCAGACCACGCCCGTCCCACCCGATAGGGTGGTCGAGCTTCGAACGCCCGCAGTCGCGGCAGAGAAGCTGAAAAAGCCGCAGGCAATATACCGAGCTCACTCCTGCGTCACTACGCGGAAAAGAGGGAATTGGTTTGCCGCAAACGGTTTTACTGCTGCCTTCGACCGAGCGGCAGGGGGGTGGCTGGGGCGTCTTAAAACGAGACTCGTCTCGCCAACTTGGGTAGCGAGGCCCACACTGCGAGGCCATTTCGCTGCGTTTCGGCACATTCCAAGTCGCCAACCTGCTCACCCGCTTCCCCGCACGCCGTGGCAGCCGAACGCCCGTCGGGTTTTGTCATGAGGAATAGTTGCTGCAACTGTCTTCCCGGTAACCGTTTGCGTCTGTCTCGAAATGGGCATGCTAGCAGTATGCTGCCGGCACGAGTCTTGCTTTTTGGGCAGAGAGGTGGCTGTCTGTCGGGAAACCCACCAAACTTTGGCCCGCTGGGCCTCGGACGCAAAAATTGCGGGATGGTTGCCTTGCCCCTGACCATTCGGCATTTGTCAGAGCGTGCTCTGGCTCGTTCGAGGCCCTTTTTTTGCGCTCCCGGGCCGCCTCCTTAACGCTGGCCGCATGCTAGGCTTTTACGGGTCCCAGAGGGTGAGCCAGGCAGAAGTCCAGCCCAACAAGCGCCTCCGGCGAGGCGGGAGCGAAGTGAGTCGATGAGCGAGCAAGAAAAACAGGCCCAGCCCACGCCCCCTATAGCGGAAAAAGGCGCGCTTTGGCGGCGGCTTTCGCCGCGCCACTGGCTGCTGATCGTCGTCGGCTCTTCGGTGATCACGCACCTGGTCCTGCTGACCGCCTGGCGTGGCTCGCCCTCCTCGCAGCCGGAGCCGGGCAGCGCCGAGTGGAGCCTGGGGCATTACCGCTTCGTCAATCATAAGTCCGAGCCGGGGAAGGAGAACGTGCAGCAGGCGGAGTTCGATCTGCACCTGCACTTGCTCCCGGGCGCGGACCATGCGGCGCGAGCAGCGCTCGAAGCGCGGAAGTACCGCGTGCAGCAGGACGTGGAGGAACTGCTCCGACAGGCCCATGCCGGCGACTTCGACGATCCCACGCTGACGGAACTGAAGCGGCAGCTTCAAGAAAAGATCAACGCCACGCTTGAAATGCGGGCGATTGCCGAGGTGATTATCACCGACCTGCGTCTGGAGGGAATCGCTCCGACGGCTCCCGCGCCGGAGCTTGCCGACCGGCCGCGGCTCTCGCCCCGGCCGGAGTTTGTGCCCGATACGGCCGTCGTGAGTCCCGCCGCCGCGCAGCCGCGTGGCTAAGCGGCCGCCCTCCCTTGCCAGGTGGGGGATTTGGGCTACAATTCTGCCTTCCGCTGGGGGTGCGCCGAAGCCTTCCGTCGCGGCCGCTCGCCGCTGTGGCACGCTCTTGACGGTCTGCCGGGCATCCCTTAGTTTATTCGAGTTATGGCAGTTGCTTCGCGGCGCTGCCGGGGTTGTGCCAGCGTAGCTTCAATCGGCAGAGCACCGCATTCGTAATGCGGGGGTTGTGGGTTCGACTCCCACCGCTGGCTCTTGGTGTTTGTTGGCGGGGGCGCCGTGTTCCTGGCCGGCATCCCGTCGAGCTTATCCGGCTCGCCCTTCGGGGTTCAGATCCAGTCGGGCACTGCTTGCCCGGCAGCTCTTACGAAAGCCCGCCCGGCAGGTCACATGAGCGGCCCGCCGATCCGATCCCAGTTTTTTTGGTGCGTGGAGACGTTTGCCGATGGCAACCAGCCTTGAATCGTTTGACGTAAAGCAGGTGGTGCTTTCCAACAATACCTTCGGACCGCGCGAGATTGAGCAGCTTCAAGCGGCCTTCGCCTCCGACTTTTCCAACTACCGTCAACTGCGCGAAGCCGTCGACGAACTGGAACAGCAGGAAGACCGCAGCCCGGCCAGCACCGTCCGGCTAGGCGTCTGTTACTATCTGCTCGGCCGTTATCAACGTGCCGTCTCGACGCTCAAAGCCGCCGATGGCGGGGCGCTGGCGCTCTTTTATCTAGGCAAGTCGTACTTCGCGCTCGGCCAGTACAACGAAGCGATGGACCACTACGAGCAGGCACGCCGCGCAGGCTACGACAGCGACACCTGTGCCCTGGCTCGTGCCGAGTCGCAGCGCTACGTCGGCGACAAGGAAGGCGCGCTGGCGACGCTCGACAACCTTTCCGGCGCGGTCGAGCAAACGGCCGAGTACCTGTACCAGCGCGGCGCGACGGTCGCGGCGCTCGGCGGAAATCCCGAAGAGGTCGTCGCGCTCTACGAGCGTGCCGTGGCGGCCGACCCGCAGCACCCGGGCGCGCTGTTTGGCTTGGCGGTCGAAAATGACCGCCGTGGCAACGACGCTGAGGCGCTGGATCTGTATCAGCGCTCGACCGCTCGCTTTCCGGCTCATCTTGGCTCGCTGCTCAATCTCGGTCTGCTGTACGAGGACATGCAGAGGTACGACCGTGCTCGGCAGTGCTACCAGCGTATTTTGGAAGTCGATCCGACCCATGGCCGCGCTCGGCTGTACCTGAAAGACACCGAAGCCTCGCGCGATATGTTCTACGACGAGGACGCGCAGCGGAAACGCGATCGTCTGGACCAGATCCTCGGCGTGCCGGTTACCGACTTCGAGCTTTCGGTCCGCAGCCGCAATTGCTTGCAGAAGATGGGCGTGCAGACGCTCGGCGACCTGACGCGCACGACCGAGCAGGAACTGCTGGCGAGCAAAAACTTCGGCGAGACTTCGCTCGTCGAGATCCGCGAGATGCTGCACTCGAAGGGGCTGGAGCTTGGCCAGTTCGCCCACGAACGCCGCGAGGAAGAAGTCACCTACGATCCTGAATCGCTCTCGCCCGACGAAAAGGCGCTGCTTGATCGGCCGATTTCCGATCTAAACCTCTCGGTGCGGGCACGCAAGTGCATGGTCCGGTTGGGGCTGACCACCATCGGCGACTTGCTCCGCCGCTCGGGCGACGATTTGCTTGAGTGCAAGAACTTCGGCGTCACGAGTCTCAACGAAGTGCGCGAGAAGTTGCAGTCGTATAGCCTCAAGCTGCGTGGCGACTGAGTGCTGCGCGGGACTAGCCGCCGACGCTTCGGCTGGCCGATTGTGAGCGAGCACTTGAGCGAGGTCGCCGCGTGAGCCGCACCGTTGCAATTTTGTTGGCAGCGGCTGCGGGGCTGGCGGCCTCCGCGCTCTGGCTCTCGCCATCAGGGGCATCTTCGCCGGCTGCTCTGCACACCGTCGATGGCCCGCGCGCCTCAAGCGTGCCTCCCATTCGCGTGCTGCTCGGAGACCAGGCGCGCCAGCGCTGCCGGCTGGAGATACGCGGTCCCTACACGGTGACCGCCGTGGGCGATTTTCGTGTCTTAGCCCAAGGCGAGCGGTTCGCCGAATCCGAGATCGCCGTGGCGGCGACGGGGCTGACGATTGCGGCGCGGGAACTGCACGCTTGGCGGCTCGACGTGAAGGTGCATCGCGACGGCAGCCTGTGGCTCGACGGCACGCGCTACCGGGGCCACTTGCGTCTGCTCGCGCAGCCCGACGGCCGCTTCGCGGCGATTAACCTGGTACCGCTGGAGGATTATTTGGCGAGCGTCCTGCCGAGCGAGATGCCGGCCGATTTCGGCCTGGCCGCGCAGCAAGCCCAGACCATTGCGGCGCGGACGTACGCGCTGTTTCAAATGAAGACGTTTGGCCGCGACAACGACTACGACCTCCACGACTCGCCGCGCAGCCAGGTTTATCGCGGGATGCAGTACACCGACTCGGATGGTCGTGAACTCGCCGCCGAGACGCCGCAGAGCCGGGCGCTGGTCGAGCAGACGCGGGGCATCGTGCTGGCGTACCAGGGGCGGCTGTTTTGCAGCTACTTTTCGGCCGTCTGTGGCGGTCACACGCTGGCCGGGCAAGAAGTCTTCCGCCGCGCGGCGCCGCCGCTCGTCGGGGTGCCGTGTGAGCATTGCGCCAGCGCGCCGCGAGCGCGCTGGACGCGCAGCGTGCCGCTTGTCGAGATCGAATCGGCGCTAGCGGCTTCCGCCTTGGCGGTGCCGGTGGAAAGGCTGCAATTGGTTGAAGTCCACGATCCCGGCGGCGGCATCATGCCCCGCGTGCGCTTGGTCGGTTCATCGGGAGAGCAGACCGTGACGGCGGCTTTTTTTCGCAGCCACCTGGCCGGCGTGGAATTACCCAGCGCCCGCTTCCACGCCACGCTCGCCGA
>CAYZVT010000051.1:0-17536 GCA_964481585.1 uncultured Pirellulales bacterium
GCTCTCGCGGTGCGCCCCCGCCACCCGTGGCTTACAGCCTACAGCCCCCAGCTTACCGCCTCTCGCTCACGCTTCTTCCACGCCGCAGGCGGTGTGGATCAGGCTGGTGGTGATCGCCTGAAAGACCGGCTCGACCTGCTCAAATTCCCGGTCTTCGGCCTGATAGAGCACGACGTAGGAGGCGTCGGAGGTTTGGAAGCCGCGAACGCGGGCGGTGCTGACCAGATCGAGACAGATGAAGTTGATGTCGTAGCCGACCGTCTCCTGCTCGGCAATGACTTCGACCACCCCTTCGGCGTCGAGGTTGTCGTACGAGCCGCGCAGTCCTTCAAGCACTGCCCGGGCCATTTGGGCAACATCGGCACCTTGGGGATGAATGACCAGCCACCAAAAGGCCCCGCCGGGGCTGGCGACCGAGACGGTCTGGGCGCCGTCGGCCTCGGCCTCGTCGAGCGTCCAACTGTCAGGATAGGAGAAGCGGACGCCGCTTTTGCTGAAAATGGCCGGCATGAAGACTCGTTTCGGGGCTAGAGACTGCGGGCAGAGACTTTCCATTTTAGCAGGCTCGGCAAGCGAGAAAACCGCACCCCAAGCGTCGCAATTCGCCCGCGTTGGCGTGGATTAAAGCTGAAATTGTGGCGCGCTTTCGATCTTGCTACCATCTGGCCCGCGCGTCGGGCAAGGGGGGGCGGCGGAATCGGCCCTAGTCGCGCTAACGCCCGCGCCCCGCGCGGTTCGATCCCTTTTCTTAGAAGGTTGCTGCTTCTCGCCCCCCCCCCGCTGTTTCGCCTCGACATGACTTGTGACGCCTGCCCCGATTGCCGATGCAGCCTGCTGCGCGCTTCCCGCGCGATGCGGCTGCGGCGCGTGGCGCTGGGGCTGGCGGGGCTGGGGTTGCTCATCGCCGCCGAAGGGTGCCGCGCGCTGGGGCGTAGCGGGCCGGTGCCGCAGGCGGTGGCGACCTGCCGCGAACTGTCGCAGCAAGGGCTGGCGGCGTGCGAAACGGGCAGTTGGAACGAAGCCGAGCAGCTCTTTCGCCGCGCGGTGGCCGCCTGCCCGACCGATGTGGAAGCCCGCCGGCAGTATGCCGAAGCGCTTTGGCAGCGCGGCGCGCCGATCGAAGCGGCCGCACAACTGGAACAGGCGCTCCAGCTTGACCCGCAAAATCCAGCTCTGCATGTGCGGCTCGGCGAGATGTATCTGGTGATGCGCGATTGGCAGCGGGCACATCAAGCCGCCGAGCGGGGGCTGTCGCTCGATGTGCATTACGGGCCGGCTTGGGCACTGCGCGGACGATTGATGCTCGCCGAGGGGCAATCGGAACGGGCGCTGGCCGATTTTCTTCAGGCGCTGCGCTATCAGCCGAACAACGCGCCGCTACTGCTCGATGTGGCCGAGCTGTATCGACAACGGGGCCTGCCGCAGCGGGCGCTGACGACGCTCAGCCATCTGGCCGAGTGCTATCCGCCGGGCGAGGAGCCGCAACAGGTGCTGTATTTGATGGGGCTGGCCTACGCGGCGCTGGAGCGGCATGACGAAGCGGTCGAACAACTCTATGCGGCCAGCGTGCGCGGCCAGCCGACGGCGGAACTGATGTACCGGCTCGCTGAAGCGGAGCGCCAAGCCGGACGCCCCGCCGCGGCGCGGGCGAACGTGCAGCAAGCTTTGGTGCTCGATCCGGGGCACGGGCCGAGCCAAGCGCTGTTTCAGCAACTAGGGTTGGCGACGCGGCCGCTGCCCGGCTTGACCCGCTAATGCGCGTTCTCGTTAAGTGTAGTGTTCCTTTTATGGGTAGCGCCCTCGTCCTCCTTCTCGCCCCAACGGGGCCGTGAGGAGAGGCCAGAGTTGTCCCAAGGCTCGAAAACGGGAAGGACGGAAGCGTTAAACGAAAGGCGCTGTAGAACTGCCGAAGGCCGAACAACGCTTACGACCGCTACGACCATATCAAAAATTGCATGGGGGCGGTTCGTGGACTACTTTTGCGTGGCAACCACTTTTTTAGGAGTTGAGTTATGAGCGAAGCGATGCCCACCGCGAGCGACGGCTTCATTGATCGCCGCAAAAGCGACATCACCGCGCCGGGCCGCGAGCGGCGGCAGTTCGCCAACAGCTACGACGAGCTTTCGCCCGACGCGAGCGAGCTGGCCCGCGCGATCGACCAATACAAGCTCGCCCGTCGCCGCCGCTTCATCACGTACGAAGAAATGCTGACGGTCGTCAAAAGCCTCGGCTATCACAAATAGAGCAGTTTGCCTTTTGCTGTCCCTCCGCGCTCCGATCGCCAACACGGCAACGCCGCGTTGGTCCGCGCCGCGCGGGACCGGCGGGCCTTGCTCGTCGGCTAGGGGTTGCGAAAGAGCGGCTCGCTCAGGTGCCGTGCGGTGAGAAAGCCAATCGTCTGGCCTTGGGAGTTCACCACATGGCCGAGGCTTTCGTTCGAGGTTTCCAGCCGCATCAATGCCGAGAGATAGTTTTCGTTCTCCGGCACTTCCACGAGCGGACGAATCGGCGGGCGGGGTGCATGGCCGTCGAGATAGAGATCGATCACGCGCACGTAGCCGACCAGCCGGCGCGAGGGATCGTCCGCTTCGACCGGCAGCGCCGCGAGCCGGTGCCGCCGCGCCAGACGGAGAATGTCGTCGCGCGAGGCGTTTTCGCGCACGCGGGGCACGCGGCCGGGCGAGATGAGCGAGTTGCGCACCGGCCGGTGCGCAACGGCAAACAGCCCCTGCGCCAGACCGCGCTGGGCAGGCCGCAGGATGCCGGCCTCGTGCCCTTCCTCGAAGACTTGCCCCAACTCTTTTCGCGCGAGGCCCAGCTGCGCTTTTTGTGGCGACTCGCCGGCGAGCAGTTCGAGCGCCTTGCTAAAAACCCAGAGCAGCGCGGTAATCGGCAAAAGCACCGCCGTGCAGAGCAATAGCGGCGGCCCGCAACGGCGCAGCAGACGATTGGGCGCTTGGTAGAAGATGTTTTTGGGGAACATCTCGCCGTAGATGAACAGCAGCGGCGCGAGCACCAGCGGAGCGAGCATTTCGGCCCAAGCGCTCTGCCCCGGCACGCCGCCGAAGAGGGCTTGGGTGCCGAGCACGATGGCCAACGAAACAAGATAATTCGCCAGATTGTTGCCGACCAAGACCGTCGCCACGAAGATCGACGGGTGGTTGGTCAGCGTGAGCAGCCCGCGCGAGGTGAAGTCGCCGGCGAGCGCATCGAGCATCATACGCAGCCGGTTGACCCGATAAAAACCGGTCTCCGAGCCGCTAAAGAAAGCGCTCAGCGTGATTCCCAGCGCGAAGATCAGCAGGGCGGCAATCACGAGGGCGACTCCTGCTTGCGCGTCAGTTCCACGGACAACTGCCCCCGCTCGGGCGCGGAAAGGACCGTCCAGCGAAACGGCCCCCAATCGACCTCATCGCCCCGCACCGGCAGCCGCTGCAAGACTTCCTGCGTGACGCCCGCAATCGTGACGCTATACGTTTCGGGCAGTTTTACGTCGAAGTACCGCGCCAGACGCCGGAGGCTGGTCATGCCGGTCACGTGCCAGATGCCGGGCTGGACCTGTTTGATGGGCGAGGTGCGGAGCAGCCGGGCGCTGCGGCTGGGGCTGTCGGTGAAGATCGTCGCCAGCAGATCGTCGAACGTGAGGATGCCGACCGTCTCGCCATACTCGTTCACCACGGCCGCCACTTTGCGGTCGCGGCGACGCATTTCCTCCATCACCGTCGCCGCCGTGGTACACCAAGGAACATAGACGACCGGCACGGCGTGGTGTTCGAGCGACCGCTCGGGAATGTCGGAGAGGTACTTGAGCGGAATCGCCGCCGCCACGTCGTCGCCCTCCCGCTCGGTCACGAGCAGATAACCGCTCGGCGGAATCTTGCCTTGCAGGTCGGCAAGCGCCACCGGCGGACGGAAGGAGAGAAATTGCGTGCGCGGCCGCATCAGTTCGTCGGCGCGGATATCGGAGAGCGAAACGATATTACTGAGCACGGTCTGCTCCTGTTCGAGCAGCGCCGCGTCGGAAGTCGAAACCTCGATCGCGCGCTCCAAGTCGCCCAGATGCATGTACGGCTCGGGCGAAAAGCTGGGCCAGATCAGCCGCCGCGAGAGGAGATTGATCGCCTGTAGCGCCGGCGCGAGCGGGTCGAGCAGGCGGACCATCGCCGAGAGCGGAATCCCGACCGCAGCGGCGAGAAAGCGCGTGTGCAGCACCGCCAGGCTCTTGGGGAGCATTTCGCCCAGCAGAATGATGACCAGCAGCGAGACAATCGCAAACACGCCCGCCTCGGTCGAGCGATCCTGGCTTTCTAAGCGCAGGCTGACGATCGAGGAGAGCGTGAAGTAGGCGACGTTGACCATCAGGTTCCAAAACAGCACGGCGGTCAACAGCCGGTCGGGGTTTTCCAGCAGCGCGGCGGCGGCGCGCTGGGCGGGATTGCCCGAAAGAAACGCGCGGCGGTCTTGCCGGCGCAGGTAAAAGAGCGCCGCTTCGCTACAGGAAAAGAAGCCGGAGCAGCAGATCAGCACGGCCATCGCGATCAGCCACGGGGCGAGTTCGATCAGCAATTGCACAGATCCCGTTCCTCGTCGCGCGCCGCGGCGATCATTCTTCGCCCACCGTCGTGCGGCCGGTGGCCACGTCGAACTCGTACAGGGCAGGGACGAGCATCGCCGCCGTGGCAAAGCCATACGTCGCGGCCGTCACCAGAAAGACCGCCAGCGGATGCCCGAGAATGAAGCTGGTGATGATGTAGAACGTGGCGACCGGTGCGCCGAACGAGGCCAGCGCGATGGCCGGCGAAGGATTGCGCAGCCCCAGCGCGACATAGAGACCCACGCCGCCGCCGAGCATGAACGCCAGAAACGGCTGCAACTGGCCCTGGAACGAGCCGCTAAAGGCGATCATCAGCCGCATGCAGGTGGCGATGCCGATGAACAAAAACAGCAAGGTGCCGACGCTGACGCCGATGGCGCTGCGCGAGTTGCTGTAGATCATGCCGGCATGAATGCCAAGCATGGCGGCGAAGGCGTCCATCACCGCCAGCCCACCCAAGACGTAAATCAGATTCTCGCCCGACAGCGCGCCGGCATACCAGAGATAGACGCATAGCGCCATCGGCAGCAGCACCATCTCCTTGGTGTTGTAAAAGACGCCGCCGAGCTTGCCAAAAATAAACTCCTTCGGCGAGAGGTCGGTCACCAGCAAAAGGTCGAGCGCGCGGCCGTCGCGTTCGGTGGTGATGGACGTGACGGAGAGCGCGTTGATGAGCACCAGACTGAGCACCAACAGCGGAACGAGCGGCTGCGCCACCGCCGGCACGATCGTCCGCACTTCGGCTGCGCCGACTGGCTCGGCGGTGGCGAGATTGTGCAGCACGACCGCCGCGGCGGCGAACAAGAGCAGATAGGCCGCGCGGATCACGAGCACCCGGCGGCCATAGGCCCAGGTGCGCAGCTCGCGCCACAGAATCGGGTTGTCCCACACGTTGCGAATCTTGCCCGGTGCGCGATGCACGTCTTGCGCGGCGGGGGCAGCCGGGGCGGCTTCGACTTGCGCCGGCGCTGGCTTTGCCTCGACGCCGGCGCTCCAGATGCTCTCGCGCTCGCGCGGCTCACGGGGTTGCAGTTCGCGGGACGGATTCCACACCCGCACCAGCGCAATCGCGACGAGATTCAGCACCGCCGCGCCAGCGGCGGCGACGAGCAGATAGGCGTAGACCGGGCTGCGGAGCGGGCCGAGCGTCGGCTCGACCTGCATTGTCGGCTGCGTGGCGGCGAGAATCGCTTGCCAGGGGCTAAAGCAGGCGGCCCAAGTCGTGTGCGAAACGCCAAGCCAGCCCGAACCAAACGCACCGGCTCCCACCAGTTCCCAGAAGGCCAGCCAAAAGACCAGCAGTAGCGCCGTCAGCGCCAACGTCTGAAACGTCTTTTCGCGCCATAGCGCCAGCGTTGACCCGAGACTGCCCGCCACCAGCGCGCTGGCCACGGTGACGGCAAATGCGCGGCCGATCTGATCGAAGGAAATCCCGCCGAGCAGCGCCGCGAGCATAAACAGCGGCAGCGCGGCGGCGAGCATGACCAGCACGTTGAGCAAGCTGGCGAGCAACTTGCCCAGCACCAATTCGCTGTTGGAAAGGTTGGTCAGCAAGAGCAGGATCAGCGTCTTGCGGTCCTTTTCTTGAGCGACCGCGCTGGCCGAAAAGAGGGCGGAAAAGAGAATCGCCAGCGCCAGTTGCAGCGGCGCGAGAATCTGAAACAGAATCGCGCCGAAGCGGGCCAGATCGCCCACGTTGCGCACGATCTGCGTGCCGGCCAGAATCAGCCAGGCGGTGGACATCAGCACCAGCAGGGCGGCCACATAGGCCGTGCGTGCCAGGTAGAGCCGCGCGCGACGAGGCACCGTCACGACCTCGCGAGTGAAGACCGGCCCAACTAGCAACGCCACACTCCCCAGAACCTGGTACTTGGCCAACGCAGCGGCGGCACTGGCGACCGCTTTTGGCTCAAAGCGGCCGCGCCACCGGCGCGCCGCTCATTATAGCTGCCCGAGGCGGGGCTGAAAACGAGCCACCGGCGCGGCCGCACGCGCTGCGGCGCAAAGAAACAGCCCGGCGGCGCGAGGAGCAAGCCGCCGGGCTGGCAGGAAACCGACTGCGAGCAGGTTTGTTCTACTTGTCGTTCGTCGTGGCAGCGGTTTGCCGGGCTGCGGCGGCGTCAGCCAGCAGCTTGGCGAGCGACTGCTTCTGCTCGGGGCTGAGGACCCCCTCGATTTCCGCGTCGCACTGCGCTTCGAGCTGCTTCAGTTGGGCTTTGAGCGCCTCAAGCCGCTCATGGTACTTCGCCTGGATCTGATAGATCTGTTGCCGCTGCACGGCGTCCACCACTTTGCCGTAGTAGCGCGGCAGACGCCCACGGAACTTGGCGGGCTTGGCCGGTTCGGCGGCTGCCGGCCTCGCGGCCTCGCGCCCGGCCGGAGCGACGGCATCGGCCGCCGGAAGTGGCGTGGCGGCCAGCGTGGCGGCAACGACGAGAGCAGCCAGCGCGGTTCGGAATCGTGGCATCGTGTGGACCTCCTTGAGTTGGGGAAGTGAAAGACTCCCGCCCCACGATCACTCATGCGGGTGTATGCTATACTCCCGAAGGGTGGGCTTGCAATCGGCTGCCGGATAAATTCGGTCGACTTTTCCGATCGCACGCCTGCTGACCGTTCGCGCACCACGTCCCACGCCGAGCGCCTTCGGCCTAAGGCCCGAGAGGTGGAATTGTGCGCAGGGCGGTCTAAAATAAGTTCTTACGGCTTCGGCTGCCGCGTTCGCACGAGGCGGTGGCGGGAATCGGCTCCTCTCTCCTTCATTTCATGCTTCTCTCGCGAGGTTTTCGATGGCTTTTGTGCAGTCCTCTCTCGGTGCGCTGCGCGTGCCGCCGATGCGCTGTCTGATTCTGACCGTGGCGGTAGTTGGCGGTGTGCTCCTTGCCGCCCCGCCGGCCCAGGCCCAACTCGACGCGCGGCTGCTGTTGGGCAAGGCGGTGAGCGACATCGGACCGAAGCACAGCGACGTCGAAAAAGCGATCGAACGCTTCCGCGTCCGCGATACCGAAGGTGCCTTGGATCTGCTCCGGCAAGCGCGGCAGAAAGTCCCCGAGGTGCCGCCGGCGGAGATTCTGCTCGGCAAGATGCATCTGGCTGCCGGACAGGAACCGGCCGCGCGGAAAGTGCTGGAACAGGCCATCGAAAAGTACCCGGCTGATCCCGAGCCGTACCTGATCTTCGGCGAGCAGGCGTTCGCTCAAAACCAGCTCAGCGATGCGCAGCTCCTGTTCTCGCAAGGGCTGGAACTGGCGAATCGCTACAACGAAAACCCGCTGCGCAAGACCGATATGCTCGTCCGTTCGCACGCCGGATTGGCCTCGGTCGCCGAACGCCGCGAAGCCTGGAGCACGGCCGAGCAGCATCTCGAACAGTGGGCGAAGCAAGACCCTTCGAGCGCTAACGCCAAGCACCGTCTCGGCCGCGCCAAGTTCATGCTGAACCAGGTGAAAGAGGCCTACTCGCTCTTGCAAGACGCGGCGCGGCTGTCGGAGTCGGGAGAAGGCGATGCGCTGCCCAGCGCCGAAGCGACGCTCGCCCGTCTCTACGAGCAGCGCGGCGGGAGAAGCGAAGCGACGCAATTGATCGAGCGCGCGCTCCGGGCCGACTCGCCGAGCAACCAAACGCTCATGGCCGCGGCGCGGTGGTACTTTGAAACCGGCCAATACCCGAAGGCCCAGACCGTGCTCGAAGCGCTCCTGAAGCGCGAGCCGGAGTCGCTCGACGCCTTGCTCCTGAGCGGCATCGTCGCGCGGATGGTCAAAGATTATCCGCTTGCCGAAAGCCGCTTCGAGCGTGCCCACGTCTTAGCGCCGACGAACTTTGATGCCGTCAATCAGCTGGCGCTGGTCCTGGCGGAACAGCCCGAACAGGAGAAGCAGAACCGGGCGGTGCAGTATGCGGAAATGAACCTGCGTCTGCACAACAACAGTCCCGAGGCCGGTATCGCGCTGGGCTGGATTTACTACCAGCTTGGCCGCACGCAAGATGCCGAGCGCGTGCTGAACGCCTCGCTCAAGGCGGGCGGCATCGGACCGGACAGTAGCTACTTCGTCGCCAAAATCTTCTACGATCGCGGCCTCAGCAGCACCGCCGCCGGTCTGCTGAAAGAAGCCCTCGAGACGGAGAATCTTTTCGTCCACCGCAGCGAAGCCCAAGCCCTGCTCAACCGCATCAACCGCGCTAACCAGCCGCCGAAGTGAGCCGAGGGCCAAGCGCTCCCCAGAGGCTTCGGGGGCTTCGCTTCGCGTGCGCCCCCGCCACCCGTTGCGGAATCTTTTTGGCGGTTGCAGTGGGCGCAATAAAAAAGGTCATCGCAAGTCGATCCGTCGCTTGCGATGACCTCTATCCTGAAGCGAAACCACGTGTGTCTCGCCCTCCCGGTATTGTTCTAGGGATTGTATCGGCCGAAGTGTCTGAGCTTCTGGAGCGGAATTGACGCGACGTGCCGAATACAGTCGGCCGAAGCGGCTGTTGCGACTCGCCCGACCGGCAAGCTTTTCGCTCTGGGCAAAAAAAAACGGGCGGCTGCGCGGCGTTGCGCCTCTGCCCGTTGCCCATGCGCGTAGGTCTTGCTGGCGAGCAACGGTCGCCGGTTCGGATGGCGCGGACCGGACGGCGTTGTCGCGTTGGCGATTGGAGTTTAGGACAGCAAAAGGAACACGGCGCTAGTAGCCGAACCGCTGTGAGTGCCAATGCCACTTTGGCCGCGTTTCGGCCGGCTGCGGTCGAAAACCGCCCAACAGCCCGCGATAGCCGGTCGCCCGTGGCACGGCCGGGGCAGGCCACACCAGCGGCGGCTTGGCGTCGGCCCCCCAGGCGTTGAAACGGCCAGGAACGGCATGGGCGTCGGGTTCGGCATTGTTGTAAATCAAGGCAGGTCCATACGTCCAATGAACCCCACCGACCGGCGGCTGATCGACGCCGGGATAATAAATATCGTTGGCAGCGGCGGCGGAAGCGGTCAGCAGCACGGCTGCCGCAGCCAAAAGGGACAGGCGGAGCATCGGGTTGGTTCCTTACGGGGTGGGAGGAAGGTCCGTCTAGAGAAGTTTGCCTTGCGATTGGGCCTTGGCAAGCACGGATGTTGCGGTTTCGCCACATCGGCGGGGTCGCCGGTGGCGGTTATGCGGAGGCCAGAACACGTTTGAGCCATCGCGGCGAGCCGCTAAAATTGTCCCTTTACCCCCAGAGGTGCCTGGTTCTACGCGGAGCCGGGCCGAGGCGGTCGCGCTGCGGAGGCAAAAATGCCCTCTTCCGCTATCGGGCGCGTCGCGTGGGCGGTGCCAGGTGGAGTGCTAGCTTGATGTCGCTCGCTACGCTGCAGCAGCCATTCGTCCTCACCCCCCTCTGGCTCGCGCTCGCGGGGCTGGGCATTGGCGGCCTGCTCTGGGGCACGCGCCGCGTGCGGGGGACAACGCTCGCCGCTCCGCTGCTCTGGGCAGTGGTGTCGCTGGCGACGCTCGTGGCGAGCGAACTGCTCGTGCTGGGGCTGACCGACAGAAATCTGCCCACTTGGGCCGGACCGCTTCGCTTCGCGGCCACGATGAGCACCTTCTGCCCGCTGATGGCCGTGCTTGGGGCCAAACGGCCGCAGGACCGGGGCTGGCAGTTCATCGTCCTTTCGTTGTGGCTGCTGTTGATGGTCCCCAGCGGCCAGGCGCTGCTGTTTCAGCCCGGCGAGCCGCTGGCACTGTTTCCGGTCTGGTCATGGTTTTTGTTGATCCTCCTGCTCGTCGGTTTGGCGAATTACCTGCCGACGCGGTTTTGGGTGGCGAGCTTGCTCGTGGCGACCGGGCAAGTGCTGCTGCTCTCAGAGCATTTGCCGTTCGGGACATTTGCCACCGACGCGGTCGATCGGCTGATTGGCGTGGCGCTTTTCGTCTTGGCAATCGGTACGGTGGCCGTGGGGTTTCCGCCGCGCCGCCGGGGACGCACGCCGCTCGATCAGGTTTGGATCGACTTCCGCGACTGGTTCGGCGCGGTCTGGGGTTTGCGCGTGGCGGAGCGGATGCGCGCCAGCGCCACCCTGTACCACTGGCCCGTCGTGCCGACGTGGCACGGGTTTGCTCCTGCCGAGGGCAAGGAGACGCTCGCGCCGGAAGTCGAAACGGAGCTACTGCGCTCGCTGCGCTCGTTGCTGCGGCGGTTTGTGTCGCCGGAGTGGATTGCCGAGCGGCTGCATACTCCGTAGACTGAGGGGGTCCCGCTCCTCTTGCGTTGCCTTGGAGCTATGGTTCCATCTCGGCGACTTATCGACGACTTTCCCGATCCGCAGCCGGCGTCGCCGGCCGAGCAGTTGCAGCATCGCCTCGCCGCGGCCACCCGCCTGCTCGACGCCACCCGCCAACTCGCCGCCGAGGTCGTTGCGGCAAGAATTGCGGAAACGGTCGTGCAGGTCGCGCAGACGGCGCTCGGCTGCGAGCGCGCGCTGCTGTTTCTGTTTCTTCCCGAGCGCAAGGAACTCGTAGCGGCGGTGCGAACCGAGCTTGAGTCGGGCGAGCTGCGCTGCGCGCTCGGAGCGGGCATTGCAGGCTGCGTCGCGCAGCAGCGACGGATCATAAGCGTCCGCGAGCCGGCGGGCGATGCGCGGTGGCTGCCCGACTACGATCAGCGCTTCGCCTTTCAGACGCGCAATCTGCTCGCCGCGCCGCTGCTAGCCGAGGATGGGCGACTGCTTGGCGTGCTGCAGGTGATGAACCGCGCCGGGGAGGGATGTGACGAGTGCGACGAAGACCTGCTGGCGACGCTCGCGCGGCACGTGGTCGTGGCGCTCGATCGCGCGCAAGTGGTCGAACAGATCCACCGGCAACAGGCGCTCCGCGCTTCGCTCCAAGTGGCGCGCGAAATCCAGCGGGGCTTTATGCCTCAAAAGCTGCCGCGCATCGAGCGTTACGAAGCCGCGAGTTGGTGGTTTCCCAATGAAGCGGTGGGCGGCGACTACTGTGACTTAATTCCGCTCAAAGACGGTCGGCATGCGCTGGTCATCGCCGATGTGAGCGGGCACGGGCTGGGACCGAGTCTCCTCATGGCATCGGTACGCGCGGCGCTGCATGCGCTGGTGCTCGAACACACGGCGCCCGAGGTGCTCTTGAATCTGCTCGATCGCTCGCTGCGCGGCTCGCTCACGGACGGCCGCTTTATCACGATGGTCCTTGCCGTGCTCGACCCGAAGGACAACAGTCTCGAATACGCCAACGCGGGGCATGCTCCGGCGCTGCATTACGAAGCCGCGACGGGAGAATTTTTTGCCCTAGAGCCGACCGGCATGCCGCTGGGGGTGCTCGACCGGCCCGAATATCCACAAGGCTGGCCGATCGAGATGGAGGTGGGCGATCTGATCG
Source organism: uncultured Pirellulales bacterium (assembly GCA_964481585.1). Classification (GTDB taxonomy): domain Bacteria; phylum Planctomycetota; class Planctomycetia; order Pirellulales; family CAYZVT01; genus CAYZVT01. The sequence continues at coordinate 11,932 of CAYZVT010000051.1, forward strand.
TGCTCGGCACCGACGGGATTGTTGAGGCGATGGACTCCGACCAGCGCCAGTTCGGCTTGCACCGTCTGGAACAGTTGGTGCGCGAAGCGGCCCGCCGGCCGGTCGAGGAAATCATGCACCTGGTCGGCAGCCAAGTCGAAGCCCACTACCAGGGCGAGCATCCGCCCGACGATCTGACGCTGTTGGCGATTCGCCGCAACCGTTAGAGCGCGTCCGGCGGCCCGAAGCGTCCGTGCCGCGCAGGCGGGAAGGAAAGCGGTTAGCCGTCAGCGGTTAGCCGTCAGCAGAATATGTCATCCCCGCGACGGCGAGAATAAAACGAGCACAGCACGACCGCTACGCGGGAGAAATCTGGACTCCAGCGGCCCGATCTGGTCTAATAGACGAGCGTTGCCCACCGAGGCTCCCGGCTTGCGGCTCCTGCTGATGCTGCCCCCCCCTAGCAGGCCGAGTGGGAGTGCATTGACCCCAGCGAGGCGGTCCGCCGTCGGCTGCCTTCCTGCCGAACCGTTGTGCTCAGGGAGAAGGAGGTGTTCTGTTGCGCCGACGATCCTGCTCCGCTGCGCGTTTGAGCTTGGCGATTGCTACTGCCTTGGGGCTGATGCTCGCGCTGGTCGCGCCGAGCCAGGCGGCGGAACAAGATGCGGAGTCGGTGGCGTTTTTTGAAAAGCATGTGCGGCCGATTCTGGTCACGCGCTGCCAGGAATGTCACGGCCCGGCGAAGCAAGAAGCGGGCTTGCGGCTCGATCTGAAAGCCCACGCCATGCGCGGCTCCGACGCCGAGCCGGTCATTGCGCCGGGCGATCCCGAGCAAAGCCCGCTCATCGCGGCGGTCCGCTACGAGACCTACGAGATGCCGCCGGCGGCGAAGCTCTCGGATCAGGAAATTGCCGCGCTGACGAAATGGGTCGAACTCGGCGCGCCCTGGCCGGACGATGGCTCGAAAATCTCGGCCACGGATAATCCCGCCTCTCCCGAGTCGATTGCCCAGGCGCGCGCGGAGCACTGGGCGTTTCAGCCGGTGGTCGCGTCCGCCTTGCCGGCGGTTGCCAATCCAGGCTGGATCCAAACGCCGGTCGATGCGTTCGTCTTGGCGCGGCTCGAAGCGGCTGGCTTTTCACCTTCGCCCGCCGCCGACAAGCAGACGCTGTTGCGGCGCGTGACGTATGACCTGACCGGCTTGCCGCCGACGATTGAGGACGTGCGCGCATTCGAGGCCGATGCCGCGCCGGATGCGTATGAGCGCGTGGTCGATCGCTTGCTCGCCTCGCCCGCCTATGGCGAGCGCTGGGCGCGGCACTGGTTGGATGTGGCCCGCTATGCCGACACGCAAGGCTTTCGCGCGGGCAACCTGGAGACACGCTATCCGTATGCCTACACCTACCGCGATTACGTCATCCGCGCGCTGAACGAGGATTTGCCTTACGATCAGTTCCTCCAGGAGCAAATCGCGGCCGACCTCTTGCCGTCGCAGCGTGACCCCCGCGCGCTGGCGGCGCTGGGCTTTTTAACGGTCGGGCCGCGTTTTACCGGCGCAATTGAGGATATTGTCGATGATCGGATCGACGTGGTGACGCGCGGGCTGCTCGGCATGACCGTCACCTGCGCGCGGTGTCACGATCACAAGTTCGATCCGATTCCGCAATCGGACTACTACGCGCTGGCCGGCATTTTCTTCTCTTGCGAAGAGCCGCAAGAGTTGCCGGTGATTGAAGCGCCGCGCGACACCCCCGAATACCAGAGCTTCGCGGCGGAACTGGAAAAACGACGCAAGGCGTACCACGACTACCTCGAAGCGGAGCGGGCAAAGCTCCTGGCTCGCGTGCGCAGTCTGTCGAGCGAGTATCTGCTCGAATCGCTCAGGAAGCTCTACCCTGAGGCGGCATCCGCCGTCGGGGACGCGCTGCCGAAGGAACGGAAACTCGACGAGCGGATCGTGCGCCGCTGGAACGGCTATCTGCGGCGGTCGCGGAGCCGCCACGACCCGATCTTCGCTCCCTGGCATGCGGCCGCCCGGTTGCCGCAAGAGGAATTTGCCTTCTACGCTCCCAACGCTTTTGCATCGCTTTGGGAAAGAGCGGAGCGGCGAAAGGACCGGCCGATCAACCCGCTCGTGCGGCAGGCAATCGAAACTGCGCCGCCCGCGTCGCTGGCCGATCTGGCGGCGCTTTACGGGCGGTTGCTCGACGAAGTCGATCAGCGCTGGCAGCAGCGAGTCGCCGCAACGCCGACCGGCGAAGCGGTCCTGCTCGATCCGCCGGCGGAGCAACTGCGGGCACTACTCTACGGCACCGAAGCGCCGGCGAATCTCGACCCGGATGTGGTCGAGCCATCGTTTGACCGGGCGGTGAAGAACGAGCTTCGCAAGCTGGAAAACGAGATCAAAAAGTGGCAGACCGAATCGCCTCACGCGCCGGCGCGGGCGATGGTGGTGCGGGACCTCGAAAACCCGCATGACGTACCGGTGTTGATTCGCGGCACGCCTGGCCGGCCGGGGAAAATCGCCCAGCGGCAGTTCCTCACGGTCTTGGCCGGCGAGCAGCCGGAGCACTTCAACCAGGGGAGCGGACGGCTGCAACTGGCCCAGGCCATCGCCTCGCCCGACAACCCGCTCACCGCGCGGGTGCTCGTCAACCGGGTTTGGATGCACCACTTCGGCGCGGGGCTGGTGCGGACGCCGAGCGATTTTGGCGCGCAAGGCGAGCCGCCGACGCACCCCGAGCTACTCGATTGGCTCGCGGCGCGCTTTATGGCCGAAGGCTGGTCGATCAAGAAGCTGCACCGCTGGATCGTCCTCTCGGCGACGTACCGGCAGCAGAGCCAGTTGCGGCCCGACTGCGCCGTCGCCGATCCCGAGAACCGGCTGCTGTGGCGCATGCAGCGCCGGCGGCTGGAGTACGAAGCGCTGCGCGATACGCTGCTCGTGGCCGCCGGGCGACTGGACCGCACGGTCACAGGTCGCCCGGTCGATCTGGCGAGCGAGCCGTTTTCGCGGCGGCGCACCGTGTATGGGCTGATTGACCGCGAGTTTCTGTTCGCTCCGTTGCCGATTTTTAATGTTGCCAGTCCCGATGCCACCACGCCGAAGCGGGCTGAAACGACCGTGCCGCAGCAGGCGCTGTATCTGATGAATGCGCCGTTTGTAATTGAGCAAGCCAAACAGCTTGCCGCGCGGGTCGAGCGAGAGGCGGGCGCAGCGCCGGCCGAACGGATTCGGCGGCTGTACCAAATCGTGCTCCAGCGCGAGGCGACGCCGGCCGAGCTTGAGCGGGCCGAGAGTTTTATCCGCTCGCGCGAAGCAAGCGGAGCAGGGGAGCCGCTCGGGCCGTGGCCGATGCTCGCGCAGGTGTTGCTGATGACCAACGAAATGATGTACGTCGACTGAAGCGCCGCAGTAGTGCGTCCGCGCGCGACGCGCAACATAGGGAATGCCATGATCGATCCACACCAAAACTTGCCGCTCTCGCGCCGGGCGTTCCTGGCTCGAAGCGGGATGGGCATGGCCGGCCTCGGGCTGGGGGGCCTCTTGGCCGGCGAGCTGCGAGCCGATGAGCGTGCTGCCCGCCCCACCGCGCTCCGCGCCCCGCACTTTCCCGCCAAGGCGAAGCACGTCATCCACCTGTTCATGAACGGCGGGCCGTCGCAGGTCGATACGTTCGACCCCAAGCCAGCGCTGGAAAAATACGCCGGCAAGATGCTGCCGACCGAAAACTTGAGGACCGAGCGGCGAACCGGCGCGGTGCTGCCGTCGCCGTTTAAGTTCCAAAAGCATGGGCAAAGCGGCATCGAGGTCAGCGAGCTTTACCCGCACACGGCCGGGTGCGTCGACGATCTGTGCGTCATCCGCTCGATGCACACAAACGTGCCGAACCATGAGCCGTCCTTGCTGCTGATGAACACCGGCAGCCAGCGCATCGTGCGGCCGAGCCTCGGTTCGTGGACCGTGTATGGGCTGGGGAGCGAGAACGAAAACCTGCCCGGCTTCTTCGCCATGTGCCCCAACGGCTACCCCGTTTCCAGCACCGGCAACTGGACTTCGGGCTTTCTGCCGGGAGCGTATCAGGCGACGTACATCGATACGCGGCAAAAAGAAGTCGAGAAGCTCATTCAGAACATCAAGAACCATGCGGTCTCGCCTGCGGCGCAGCAGGCGCAGCTTGACCTGCTCGGCGAACTGAACCGCCGCCACGCTGAAGCACGCCAGCACGAAGGGGATCTAGAAGCGCGAATTCATAACTTCGAGCTAGCCGCACGGATGCAGACGGAAGCGAGCGAAGCGTTCGATCTGAGCCAAGAGCCGCAGCACATTCTCGACCTCTACGGCGAGGGCGTCCAGGCACGTCAGGCGCTGCTCGCGCGGCGGCTGGTCGAGCGCGGCGTGCGCTTCGTCCAGCTTTGGCACGCCGCCGGGCAGCCGTGGGATAACCACATCGATCTGGAAAAGGGGCATCGCGTGCTCGCCCGACAGAGCGATCAGGCGATTGCCGCGCTGCTGATTGATCTCAAGCAGCGCGGGCTGCTCGACGAGACGCTGGTGATCTGGGGAGGCGAGTTCGGACGCACGCCGGTCGTCGAGCTTCCCACCCCCGGCGTGAACGCGGTAACCGTTCCCAACGGCCGCGACCATAACCATTACGGCTTTACGATGTGGATGGCCGGCGGCGGTGTGAAGGGCGGCTACGTCCACGGAGCGACCGACGAATTTGGCTTCAAGGCCGTCGAAAACCCGATGCACGTGCACGACCTGCACGCCACGATTCTCCATCTGCTCGGCTTTGACCACACGAAGCTCACCTACCGCTACGCCGGCCGCGACTTCCGACTGACCGATGTGCATGGCCGGGTCGTTCACGAACTAATTGGGTAGCGCCTTCCAGCCGCGCAGGCACGTCCTTCCCGCGCAGGCGGGCACCTGTTTAGCCCGCAAGCAGGGATTGGGTGGCGGGGGCGCCCGCGAAGCGAAGCCCTCGAGGCTGCCGCAGGCCGTGCTCTTTCGGCGGCTTCCGCTTTTCGCGGTGCGCCCCCGCCACCCAATGGTTTGGTCCTCCAAATGCCAGCGGGCTAAACAGGTACGCAGGCGGGAAGGACGCTTCCGCCAAGCTCGTTTCAAAGCGGGGCGATCGGGATGCCAGACGCCGCGAGGGGTGCCGTCAGGGGGATTGCGCACTGTCGTCAAAGTGAACCAGAAACCGGCCGTCTGCTGCGGTAACACAACTCCATACTCCATCGCATCAAAGAGCTTACGCCGATTCCTCTGGTCTTGGCATCAATCTTGCACTCTTTTTAGCCCGTTCGAGAGAAACTTCCCGATTCAGGGGTACTTTCATTACGAGAGGGCGTCCAAATGAAACGCACAAAGATTGCCTTGGCACTTGCAGCGGTCGTCGGCTTCGGCCTGGTAGGCATGGGGGCCTCGGACGCTCAAGCGGCGTGGCCGTGGGGGGTTGGTGTTCGCATTGGCGGCACTGGGGTGCATATCGGCCATGGCGGACATCACCGCAGTCATTACGGTCACTACGGCCGACATCGTGGTCACTACGACTGGCACGACACGAGCCATTACGACTGGCACCCCGGCGGATTCCAACGGCACGGAAATCACTAC
>CAYZVT010000052.1:0-17361 GCA_964481585.1 uncultured Pirellulales bacterium
CCGGCCAGCGCGCCTTGGGCTGCCGGCGCGGCGCTGTGCGCCGTCATCTCAACGCCCACTTCGCGGAGGGCTTCAATGGTCTTGCGGCCGTATTCGTGGTGCAGGTATTGATGCACGCTCTTGGCGATGATCGGGCCGATCTCGTTCACATCGCTCAGCGCCTCCTCGCCTGCGGCAATGAGGGCATCCATCGTGCGGAAGTGCTGGGCGAGAATCGTCGCCACCCGCGTCCCCACATGCCGGATCGAAAGGGCATTGAGCAGCCGCTCTAGCCCGCGCGACTTGCTCGCTTCGAGCGCCGCGACGAGTTTTTCCGACGAGCGCTGGCCCATCCGTTCCAGGTCCACGAGCTGCTCGACCCGCAGTCGATACAGATCGGCGTAATCGCGTACCAACTCGTCTTGCACCAGCGCATCGACGAGCTTCTCGCCCAGTCCTTCAATATCCATCGCGCTACGGCTGGCGTAATAGCGGAGGCGTTCTTTGAGCTGCGCCGGGCAGCGGGGATTGGGGCAGCGGATATAGACGCCCCCTTCGTCTTTCACCAGTGGCGTGTCGCACTCGGGGCAGCGGGTCGGAAAGGGGAACTTGGCGCGCTGGCCCTGCCGCAGATGCTTCTCCACGCGCACGATGTGCGGAATGATCTTACCCGCCTTCTCGACGACTACCGTATCGCCGATGCGCACGTCTTTGCGCTCGATCTCCTCCGCGTTGTGCAGGCTTGCCCGTGCGACGACCGTGCCGGCAAGCTGCACCGGCTCTAGGTCGGCGACCGGCGTAATCGCTCCGGTCTTGCCGACTTGGACGCGAATATCGAGCAGCTTGGTGGTTGCTTCGTACTTCTCGAACTTGTAGGCGATCGCCCACCGCGGCGCTTTGGTGGTCGCGCCGAGCCGCTCTCGCTGGTCGAAGCGGTTGACCTTGAGCACCAGCCCGTCGACTTCAAAGTCAAGCTCATGCAGTTGCTCGACAAGCTGTTCGCAGTGCGCCAAAGCAGCTTCCCAATCGGCAAAGGTCTGCACATGCGGCGTGGCGGGCAGGCTGTAGGACGCGATCTCAGCGAGGAAGTCCTGATGGTTGTCCGACTTCAATCCCTCCGAAGCCCCGACGCCGTGGCAAAAGAGCCGCAGCTTGCGCTCGGCCGTGAGCCGTGAATCGAGCAGCCGGATGCTACCGGCCGCCACATTGCGCGGATTGGCGAAGGGTTCTTCGCCGCGTTTCTCGCGCTGCTCGTTGAGCTTTACCAGATCGGAGTTGGTCATGTAGACTTCGCCCCGCACTTCGAGCAAGCGCGGCGCCTGCTTGCCCGAGAGCCGCAGCGGCACTCCCAGCACCGTGCGGATGTTATGCGTCACGTCGTCGCCCACTCGCCCATTGCCGCGTGTCGCGCCGCGCACGAGCCGGCCATCTTCATACAGGAGCGAGACGGCGACGCCGTCGATTTTTAGTTCGACCACCCATTCGATTTTCTCGCCCGGCAAGAGCTTCTGCACCCGCTCGCCGTAGCGGCGCAGCTCGGCGATGCTGTAGGTGTTGTCGATCGAAAGCATGGGCACGAGATGCTCGACCGACGGCAGATGGGCCACCGGAGCATCGCCAATCCGCTGCGTGGGACTATCGGGCGTGACCAATTCAGGATGCGCCGCTTCGAGCTTCTTGAGCCGATCGAGCAGCCGGTCGTACTCGGTATCCGAGATGATCGGCTGGGCGTCGACGTAATAGCGGCGGTCGTGGTCGCGGATCGTGTCGCGCAGCTCCGCAATCTCGCTGGCTGGATCGTTCGGCATCGGCGGCGTTTTGCGTTGAGGTCGATCTCAGAGAGGAAGGTTCACCGCTGCGAGCGTGGCTCATCGCCGCCCGGATTGCTCCGCGAACGCCCGTACTCGTCGGTCGCAATCGCCCCGATCGTAAAGAGCGTCAACAGCGCCAGCTCGACGGCGAGCAGCCAGGCTCCGTACTCGTCGAACAGGGGCCACAGCGTATGGCCCCGGTCGCTGACCGACGCCACGGCATGCGTCGCCCGGTAGGTCATCAGCCCATAGGCCGATGCAGTCACACAAAAGGCGATGCCGACCAGCACCAACAGCACGTAGAAGGGATTAACCGGCTTTTTTCGGGGCATCGGAACCGTTATCGAGAGCTTTGCAATGCGTTTAACCACACGTCCTTCCCGCGCCGGCGGGAATCCAGACCGTGAATGTTCCCACTGGACTGCCGCCTGCGCCAAGCAACAATGAATTATATCAGGAGCCAGACGGCAGCAGGAGTGGCTCTTGCGCGGGCAACATCGCGACGAGCCGGGCAAAGACTTCGGCGCGATGGCGGTAGTCCCGAAATTGGTCGTGGCTCGAACAGCCCGGCGAGAGCACCACGGCTTCGCCCGAGCGGGATCGCTGCCAGCACCAATGCAGCGCTTCGTGCAACGTCTCGACCCGATGCAGCGGCACTTCCGCTCCGCGTCGGCCGCATGCTTCGGCGGCGAGCGTCAAGAGCTTCTCGCGGCTTGCTCCGTAAAAACACGCTCCCCGCGCCTCCTCGGCGACGGCCGCTGCCAGGCTCTGCAAATCGGCCCCTTTGTCTTTTCCGCCAGCCAGGAGCCAAACTGGCCGGTCGAGCGCCGCCAGGGCCGCGACAACCGATTCGGGCGTGGTCGCCATCGAGTCGTTGTAGAACCGCCGCGCCGCCACCTCGGCGATTAGCTCCAGCCGATGCGGCAGCCCCGCAAACTCAGCAAGCGCAGCGTGGATGCTGCCCCTCGAACAGCCCATCGCCCGCGCCGCCGTGGCCGCACAGGCGGCGTTGATTCGGCTGTGCTCACCCGGCACGCGCAGCGGTGGCAGTTCGCCGGGATCAACCAGCGGCAGCACCCGGCCCTGCGCAGTTGTTGCCCACGACGCGGTCTCTGGATCGAAGGAGTTTAGCACCACTTGCTCGGCCTGTAGCAAGCGCTGCTTCGCGCTGCGATAAGCAGCGAAGGTATCATGCCAATCCAGGTGGTTAGCCGTGCAGCCCGTGATGAGCGCCAGCGCCGGCAGCGGAGTATGGGAATTGAGCCACGCCAACTGAAAACTACTTAGTTCCAGCACGACCGCATCGGTCGCGGCGATCTGGTGCAACTCCGGCAGCAAGCTGCGGCCGATATTTCCGCCGAGCCACACGCGCCGCCCCTCGGCCGCGAGCATGGCCGCGAGCATCGCCGACGTGGTTGATTTTCCGTTCGAGCCGGTGACGCCCACGACCCGGGCGGAGCAGCGGTCGAGAAACAGCTCGATTTCAGATGTAACGAGCGCGCCGCAGGCGCGGGCGTGCGCGACGAGTGGATGGTCGAGCCGCACGGCGGGATTGACAATCAGCACTTCGGCACGGCTAAAGTCTTGCTCGTCGTGACCGCCCAGGTAGTAGCGGCGGATCGGCACGGAGGCGAGCTGGGCGAGCGCGTCGCGCAGTTGCTCGGCCGTTGCCGTGTCGGTGACGGTAACTTCGGCCCCTTCGGCGGCGGCGAAGCGCGCGGCCGCGACACCACCGCCGTGCCGGCCCAGCCCCATGACGGTCAGTCGTTTGCCGCGTAGCTGCATCGTGTTCTTTTGCGCCTGGGGCCTAAGCTGAAGCGGCCGATTCTAGAGCAATCTGTTGGCCCGCAGCAATGCCGGCGGTTCCGGCACGGTACTGGCCGCTTGAGGGGGGATCGCTTAAAATACAGGATTGGCCTTGGGAAGATTTTTCGTCCAGTGCGTCGAGGCAGCCGTGACCAAGCGTAAGATTAGTTTGCGAGGCGTGGAGGTCCACAACCTCAAGCAGGTCGATCTCGATCTGGCCCATCGCCAGCTAATCGTTTTCTGTGGCCTCAGCGGCAGCGGCAAGACCAGCCTCGCGCTTGATACGCTCTACGCCGAAGGGCAGCGGCGGTATATCGAGAGCTTTTCGGCCTACACCCGTCAGTTTCTCGAACGGCTCGAAAAACCGGCGGCCGAACGGATCGACGGGCTGCCGCCGGCGATCGCCGTCACGCACAAGAACACCTCGCGTTCGAGCCGCTCGACGGTCGGGACCGCCACCGAGGCGAACGACTATCTGCGGCTCCTGATGGCCAAAATCGGCGAGATCCTCTGCTGCGGTTGCGGCCAGCCGGTCCGCCAAGACACGCCGCAAAGCGCGGCCGATCTGCTGCTCCAACTTCCGCTCGGCACGCGCTATCTTGTGGCCTTCGCCCCCGCGCCGTCAAAGAGCGAGTCGCCCGCCGCGCTGCTCGTGCGGCTGCGCGAAGAAGGCTTTGCACGGGCGATTGTTGGCGACCGGCTTGTGAGCCTGAGCGAAGGCGATCAAGCGGAGCCATCTGCCGAAGCTCCGCTTTATGCAGTGGTGGACCGCCTTGCGGCGGGAAGCTCGACGCCCGAGCGCGTCCGCGAGTCGCTCGAACTGGCGTTTACGCAGGGGAGCGGCAAGGCGTTCGTCTTGGTGGATGCGTCGGCCGAGGGACATGCGGCCGTGGCGTCGGCTAAGCCTTACGAGCTGGACGGGCGCGGTTGGTTGCGGCGCGGCTTCAACCGGGAGCTGCGCTGCGAGGATTGCGGCATCGACTATCCGCCGCTTGAGCCACGGTTGTTCAGCTTCAATAGCCCGCTCGGCGCGTGCCCGACCTGCGAGGGTTTTGGTAACATCATCGACATCGACCTGGATTTGGTGGTGCCCGATCCGTCGAAGTCGATCAAGGAAGGGGCGATCGCGCCGTGGAACACGCCGGCTTATGAGCATGAGCTAAAAGAACTGCTCGCGTTGGCGAAGGATTACGACCTGCCGACCGACGTGCCCTTCCGCGAGTTGAGCGAAGCCCAGCGGACGCTGATCCGCGAGGGCGTACCAGAGCGCGACTTCGGCGGTCTGAAAGGTTTTTTCGCTTGGTTGGAGCGGCGGAAGTACAAGATGCATCTGCGGGTGTTTTTGAGCCGCTGGCGCAGTTACCACCCGTGCCCCGACTGCCACGCAGCGCGGCTACGGCCCGAGGCGCTGGCGGTGCGAATCGGCGGTAAGAACGTCGCCGATCTCTGCCGCATGAAAATCAGCGACGCGCGGCGGTTCTTTGCCGAACTGGAACTGACCGATTGGCAGCGCAGCGTCGGCCGGATGATGCTCGAACAGGTGGAAGCGCGTCTGCGGTTCCTGGAGGAAGTCGGCCTGCACTACCTTTCGCTCGACCGCACGCTCCGCACCCTCTCCGGCGGCGAAGCCCAGCGCGTCGCCTTGACGTCGGCCCTCGGCTCAAGTCTGGTCAACATGCTCTATGTGCTCGATGAGCCGTCGGTGGGCCTGCACCCGCAAGACGTGGACCGGCTCGTGCGGGCGATCGAGCAACTACGCGACCGGGGCAACACCGTTGTCGTAGTCGAACATGAGGAAGCGCTGATCCGCGCGGCTGACGAAGTGGTGGAGATCGGCCCCGGGGCGGGCGAGCACGGCGGCCGCGTGGTCTTTCAAGGAACGCCCGCCGAAATGGAAGCCTCCGAGACCAGCCTGACTGGCGCGTATCTCGCGGGCAGTCGCGGCCGCTCGGTTCCGAGCCGTCGCCGGCGCCCGGAACACGGCTGGATTCGTCTGGCGGGGGCGCGCGGCAACAACCTGAAGAACATCACGGTCGAGTTTCCGCTGGGGCTGCTCTGCCTTGTCACCGGAGTCAGTGGATCGGGCAAAAGCACGCTGGTGCAAGACACGCTCTACCCGGCGCTGTGCCGCCGCATGCGGAAAGACGCCCCGAAGCCGCTGCCCTGCGACGATGTGTTCGGCGACGGGCAGCTTGACGATGTGGTGCTGATCGACCAAAGTCCGATCGGGCGTTCGCCACGTTCCAACCCGGTCACGTACATCAAGGCATTTGACGCTATCCGCGCGGTGTTTGCCGAGACGATCGAAGCCCGCACGCACAACTTCGATGCCAGCCACTTCAGCTTCAATGTCGATGGCGGGCGCTGCACGGCCTGCCAGGGCGATGGTTACATCGCCATCGACATGCAGTTTTTGGCTGACGTCTACATGCGCTGCGGCCAGTGCGAAGGCCGCCGCTACCGCAAAGAGATCCTCAACTGCAAGTATCGCGGCCGCAATATTGCCGACGTGCTGGAAATGACCGTCCGCGAAGCCTTCACGTTCTTTCGCGGCCATCCCAAAGTGCAATCGCGGCTCAAGCGGCTGATCGACGTGGGACTTGATTATCTCCGGCTGGGACAGCCCGCCAACACGCTTTCCGGCGGCGAAGCCCAGCGGCTCAAACTCGCCAGCTACATGCAGACCACGCGCCGCGGGCGGACGCTGTTCATTCTCGACGAGCCGACGACCGGGCTGCATTTCTCCGATGTGGTGCAATTGCTCGACTGCTTCGATTCGCTACTGAGCGTCGGGCACTCGCTGATCGTCGTCGAGCACAATTTGCAAATGATGAAGGCGGCCGACTACATCCTCGACCTCGGTCCCGGCGCGGCCGAGCAAGGGGGCGAGATCGTCGCCAAGGGAACGCCCGAGCAGATTTTGAACAACGGCCAATCGGCGACCCGGCAGTTTTTGGAGATGGCGCTGAAAGAATCGGTCACCGAAGAAGTCGCCTAACATGGCAGCCAGCCAAGACCATGAGTGAGCAGTTCTCCATCTTCTTTGGCGCGGCTTCGGATGTGGAAGCCCGCGTCTACGCGCAGTGCGAGGTCGAGAACCGCTCTGGGCTGACACTCGGCGGCACGATTCGCGGTCCGCACTGCCGCTACGCCCAGACGCTCCCGGCCACGGTCGCGTTTCGTGACCTTGGTCCTGGCCCAAGTTTGCTGGCCGAGGCCGTCGTGCCCGATCCGTGTTTCTGGACGCCGGAACTGCCGTTTACCTACGCGGTGGAAGTTCAGCTTCGACAGGGCGGGGCGGTCATCGCGCAAGCGGAGCGACTCTTGGGCGTCCGCCCGTTGGCAACCGCTGGCCGCAACCTTGTGCTCCAAAGCAGGCGGTGGGTCGTGCGCGGCGTGGGGCGGGAGCAGCATGACAGGGCCGCCCTGGCCGAGTGGCGCGACGCGGGGGCCGCGATGCTCGTTGCCGATCCTGACGACAAACTGTGCCGCGAGGCCAGCCTGGCGGGCGTGCTGCTGGTTGCTCAGTTGACCGGCAACGAACTCGCTGCGGAACTGAACCGGCTGAGCCGCTGGCCGGCTGTCGGAATCGCAGTGCTCGACCACGGAAGCGCGGCGATGGATCGCGCGGCGGCACCGCGAAACCTGTTGCTCGCCGAGCGGTTCGCCGCGGACCAGCGAATTGAGCCTTCGCCGTGGGCGCAGTTGATGGTCTGCGAGGTGGACGAGCCGGCCGAGCTTGCGCGCCGTGTGGCCGATTGTCCGCTACCGGTCATTGCGTTTGCCCGAGCGCCATCAACCTCCCTTTCCGCAGCGCGGGCGGAGTGCGATGAGCTTCAGCGGCGGCTAGCTCCTTTTGGCGATTACGCCGGATACCTTGTTTCCTCGCAGGGCGGCCATGAGCGAACCTGACTTCAATCTTGATCGTTACGTCCGGCAGATGCGCTACGCGCCGCTGGGCGAAGCGGGGCAGCGCCGGCTCAGCCAGGCGCGCGTGCTGCTCTGCGGCTGCGGAGCACTCGGCTCGGTGCTCGCCAATACGCTCGTACGTGCCGGCGTGGGCTACTTGCGGATCGTCGATCGTGATTTCCTGGAGCTGAACAACCTGCAGCGGCAGGTGCTCTACGACGAAGCCGATGTTGCCGCCGGACTGCCCAAAGCCATCGCCGCGCAAGCGAAGCTGCGGCAGATCAATTCTCAGGTCGAAGTCGAGGCGGTAGTAGCCGATGTCGATCACGCGCGTCTGCCGAAGCTCTGCCAGGATGTGGACCTGCTGCTCGACGGGACCGATAACTTTCAGACCCGGTTTCTGCTCAATGACGCGGCGCTGAAGTTCCAAAAGCCGTGGGTGTACGGCGGCTGCATCGGGGCCGAGGGGCAGACGATGACGATCCTGCCGGGCGAGACGGCTTGCCTCCGCTGCTTGATGCTCGACCCACCGCCGGCGGGCGCGACGCCGACCTGCGACACGGCCGGCATTCTTGGCCCGGTAGTCAATGTCGTGGCGTCGTTCCAGGCTGCCGAAGCCATAAAAATCTTAAGCGGCCATTGCGAGGCGATCAGCCGCCGGCTGACCGTGATCGAGATGTGGGAGAACCGGGTGCGGCAGATCGATCTGAGCAATCTGCGCGAGACGGTCGATTGCCCCGCCTGCAAACACGGGCACCTTGATTGGCTCTCCGGCGCGCGCGGCAGCCAGAGCGCCGTGCTCTGCGGCCGCAACGCGGTACAACTGAGCCACCAAACCGACGGCGGCGTTTCACTCGACACACTCGCCCGCAAACTCGACGGCCTCGGCCGCGTCACGCGCAACGCCTATCTGTTGCGGCTCGCCGTCGACGACTACCAAATCACCGTCTTTCCCGACGGCCGCGCGATCGTCGCTGGAACCGACGACATCGCCGAAGCCAAAACGGTCTACGCCAAATACATCGGCAGCTAAGCCGCCGCGCGGGCTTCCTGTGCGGCGCGGCGGCGGGCGGCGTAGCGTTTCACCAGTTCGTCGGCCATCACGCCGGCGAGCAGCACCGAACCGATGATCGCCAGTTCCAAGCGGTCGTCGATGCCAAGCAGGACGATGGCGTTGTTGAGCACCTGCATGACAGCAGTGCCGATCAGCACGCCCGCAATGCTCGCTTCGCCCCCGCGCAGGCTGCATCCCCCGAGCACGGCGGCGGCGATTGCGTAAAGCTCGTAAAAACTTCCGTAGCTCGACGGCTGGACCGAGTTGATTTCGAGCGAAAAGAGGATTCCGCCCAGCCCGGCGAGCAGCGAGCAGAGCACGTAGGCGAGCAGAATCATGCGATCGGTGTTGATGCCGCTGTAGCGTGTGGCCTGCTCGTTGCGGCCGAGCGCGAGCAGATAGCGGCCGTAGACGGTTTTGTTCACAAAGACCGCCGCGACGACGCCCAGGATAATCACCAGCAGAAACGGCACGGGCAGGCCGAAATCTTGCAATAGCGGGATGCGGCCGATCGCCAGCGTTCGCAGCCAGTCGAAGTCGCCGCCATAGCCCTGCGTGCCGCCGCCGGTGACCCAGCGCGCGAGGCCGCGATAGACGAGCAGGCCGCAGAGCGTGACGACGAACGGCTGTAAGTCGAGCTTCGTGATGAGCAGCCCGTGGACGAGTCCGATGCCGAGCGACAGCAGCACCATGAGCAAGATCGCCAGGCCCACGCTGATGTCGTATTCGACGAGCAGCATCGGCAGCAGACTCCCCACCAAGCCGATCACCGAGCCGATCGACAGATCAATGCCGCCGGTGACGATGACAAAGGCAACCCCAATGCTGATGACGCCGAACAGCGCGGTACGGGTGAGGAGGTTTTCCAGGTTGTACGGCGAATAGAAGGCGCTGCTATTGATGGCGGTAAAGAGGCACACTACCAGTAACAGGCCCAGGATGCCGAAAATCTTTTTCATGTCTGCCTCGGTTGCTCATCGCCCCCCGCACAACGCGAGGGAGGTTTCTTCATCTGCGTCGGATCAAGCCGCGTGGACCGCGCCGCCGGTGGCGAGTTGCATCACCGCTTCTTCGCTCAGTTGCTCGCGGCGCAGCTCGCCCGTGATGCGGCCTTCGTGCATGACGAGCGCGCGGTCGGACATGCCGAGGATTTCTTCCATTTCGCTGCTGACAAACAGAATCGCCACGCCCGCTTGGGCAAGCTGCTCCATCAGACGGTAGATTTCTTCTTTCGCGCCGATGTCGATGCCGCGCGTTGGCTCGTCGAGCAGCAGCACGCGCGGCTTGAGGGCGAGCCATTTGCCGATCACGACCTTCTGTTGGTTGCCGCCGGAGAGGAACTGGACGATCTGCCGGGGGCCGGGCGTTTTGATGCCGAGCTTGCGAATCATCGCGTCCGTGTCGGTTCGCTCTTGGACTTCATTCAAAAAGCCCGCCACGCGGCGGTTGCGGCGCAGGCCGGCCAGGGCGATGTTTTCTTTGACCGACATTTCGAGCACCAGCCCCTGCTGCTTGCGATCTTCGGGCACCAGCGCCAGTCCGGCGCGCACGGCGTCGATCGGGCTGCGCGGTTGCACCGGCTTTCCGCCGACGCGAATCGAGCCGCCGAGCGGCTGCACGACGCCAAAGAGCACCTCCAGCAGTTCGCTCCGCCCCGCCCCGACCAGCCCGGCGATGCCGACGATTTCGTTGCGGTGGAGCGTGAAGCTAATTCGCTGCTGCGGGTGAGCGGGCACGATCAAGTCTTTGACTTCCAACAGCGGCTCGCCCGGCGCGTGGGGCAGATGTTCGTAGAACTGCGAGATGTCGCGGCCAACCATCATCCGCACCATGCGGTCGTGCTCGATCTCGTCGCGGCCCAGTTCGCCGGCGTTTTGCCCGTCACGCATCACGGTCACGCGATCGGCCAATTCTTTCACTTCGCCCAGCCGGTGCGAGATGTAGATCACGCTGACGCCCTTGCTGCGCAGGGCTTTGACGACCTTGAACAGCGCCGCCGCTTCGTGCTGCGAAAGGCTGCTCGTCGGCTCGTCCATAATCAGGACGCGGGCGTCGGTGGACAGCGCCTTGGCGATTTCCACCAACTGCTGCTGCCCGATCGAGAGTCTTTTTAGCGGCGTGCGGGGGTCGATCTTCAGCCCGACGCGCTGCAGGACTTCGCGCGAGCGGTCGTTGATCGCCGTGCGGTCGATCAGCCCGAAGCGTCTCGGCTCGCGGCCGAGAAAGATGTTGGCCCCCACGTCGAGATTGTCGGCCAGATTTAGCTCTTGATGGATCAGCGCGACGCCGTGATCCAGCGCGTCCTGCACGGACTCCAGGCGAACCGGGCTGCCGTCGATGCAGATCGCGCCGGCGTCGGCTGACTGCACGCCGGCGAGGATTTTCATCAGCGTGCTCTTGCCCGCGCCGTTTTCGCCGATCAGCGCGAGCACCTCGCCGCGCTGCAGCGTCAGGTCCACCCGATCGAGCGCCAACACGCCCGGAAAACGCTTTGTCAGCCCACGCACTTCCAGCAGCGGCGTTTCCGCGGCATCGCTCATGCAGACACTCTCCCCGAGCGGCGGGCTTCAGTTCGCCGGGCTGTTGCCGGTCAGCTTGTTCAGTTCGTCGCGGAAGGCCACGACGTTTTCTTTGGTGATCTTTCGCGCCGGCACGTCGAGAAAGCCCCCTTCGGGCAGAACCGATTTGTCGCCGCGAGCCAGCCCGGCGAGAATGCGCACCGACTGGTAGCCATACTCGTAGGGGTTCTGCACGATGGTGCCGTAGATGTGGCCGTCGAGGATGCCTTGCAGCGTTTCGGCTTCTTCGTCGAAGGCGACCATCTTGATCTGGCCGAGCTTGTCCGCTTCGCGCACCGCCTCCAAAATCTTCGGCGGGTTGTAGGCGAACAGCCCGACCATGCAGCCCAGATCGGGATAGCGGGCGATGGCATCTTGCGCGAGCGACTTGGCTTTGCCGAAGTCGAATTGATCGGTGCGGGTGTCGAGAAGGACGTACTTCTCGCCCTTGATCTCGCTCCCCGGCTCGTCGTAGTTCTCGGGATTGTGCGGGCGATCGAGCAGCACGTCGATGATGCCCTGCCGGCGCTGGCGGGCGTTGAGCTGTTCGAGCCGGCCGACAAAGAGCATCACACTGCCCCCTTCGGGCATGGCCTCTTTGATTAGCTCGCCGCACATCCGCCCGGCGTCGTAGTTGCTCATGCCGACGTAACACAGCCGGTTGCTGTTCGGGGCGTCGGAGTCATGCGTAATCAGCGGCGTGCGGCTGGCGGCTTGATTCAGCAGATCGGTCTGGTTCGCCGGATCAATCGGGCTGATGGCGATACCATCGACGCCGCGCGTCAGCAGGTCTTGCACCATCCGCTTCTGGTCGGCGACGCCATTGGGGGGCATGAGCGTTTCGGCGTTCACGTCCAAGTCGCGGGCAGCCGCTTCGACTCCCTTTTCGGCAATGACCCAGAACGAGGCGATGCCGTTGGTGACGTAAGCAACCGAGGGCTTCTCGCTGCCGCCGCCAGTTTGGCTGCAGCCGATGAAAGCTCCGACGGCGAGTGCCAGAGCGAGCGATGTACCAAGTGCGATCCGCCTGCTGAGCATAACTCGATTCCCCCTTCGCTTAGGCCCGAACGGACCGCGATCGACGCGCAAGAAGTTTGGAATAGCCCCAGGGCCTGCGTTACGGCCCGATGGCAAACCTCGATTTTAAGTCGCCCCAAATCGGGCAGCAAGTCTCGCCCAGCATGGCACTTGAGAATGACGCACTTTCTCAAGAGGGCGACGCCGGCGCAATGGCCGCGCCGCAGCAGACCGACGGGCCACGGTGGAATCGGTCGTAGAAAGATCCTTGTCGGGGGCCGGACAATTTTCGCCACCCGCAGCCCCTCGCCAGACTGCTCAAATTACGCCCGGGCGAGGCTCCTTCCGGTTCAACTTCGCGCCTGGGAATAACCGATCCCATCACTAGACCCAATCTCTCATTCGACTCTTTTCCCGTACCGTCTCATGTCTCGCACTTCCGAGGAATCGGCCTCCTCCGCCGCTGAGTCTGCGCGCCCGCCACGCGCGGCCGGCTTGCCGAAGACGGCCCAGTGGCAACTCCTTGAGCGGCTTGGCGGCGGCTCGATGGCCGAATTGTATCTCGCCGCTCCGCAGGGCAACGCGGCTTGCACGGCAGCAAGCTACGCGCTCAAGCTGCTCAAGCCGCGCTGGGAGAACGAGCCTGCCGCGATGGAGCGGTTTGCCCGCGAGGCGCTCGTGGGGCAGGCCGTTTCGCACGCCCATCTGGTTCCGGTGCTCGACTGGAACTTGCAACAGCCGCCGTACTATCTGGTCATGCCACGGCTGGAAGGCATCACGCTCCAGCAGCACTTCGCCGAGCGGCCGCTGCCAGCGCTGCCCGTGGCGCTGTGGATCGTCCGGCAAGTGGCTCAGGCGCTCGAAGGCTTGCACCAAGCGGGCTGGATGCACGCCGACATCAAGCCGGCCAACATCTTTGTGTCCGACGAGGGGCACGTGACGCTGATCGATCTCGGCTACGCCCATACCAGCGGCGAAGCCGTTTCCCTGGCGCAGCGGCCGGTCACGGGGACGCTCAGCTACATGGCTCCCGAAATGCTCACGTCGAGCCTGTCGCCCGACATTCGCAGCGACATTTACAGCCTGGGCATCGTGCTGTTCGAGTTGCTCACCGGACGGCTCCCCTACGAAGGCCGCAATCCGGCCGAGGTCGCGGCGCTGCAGCGCGAGGGTATTCCCGACCGCCTGCGCTGCTTGGCCCCGCTACTGCCTGCGACGGTAGTCAACCTCGTCCGGCAGATGATCGCCAAAGAACCGCTGCGTCGCCCGCAAACGCCAAGCGATCTGGTGCGGCGGTTGGTCGCGCTCGAAATCGCCACGCTCGCCGAGCGAATCGCGGCGTAGCGCCCGCATAACGCAGCCGGGTGGCGGGGGTGCCCCCGGGGCGCAAGAAAGCGGAAAGCGCCGGGTGGCGGGGGCGCACCGCGAAGAGGAAGCCTCCGGTGGTGATGTTGGATGTTGGATGGTGAATGTTGGATGGTCAGTGATGGGTGGCGCACCGCGCTAGCGGAAGCCCCCGGCGCAGAAGATGGCTGGCCTGGACTGCCGCCTGCGCGGGAAGGACGCTCGTCATGAGCAAGCACGGTTGGACAAGCCAACCGTGGCACCCTACGCAAAAACGACCCGGCGCTATAGCGGCGGCTTAGCGCGGCGGTAGCTGAGATCGAGCAACTCAATTGGATGGGCAATCCAGAGCGAGTGCCCCTCCTCACGGGCTTGCCGGGCGATTTGCAGCAGACAGCCCGCGTTGCCAGTCACGACCGCGCGCGCGCCGGTGCTCAAGATGTTTTGCAGTTTGCGGCGGCTGAGCCGCGCCGACATCTCGGGCTGCGTCAGGTTGTACGTGCCCGCCGCGCCGCAGCAGAGTTCCGTTTCGGGCAACTCGCGCACTTCGAGGCCGGGGATTTGAGCCAGCAGCCGCCGCGGCGCCTCGGTGATCTTTTGCGCATGCCCCAGATGGCAAGCGTCGTGATACGTGGCCGTCAGACGCACTTCGCCCGGCGGGGGCACCAGTCCGAGCGAGTCGAGAAACTCGTGAATGTCTTTCACCTTCGCGGCGAACCGTGCACGCTGCGACTGGCTCCCATCATGCCAATGATGGCCGTAGTCTTTCAGCATCGCACCGCAGCCGGCGACATTGACAATTACCGCGTCGACATCATCGAGATCGAACGCCGCCATATTAGTGTCGGCCATCGCTCGCGCCGGTTCGCTGCTCCCGGCGTGCAGATGGATCGCGCCGCAACAGACCTGCTCGTCCGGCACGATCACGTCGCAGCCGTTTGCTTGCAATACGCGGGCGGTCGCCCAATGCGTGTGGCGAAACATCACATCGGCCACGCAGCCGGTAAAGAGCGCCACACGCGCGCGGCGCGTGCCTTGGGCCGGCAAGTAGCGCGGTAGCGGCGGCTCGGCCTTTGGCAGCGGGGGCAACATGCGGGCAAGCTGCCGCAGCCGTGGCGGCAACAGCCGAAACAGCCCCAGCGCCTCGGCCATCCGGTCGAGCCGCAAGCCTTGTGCAAGCCGAGCCGGCCAGAGCGCGCGGCGCATCCGCTCGGGATGCGGAAACAGCCCAAAGAGGATTTTGCGATGGAACCAGTCGTCGCTTTTCTTCGGCCCTTCGCCGACCTGCTCCATCGCAACGCGGAACGGCTCGATCAGCTTGCCGTACTGCACGCCCGACGGGCAGGCCGTCTCGCACGCGCGGCAGTCGAGACAAAGCTCCAGATGCCCACGCACCTCCGGCGTCAGATCGAGCCGGCCGTCGGTCACGCTCCGCATCAAGTAAATCCGGCCGCGCGGACTGTCGTTCTCGTTGCCGAGTTCCACGTAGGTCGGGCACGAAGCCGTGCAAAGCCCGCAGTGCACGCAGTCGAGGAACAGCTCGTAGTCGATCTCCGCGCCGGGATTGTCCAGGCGAATCGGCTGCGGCGGAGGCGTGGTCGAAGGATCTGCGGTTTGGCTCATGCGTCGGAATATACGAACCGGCCTGGGTTCAAGAGGCCGTGCGGGTCAAATTGCTGCTTGACGGCTTCCATGACGACGACGGCCGCCGAACGGCCGCCCCAGATCGCCTGCCGTGTCAGCTCCCCCTCGCCCCGATATTCTAGCACCACGGCGCTGCCCCCCCAAGCAATCGCCTGGGGCTGAATCTCGCGGATCAGTAGCTTCGCCGGGTCGTCCGGCAACTCGCTCAGCCGCACGAGCACGACGCCACTTCCGGCATGCGCTTGCAGTGAACAGTCGGGCGCCAGCCGCCGCATCCAGGCACAAAACTCCGCGACGTGGCGCGGCAGCATCGTCGCCTTGATTACGAGCCGAGCACCCTCGTCTGCGGGAAATTCTGTGAGCCGCTGCCAGAGCAAGTCGGCTTCGCTGCCGGCGAAGGTGCGGGTTTGCTCAACGCCTTGGCTGCGCCATTCCTCCTGTAGCTGGCGAACCATCCACTCCGTCTCGCGCGCGGTCCCTTCCAGCCCTACGACGAGCGATGCCGCCGCATCGGAGGACGCTTGAAGTGCCGCCTCACTGCGCCAAGCCGGGCCGGCGAGGAGTTCAATTGCCGCCGGCGTGGTCTGCGAAGTGACTAGCGCCGCGAGCAGCGGCTCGGCTTGTTCAAAACTCGTAAGGTCGCACGCCACCAGCATGCTTTGCTCGGCGGTGGGCTTCACTTTGAGCGTAACCTGCGTGATGACGCCGAGCGTGCCAAGCGAGCCGGTCAGGAGCTTACAAAAATCATAGCCGGCGACGTTCTTCACGACACGGCCACCACCTTTGAAGGGCGTGCCACGGCCATCGACGGCGCTGATGCCGATCACGTAGTCGCGCAGCGTGCCAAAACCGTAGCGGCGTGGGCCGCTACAGTCGGTCGCGATCACGCCGCCGAGGGTCGCTTGCTCGGCATGGGGCACATCAATCGGCAGACGCTGCCCTTCACTAGCGAGCGTGCATGCCAGTTCGGCCATCGTCATGCCCGCTTCGACGGTGACGGTCATATCGCGCGCCGGATAATCCACCAATCGGTTCAGCCCCGCCAGCGAGAGGCCAATGCCAGGCACTTTGGGAACCGCACCCAAGCCGAGACTCGTGCCGCCGCCGATCGGGTAGACCGCCGTTTCGCGCTCCGCGGCGTTGCGCACGACTTCGGCCACCGCGCTTTGATCTGCGGGAGCGACCGTTTCTTCGAGCGGCAGTGGAGCGAGGGTGGCCATGCTGACGTTCGTTCTGTCTTTAGACCGCCGCGCGGCGGCCAGGGTGCTTTTGTTCCGCGCCACAGGCACCCGCCGTCGGGAGCATCTTGCCGGGACTGAGCGTGCCGCGCGGATTGAACGCGCGGCGCAGGCGGTCCATTGCCGCGAGATCATTTTCGGCAAAGAGTTTGTGCATGAAGCTGATTTTTTCCACGCCGATGCCGTGTTCGCCGGTCACGCTTCCGCCGCAGGCGATGCACTCATCCAGGATCTCGCCGCTTGCCTTGAGTACCCGTGCGGTCTGCTCGGGATCGCGTTCGTCAAAGAGCAAGATCGGATGCAGGTTGCCATCGCCGGCATGAAAGACGTTCACGATGCGGACACCGTAGTGTGCGCCGATTTCGCCGATCCGCCGCAGGATGTAGGGCACCTTCGTGCGCGGAACGACGCCATCTTGCGTGCAGTAGCTCGAACTGAGACGGCCGACTGCGCCGAACGCCTGCTTGCGGCATTTCCAGAGTTTTTGCCGCTCCTTGGCATCGGCGGCTTGGCGAACCTCGCGTGCGCCGGCGGCTTGGCAGATCTGGACGATCCGGTCGCGCTGGGCGTCAAGTCCGGCTTCCAGCCCATCGACTTCGATCAGCAGCACGGCTTCGGCATCGAGCGGAAAGCCGAAGTGAAAGGCTTCCTCCACGGCACCGACGATGCCGCGATCCATCATTTCGAGCGCCGCCGGAATGATGCCCGCGCCGATGATCTCGCTGATGGCCTGCGTCGCGGCATCGACCGAATTGAACACGCCCAGCAGCGTGCGATAGCCTTGCGGGTTGGGCGTGAGGCGCACCCAGGCTTTGGTGACGATGGCGAGCGTGCCTTCGCTGCCGACGAGCGTTCCGACCAGATCAAGGCCCGGCGCGTCTTCGGCCGGTCCGCCGAATTGGATCACCTCGCCGTCGGCCATGACGGCTTCGACGCCGAGCACATGGTTGACCGTGACGCCGTACTTGAGCGTGTGCGGTCCGCCGGAGTTGGTGGCGACG
>CAYZVT010000053.1:0-17261 GCA_964481585.1 uncultured Pirellulales bacterium
GTGGCCGCCGCCTGGATCCCGCGCCGCGCCGACCTGGTGCCGAACCTGGTGGCCCGGCTGCAGCCCGGCGACGTGTGCTGCACGCTCGGCGCCGGCGACCTCACCACGCTGGCCGACGAGCTGCTGCCCGCCCTGGGCGGCGGGGGGAACGGGGGCGGGGGGACAGGGATCGGGGGCTGGGGATCAGCGGTCGGCCGTCAGCGGTCGGAAGGAGATCCGCCATCGGCGTCAGCCCGGCTTTCCGCTTTCCGCTTTTCCTTCCGCCCTCCGCCTTTCCGGCCATTCTAGCTCGCCCGCTACGGCCTGTCCAAAGCGATCGGGCGGCGGGCAACGTGTCGCGCCGGCGTTTAGAGTCGCGGCTGTCGGCGGACGCGTTGGGCGACCGATTCGAGGGCGACCCGCATTTCGTAGGCGAGATGGGCGGCTTCTTTTTTGCCCACCAGCCGCCGCATCGGCACGCCTTGGGGGGAGAGGAATTGCACGGTGGGAAACGCCTTCACCGCAAGCTGCTCGCAGACCGCCGACTCCGTGTCGGCATCGACCACCACGCAGACGAATCGCTCGGCGAGTTGGCAGACCTGCTCGTCGGTAAACACCTCGTCGGCCATCTGATGGCAGTAGTGGCACCACTGGGCGGTGAAGAAGACGAGCATCGGCCGATTTTGGCGCGCCGCCTCATGCAGGCCCGCCTCGTAACCGCGCACGAACCGCAATCCCGGGAGCGAAGCGCTCGCGGCGGGGCTTGCCGACTGCGGTGACTGCGGCGGCGGCACTTCTTCGCAGCCGGTCGTAAGCAGAAGGATCGCCAGGGGCAAAAGCCTCCACGCTGATTTGCCAAACAAGGGGTGCATCGTGCCGCCGTGCTTCTCGCGCCGCGCCGCTCCTGCGCGCCTGAGCCGTATGGAGAGTCGTAGTCGGTGCGGCGCGGCGACCGGAAGGCCGACCGCGCGCTTCGTAAATACCTATCGCCCTGCCGGCGGGGGGAACTTGAACCCGCGACGCGTCCCCGCTTGGGCAAGCCAAATTTATCGCCCAGCTTACTCCGAAACTTGAGCCGCAGACCAGAAGAGTTTTACCCGCGCCGGGTGCCACCGGCGCGAGCGCCCGTGCCGTCTCACGAGCGACGCGGACAGCGGTTCTGCTGCTGCCTGTGGCTCAAACAGCTTGGCACAAGAATCGAGTCACTACTCAAGCGTCTCGCATCGGGCAAAGTCGGCCGAGCGCGGTCGCCCTAGGCTCTCGCAAAGGCTCTCGCACCCGGCGAGGCAGTTCGACGAGCGCCGCCGGCTTGATAATTTGCGGCCTGACCGACCCCAGGCGTACGCCTGCTCCAAGCGAAAGCCTCTACTGCCGCGAAGTCTCCGCACTCACCGCAAAATACACTATCCACGCAGGCCGCCCACTACCACCACTCCACCTAAAACGCGGCGCGGGGCACGATCCGCTCTAGACGCCGATGGGGCTTTGCAGTACTGTTCCGCCCTCTTTCAGGACGTTTCTCCCCCTTGGCCCGGAGCGCCGCATGGCTTCGCTTGCCGCAACTCACACCGATCCCGGTTCGGTTTGGGCGCGCAGCCAGAGCTTGATCTTTCCGGTGGCGATCATTGCCAGCGTGCTGGTGATTTTGATCCCCTTGCCGCCGGTGCTGATGGACTTGATGTTGGCCGGCAACATCACCGTGGCGGTGATCGTCCTGATGACGACGATCTACGTCAAAACGCCGCTCGAATTTAGCATCTTCCCCTCGCTCCTGCTCGCCACGACGCTCGGCCGGCTCGTGCTGAACGTCGCCACGACGCGACTGATCCTTACCCGTGCTGAAACGCACGGTCTCGAAGCCGCCGGCGGGGTAATTAGCAGCTTTAGCGATTTCGTGGCCGGCGACGGCAAGCTCGTCGTCGGGCTGATTATCTTTGTCATCATCGTCGTGATCCAATTCGTGGTGATTACCAAAGGCGCCACGCGCATCAGCGAGGTCGCGGCACGATTCGCCTTGGACGGGATGCCCGGGCGGCAAATGGCGATCGACGCCGATCTGAACGCCGGCATCATCGACGAAAAAGAAGCCCAGCGCCGCCGCGAAGAAATCACGCAGCAAGCCGACTTCTTCGGGGCGATGGACGGTGCCAGCAAATTCGTCCGCGGCGACGCCATCGCGGGCATCCTGATTACACTCATCAACGTCCTCGGCGGGCTGGCGATCGGCGTGCTCGAAGCGGGCATGACATTTAGCGAAGCCGCTTCGCTGTTCACGATGCTCACGATTGGCGATGGCCTCGTGAGCCAAGTGCCGGCGTTCTTGATCTCGCTCGCCGCCGATTTGTTGGTAACGCGAAGCACGAAGCGATCGGATCTGCCCGAGCAGTTTTTGAGCCAGCTCTTTTCGCGCCCGCAAGCCCTGGCCCTGACGGGCGGCTTTTTGTGCATCCTCGTCTTCACCAGTCTGCCGGGGCTGCCGCTGACGCTCATCGGCGGCAGTTGTCTGGGGCTGGCGGTGATGCTCAACAAGCAAAAGCAACAAAAGCAGGCGGAGGCCAACAACGAGGCAAACCAGCCGGAACAGCCTGCTGAAAACCGCGTCGAGGACTACCTGGCGGTCGATCCGATGGAGATCGAGATCGGCGTGGGACTGATTCGGCTTGCCGATCCCGGCCGTGGCGGCGATCTCTTGGAACGCATCCAGCGCGTCCGGCAAAACGTCGCCGCCGACATCGGCCTGATCATGCCCAAGGTCCGCATCCGCGACAATATGCGGCTCGATCAGAACCAGTACCGCGTCAAAATTAGCGACATGACCGTCGCCGAAGGGCAGGTCTTCCCCGGCATGCTGTTGGCGATGGACTCGGGCCTGACAACCGGCCCCATCGAAGGCGCGCCGACGAAAGACCCCGCCTTTGGCACGCCGGCCAAGTGGATCAACCCCGCGCTCCGCGACCAAGCCGAGATGTACGGCTATACGGTCGTCGAGCCGGTGGCCGTGCTCGCCACGCATCTGACGGAAGTCGTCCGCCGCCATGCCGACGAAATTCTCACCCGCGACTCCACGAAGCATCTGATCGACGAGCTGAAAAACTCGCAGCCGGCGGTTGTCGATGAACTGATTCCGAAGGTGATGACGCTGGCCGAGGTCCAGCAAATTTTGCAAATGCTGCTCCGCGAGCAAGTCCCGATTCGCCAACTCGGCACGATTCTGGAAACGCTGGGCGACTACGGCGCGCGGAGCAAAGACCCGATTCTGCTGACCGAGTACGTTCGCCACCGCCTGGCGCGAGCGATCTGCACCCGCTACCGCGACGATCGGCAATACTTGCACGTGGTCACACTCGATCCGGCCATCGAGGACCGCATCCGCGCCGGCTTCGACCACAACGAGCGCGGGCTGTTCGTCCGCATGTCGCCGCAGGCGATCGAAATGCTCTGCCGCCAAATCGCCGAGCAGGTCGAACGGCTCACCACCGCCAACCATCCGCCGGTGCTGCTCGTCAGCCCCCAGATTCGCGCCGCCCTGAAACAGATGACCGAGACGCACCTGCCGCAGTTGGTGGTGCTCAGCTACAACGAAATCACCCGTGATACCCAGATCGAATCCGTAGGATTGGTGACAGAAGGCAAGTAGGGGACGAGGGACTGGGGACGAGGGACTGGGGATGACGATCGACCGATGCCCTTGGCGTCAGCCCGGCTTTCCGCTTTCCGCTTTCCGCTTTTTTTTCCGCCTTCCGCCCTCCGCCTTCAACCAAGGATCATTCATGGACATCCGCACGTACCGCGCCGAGTCGATGCAGCAGGCTTTGGCTCTGGTTCGCCAGGAGTTGGGGCCGGAGGCGGCGGTGCTGCATACGCGCGAGGTGACTGGCGGCGGGCTTTTCGGCTGGCTGACGCGAACGCGCGTGGTGGAGGTGACGGCATCGGCGAGCGTACAGGTGCCGAGCCGGCTGCCCGCTCGGCTGCGCGCGCGGCCGGCGACCGCGCCCGCTTCGCGCCCGGCGGCAGTCGCAACGGTTACCCCCGCGCATCTGGAGCGCGATTATCGGGCGAAGTTTCGGGATGACGTGAAATGCCAGATGAACGATCTGCATTCGATGGTCGAGGATCTTTGTCGCCGCACGAGCAGCACAGCGCCATGCCCGGTGCCGGAGTCGCTGTTTCAAGTCTTCACCGACATGCTTGAGGTCGATCTGGCCGAGGACGTCGCCCGCGATCTCATTGAGCGTGCCCTACGCGACCAGCCGGAAGACGAGCGCGAGGACGTGGCGGCGGTGCGGGAGCGGATTGTTCGGCTGGTGGAACAGGAAATCGACACCTGCGGCCCCATTCGTCCCATGCGCGGACAGCGGCGGCTTGTCGCGCTCGTCGGGCCGACCGGCGTGGGCAAGACGACCACGATTGCCAAGCTCGCCGCCAATTACCGGCTCCGCGAGAAGCTGCGCGTCGGCATGATTACGGTCGACACCTACCGCATCGCGGCGGTCGAGCAACTGCGGACCTACGCCGATATCATGGACCTGCCGATGGAGGTCGTCTCGACTCCGCGCGAAATGCGGGCGGCCGTGGCGCGGATGAGCGAGATGGACCTGGTGCTCATGGACACTGCCGGCCGTAGCCCACGCGATGAAGTGAAGGTGCAAGAACTCAAGTCGATGCTCGCCGAAGCCGAGGCCGACGAAGTGCATTTGGTTCTCAGCGCGGTGGCCGGCGCGAGCCACTTGGCCAGCACCGCACGCAAATTCGCCGAAGTCGGCACCACGGCGATCATTTTGACCAAGCTCGACGAAGCAGGCGGACTCGGCAATCTCCTGCCCGTCCTCCGCCTCAGCCAAACGCCGCTGAGCTACGTCACCAACGGCCAAAAAGTGCCCGACGACATCACGGTAGCCGATCGGAGGCGGCTGGCCGCGATGATGGTGGGAAGCGAGAAGACGCTTTAGAAGGCGGAGGGCGGAAGGCGGAAAGCCGGGCTGACGCCGAGGGCGGAAATCTTTCTGAGTGCTGATCCCTGACGGCTGATACCCCGTCCCTTGTCCCTTGTCCCTTGTCCCTTGTCCCCAGTTCCCAGCCCCACACCAGCTATGTCTCCAGCTCTGCACGATCAAGCCGATGAGTTACGGCAGTTGGTTTTGCGTACGGCGATGCGCGATCGCGCGGCCGAGACGCCGGCTCCGCCTTTGGTGGTGCTTGCTGGCGGCAAGGGGGGCGTCGGGGCGACGACCGCCGCGGTGAATGTCGCGGTCACGCTCGCGCGCCAAGGACAGCGGATTGTGCTGGTTGATGCTGATCTGAACCAGCCCGACGCCACGGCCCAATGCCGGCTCAGCGAAAGCGGTTCGCTGGCCGAGGTGCTCGCCGGGCAGCGAACCGTGCATGAAGTGTTGCAGCGCGGGCCGGCAGGGATTCAGATCCTGCCAGGGGCGTGGGGACAAGACACGCCGACCGAATGCACGCCGCTTGCGCAGCAACGGATGCTCGTGGAACTGCGCAGGCTGGGACCGCACGCCGATCTGGTTGTGCTCGATGCCGGCAGCGGAACAAGCGCCACGGCGAGCCGTTTCTGGCAAGCCGCCGACCTGGCGCTGTTCGTCACAACCGCCGAGCCGACTGCCATTACCGACTGTTACGCCGCGATCAAAGTGCTCCTCGCCCAAGGCTTTGGGGGCGAACTGCACACGCTGGTAAATAAAGCCCGCAGCGATGCACAAGCCGCCGACGTGGCCGGGCGGATCGAACAGGCATGCGTGCGCTTCTTGGGCCGCCCGGTGACAAGCATCGCCGCCGTGCCTTTCGATGCGGCCGTCGGCGAAGCGGCTCAGGCCGAGCGTCCGTTCGTGCTGCAATCGCCTGAAGGAATCGCATCTGAAGCAATCGCCGCCTTGGCCGAACAAATCCAGCAATCGGCGGACCTGCTCTTGGCCCATCGCCGCGCGGCGTCGTAGCTGACTGCGATACGGTAATGCAGTTCTGTCTGGCTCAGGAGATCCCACGAAAAACAAACAATTCGATTCAACCGGCGGCCGCTTCAGCGCCGATGGAAAGACTCGGGATCGGTCTGTCGTGAGCGTTAAGCTGCGACGGCTGGGAGAACTCTGACCCTGAACGTGAGGAAACGAACGTGGGTCGTGTCTATGCCGGGATCTTAGGCCCATTGGCGATGGCGACGGTGCTGCTGCGCAGCCTGCGGCACGGCGGCGGCGCGGAGACGTCGCTCGTGACGGCTCTGGCCAGTCTGGCCGTGTTTGCCGCAATCGGCTATATGGCGGGTGCGCTCGCCGGATGGATCGTCGAACAATCGGTGCGAAGCCAACTGGCTCTGGAAAATCCTCCCTCGCCGGAAATGACTTCCGCTAGGGGGACACGCGCCGCCTAACATCCGCCGATTGCTCGCTGAGGACAACAGGCCGAGGCGACGCTCGGCTTTGAAACAATCTGGTCGGAGATTTCGCCCGGTTCGCGGGCAAGCATCACGGAGGATGGCATGGCCACGACTGTTGCCAAGGAAGGCATCAACGAGCTCTGGCAGGCGTTCAAAGCAGATCCGACAAACCAGAGCTTGCGCAATCGTCTGGTCGAGAATTACTTGCCGCTGGTGAAATACAACGGCGAGCGCATCTGGGCACGCTTGCCCGATGGCGTCGAGCTGGACGACCTGATTTCGGCCGGCGTCTTCGGCCTGATGGATGCCATCGACGCCTTCGACCTCGATCGGGGCGTGAAGTTCGAAACCTACTGCGTCCCCCGCATCCGCGGCGCAATGCTCGACGAGCTGCGCACGATGGACTGGGTGCCGCGCCTCGTGCGCAGTAAAGCCACGAAACTGAACGAAGCCATCCGCGCGCTCGAAGCAAAACTGGGCCGCACGCCCACCGAAATCGAACTCGCCGAGCAGATGGGCGTCTCGGTTAAGGAACTCGAAAAGCTGATGAGCGAGGCCAGCGCCGTCAATCTCGTCAGCCTCGATAAGAAGTGGTACGAGACCGATAGCTACAAAGACGTCCGCGAGATCGACGTTCTCGAAGACAAGAAGGGCGAAGACCCGACACGGCGAATTCAAAAAGCCGATCTGATGCGGCTGGTGACCAAGGGCCTCAACCGCAACGAGCGGCTCATCATCATCCTCTACTACTACGAGGAACTGACGATGAAAGAGATCGGCGCGACGCTCGATCTCTCCGAAAGCCGCGTCAGTCAGATGCACAGCGCGCTGGTGCAACGTCTACAAAGCCAGCTTCGTCCCCGCCGCCCCGAGTTCGGCACCTAAGCGCGCAGCGACGGGTAGCGCATGGCGCATTGTTGGGTGGCGGGGGCGCACCGCGAGAGCGGAAGCCCCCGGTCGCATGAAAGCGGAAAGCCGGTGGCGGAGGGCGGAGAGTTGATCGCCCATGGCCCGTCCCTGGCATTACACCTGCGCGGGGACGGTACGAGGCGCCGGGAATGTTCGTTGCCTTAGCTGCGCACCAAGAAGGCAAAGTAGGCCGCGAAGAGCGCGCAGACGGCGAGAAGCGCTACGCACACGGTCGCCACCCGCGAATCGGCCGCGTCGTGCTCGATCGGCAGCGTTGGCGGCTCGACCTGTTCGCCGTCTAAGCCCTCTCCAAAGTCGTGGCCGCACCACTCGCAGCGGCGCAAGAAGTCGGGACTCCACGGCTCGTCGCAAGTCGTGCAAATCACCGCCAAGCCCGGGCGCGGCCGGTTCATCTGGGCGGCAACCGCCGCGTAGTTCGCGTCGGCGCGCGGAAACTCGCTCCCCGCCGTGTCACAGATCGGGCAGATCGTCGTGCGCCGACGCCGGCAATCGGGACAGATCGGCCAGGCCTCGCCGTCCTCGCTCTGGGCGGGCGGTTGGTACTCGTCTTCCTGAGCATCGACCACGCGCGTTTGCTGAAGCTCGGCGATCAGCTGCTGCGCCGCCTCGGCGTCGCGCTCGGCGACCATTACGCACGCGGTGACGGCTGGGCCGTTGATGCCGAGCGTGCCGCCGGCGAGCGAATCGCCCGTCACGACCGCGTCGATTCCTTCCTCGACGAGCAGGTTGCGCACGAGGCTCGCCTGCATCGCGTCGATCGACCAAAACACAACCACCAGACGGCCATCTGGCCCGGCGAGCGTGCCGCTGAGCGTGCGCTCAAGCACGAGCGCATCCACACCAAAGGCCCGGTAGGCTTCGTCGATCCGCGCGGCGTGCTCGTCGCTCGCCACCTGGCAGACGATGCCCGCATGCCGGCCTTCGAAAAGCGGCTCCCCTCGCTCGCCCCGGAGCATCGCCGGTTCGAGCAGCCGCGCGCGGATGCCGGAACGGTCGAAGCGTTCGACCAGCCGCCCGGCAAGCTCGGGCGTGGCAACGAGAAAAAGTCTGACGCGGACCATCGGCGGCAAGTGTCCTTTCGGGTTCTGACCGGCCAATCGTACCAACTATTTTTCGCGCGGCCAGCGGTTCCGTGCTTCCAGCCTCAAAACGCGGGCCGACCAACAAAAAACCCGGCTTCTGCAAAGCTGCAAAAGCCGGGCGTGCCTTGTGTCGTAGAATCAGCCAGCCGACAGGCCAGCGGGCCGTTTAGCTGTGCGAGCGGTCAGGCTGGTCGGGCCGGCGGACGGGAGCCGACTGGGGCGCCCAGCGCTCGACCAAGTCCTGGAGCTTGCGCTGCAAGTCGCGGGCGAAGCGTTCGAACTCCGGGCCTTCGAATTCGACCGTCCCTTCGTCGGGCGACGAAGCGTAAGCGGTCAACTGCCCGCGCGTGTGCAAATGCGACGGCATCAAACGTAGTCCTTTAGCTGGCAAAAAGGCCGATTTTCGGGACAAGTCGAGCACACGCAGCCCTGCGGCGCTGGTCGCGCGTTCTGTCGAGCGTCGTTGAGAGATCGCGGGCGACATGACTACTACGAAGGACACGGCGGCCCTGTTCCGGGTTCGGGGAATTTCCGAGGTGATTTTTCCACCCTTTCCCGACGCGGGCGATCGGTTGTGCCAGCCGCGGCGAGTCTGCCGCTGGCGGAGCAAGCTGCTAGCAAAAAAAACGGCGGCTGCCAGATGTTGGCAGCCGCCGTGAAAGGGATAGGTAGCCATTGCTTGTGATCCCGCCCGCTGGACTAGGCGACGCGGGCAGGAGGCTTAGACCTCGTAGTCTTCCTCGTCTTCGGCCCCGCGCTGCCGGTGGCCGTCATGCTTGCGGCGGTCGTCGCGGTCGTGCTTGTGGTGCTTGCTTTTTTCGCACTTGCCTCGCTTGCACTTCTCACACTTGCCTTTGTCACACTTCTCGCACTTTCCTTTGTCGCACCGGCCTTTGTCGCACCTGCCTTTGTCACACTTGCCTTTGTCGCACTTGCCTTTGTCGCACTTGTCTTTGTCGCACTTGCCGTGCTTATGGCAGTCGCCCTTGTCGCCGTGATCATCTCCGTCGCGGTGGCGGTCGCGGAACTTTTGCATCAGCGCGGCGAAGTGGGCGCGGAGTTCCTCCTTTTCGAGTTGTCCGTCGCGGTTGGCGTCGATTTTGTCAAAGTGCTCGTTCATGCGGCCGGTGACTTCTTCGCGGCTCAGCTTGCCGTCGTCGTTCTTGTCGGCCTGCTTGAAGCGCTCGCGCATCGCCTGGCGATGTTCGTCCGAACCACCGCCCCCGCCGGGTCCGCGATGCGGCGGCCGAAAATCGCGATCATGCCGGGGCGGACCGTGCCCATCGCGCGGCGGCGCGAACAGTTCGCCACGATCGAGCCGGCCGTCGTTATTGTGGTCGAGTTCTTCCAGCGCCGACGAGGCCGCCGAGATCTCCTCTTGGGAGAGCGTGCCATCGCCGTTCTCGTCCAGGGCGCGAATCACAGGCGGCATGAAATGGGGGCGCGGCCCGCGCGGCGCGCCGAATCCGGGACCGCCGCGCCGCTGCCCATCGCGGTCGCCTTCGCCCCGGCGGCGCTGATCGAAGCGGCGCATCATCGCTTGCCGGAACTCGTCCCGGCTTACCGCGCCGTCGCCATCCTGGTCGGCGTCCTGCACCAGGCGCGAGAAGCGCTCGCGGCCTTTTTCCGGGACTTCGTCCCGCTGGACCTTGCCGTCGCCGTCTTGATCGAGTCGTGAGAAAAAGCCGCCATCTTGCGGCCGGTCCCCTTCTTGAGCCTCAGCCGGGGCCGCCGTGCCGAGGCCGAGCGCCAACGCCACGGTCAAACCGAATGCCTGCCACTTCATACTGTCACTCCGATCGACAAGAGGAAAGAAAAGGTCGCGTGCGGCGCTGCCCAGCCTGCGTCAGTTGCGTCAAGGCGTGGCGAGCGGCACGATCCGCCACTAAAGGATAAAACCCGCGTCGGCCGGTTGAGGTTTCGCGGCCGGCGGCGAAAGGAGCCGCGCCGGCCGCCGGGGCGCGGCGGCGCAAGTTCGCCTGCTACCAGGCATTTCGCCGATCTTGCCCGTTTTCCGGGATTTTCCTACAATCCGAGTCGGGAAAAAATCATGCCCAAAGCGGAACCGTCGCCGGCTACCGTGCGTAGGGAGCGTATCGAGGATGAGCCGATCCGCTCCGCGTCCTAGCAGGAAGGCGGGGGGGCTGGCGTCCTTGTCCGTGCGGCCGCTCTTTTGGGCGGCGACGAAATGGAAGTCGTTATAGGCGTTACAACGAAACGCCGCTTCTTAAAACGAGCAGAAGGAGGTGCTGCGAGATTCTTCAACGCCGGCGCGCGGCGCTGCCGATGATGCCTGTGCCACGCTTGGTTAGCGTCCGCGAGGTCGATCCCCTTCATGACACGGAATGCGGCGCCGGCGAAGACAACCGAACCAAAGTTGGAAGACGGAGAGCAAGTTCGTCACGATCGTTTGAGCGCAGTTCGCAAGGAGGTTCCTCCGCCCCCGTTTCATGGCCTTTCGTGCCAGGGCAGACGAGGAACATGAACCGCCGCTCAACGCCCGTGAGTGCCTTCCGTCGCTCATCTTCCGGCAGGATTCCGGTCCCTTCAAATTCACAGCGCGCCGCGCGAGATGGTGACGATGACGCCCCGCAACGATTCGCAGCGTCCCGCCGATCCCGATCGCCCGTCGCCGGGGAGAGATACCATGCAGATTTACGGACCCGCACACGTTCACGGCCCGCAGTCGGTTAGCTCACCGCACAACCAGCGCAGCGCTCCGCAGCAACGCCCCCAGTCAGCATCGAGCACGAGCGACCAGCTCGAAATCTCCGACGCCGCGCGGCTGGCCGCGCAGATGCACGAGATCAGCGACATCCGCCACGAACGGGTCGCCGCGATCAAAGCCGCCATCGCCGACGGCAGCTATGAGACGGACGATAAGCTCAACGCCGCCCTCGACCGACTACTTGATGAAATCGGCTAAGACGGGTTCTCGCTTATGAGCTGTAGGCTGGAAGCTACGGGCTGGAAGCTGCTTAGTCGTAGCCGATAGCCCACAGCCTATTGGCCTTTCGCCCCTTGCTTGGTCCGGGGCCGCCTTCTAGAATCAACAAGACGACGCAATCGCGCACTTTTTCGCATTTTTGGCTGCATTTCGCAGCCCGTCTTGTCTCAACAAGCGGCTTTTTCGATGGCGGTCGACAACTCCCCGGACAATTTCGCACTCGGCTCGGTGGAGGTCGCGCTTTCGCCGCTGGAACGCTTTGAGGAATACCTGCAAAGCAAGGGCAAGCGGATCACGCAGCAGCGGCGGACGCTCGTCGAGCAGGTCTTTCGCCGTCACGAGCATTTTGACGCCGACGACCTACTCCGCGATCTGACCGAGTTGGCCGGCGAGCAGAAGGTCAGCCGCCCGACCGTCTACCGGGGGCTGTCCGAGTTGGTCGACGCGGGCCTCTTGAAAAAGATGGATCTCGGCGGGCGGGCCGTCTACGAGCACGACTACGGCTATCCCCAGCACGACCATCTGCACTGCCAAGAGTGCAACGACCTGATCGAGTTCCAAAGCGATGATCTGCTCCGGCTGCGCGAGGCGGTCGGGCGGGAGCATAACTTCCGCGTCACCGGCCATCGCTTCATCATCAACGGCATCTGCGCCGAATGCAGCCGCAAACGCCGCCGCAAAAAGTCGCCGCTCGATCTGATCTAAAAGCCCAGCCACAGCGTGGCGGGGGCGCACGCGAAGCGAAGCCCCCGATCGTCACGCCGCGCAGGCGGGAATCCAGGTATTCGATCTTCAAGCCCACGGCCGCTCCGCCGCTGTCCGATGCGCTCCCCGCCTGAGCGGGAATGACGCCGGGCGCCTCGGGGGCTTCCGCTCTCGCGGTGCGCCCCCGCCACCCATGCCGGGCGCTAGACGCGGACCTCGGCATCGCTGACCTCGGTGCCGGCGTAGCGCTGGCGGATTGGCTCGATGACTTCGGCGATGAAATCGTCGACCTGTTCGGGCGAGCGGCCGACGAGCGAGTGGGGATCGGCGGCGGCCTGTAGATCGACTCCGGCAAAGGCTTCG
This sequence comes from uncultured Pirellulales bacterium, assembly GCA_964481585.1. GTDB lineage: Bacteria > Planctomycetota > Planctomycetia > Pirellulales > CAYZVT01 > CAYZVT01. The sequence continues at coordinate 12,395 of CAYZVT010000053.1, forward strand.
TCGCGGGCGAGGCGGTCAAGCAGATCGTTGGTGCCGCCTTGTTCTTTCACGACCGCCGCCGCCGCTTGGCTGTGCTGGCGAATCCGCTCATGCAAATCTTGCCGGTCGCCGCCGGCAGCCACCGCCGCCATCAAGAAGTTTTCGGTTGCCATGAAGGGCAGTTCCTCGCGCAGATGCTTTTCGATCACGCGCGGGTAGACGACCAAGCCGCTGGCGACGTTCTGATACAAAATCAGCAGCGCCTCGACCGCCAAGAATGCCTGCGGCAATACGAGTCGCCGGTTGGCGCTATCGTCGAGCGTGCGTTCCATCCACTGGGTCGCCAGCGTCTGGTTCGGGCTGGTCTGCAAGCTCATCACGAAGCGGCCGAGTCCGCAGATGCGCTCCGAGCGCATCGGGTTCCGCTTGTAGGCCATCGCCGACGAGCCGATCTGATGCTTTTCAAACGGCTCCTCGACTTCTTTGCGGCTGGCGAGCAGACGGATGTCGGTCGCCGCCTTGTGGGAACTGGCGGCAATGCCGGCCAGCGCGTCGAGCACCTGCGCGTCGACTTTGCGCGAGTAGGTCTGCCCGGTGACGGCGTAGGTGGCGTCAAAGCCCATCTTCTGGGCGACGAGCTTTTCCAGCTGCCGCACTTTTTTGTGATCGCCGTCAAACAGTTGTAGGAAACTGGCCTGCGTGCCGGTGGTGCCCTTCGTGCTGCGGGCCTTGAGCGTCGCCAAGCGATGCTCGATTTCTTCCAGGTCTTGCACCAGGTCGTACGCCCACAGACACGCCCGGCGGCCGACGGTCGTCGGCTGGGCGGGCTGCATGTGCGTAAAGCCAAGGCAGGGCTGTGCACGCTGCTCGGCGGCAAACCGCGCCAGATGGTCGATCACCTTCACCAGCCGGTCGCGGATGAGCGTCAGCCCCTGGCGTATCAGCAGCAGATCGGTGTTGTCGGTGACAAAGCAGCTTGTCGCGCCGAGATGGATGATCGGCCGCGCGTCGGGGCAGACGTCGCCGTAGGTGTGGACGTGGGCCATCACGTCATGCCGCAGCTTCCGCTCATGCTCGGCCGCACGGGCAAAGTCGATGTCGTCCAGGTGCGCCCGAAGCTGCTCAATCTGCTCCGCCCGAATCGGCAAGCCCAGCTCGCGCTCGGCCTCGGCCAACCACACCCAAAGCTGCCGCCCAGTGCGAAACTTCCGCTGCGCCCCCCAAAGCCTGCTCATCTCGGCTGAGGCATAGCGGCTAATCAGAGGGTTTTCGTAGAGGTCGGACATGAGGGGGCATTGGGGGCTGGGGACGAGGGACGGGGGACAAGAGACGAGGGACGGGGGGCTGCGGGCTACAAGCTGCAAGCTACGGGCTGCGGCGATTCTTCGGTTCACGGTAGCGACTGTCGAGGCATCTTTTCGCCCGAGGCCGCCAGGCCGGTTAGCCGGTCCGAGGCTACCGTAACGCGCCCTCTCTAGATTCCCGCCTGCGCGGGAATGACGGGGGCAAGACCGCCACCGGCTTTCCGCTTTCCGCTTACAGCCTACAGCTTGTAGCCTGTAGCTCGCAGCCCGCAGCCATCTTACCCTCTGCGGCGGCGGGCGTTTAGGGGGTGCCGCAACACTTCGCGCCGCGTCTTTCACATATTCGTCAGATCGTCGCTGGCGGCGGGGCCGATTAGCTCGTCGAGGGCATCGGAGATCGCGGCGCTGAAGGCCGGCTCGGCATCTTTGCGGGCGTAGACGCGGCAGATGCGCTGGCTTAGCGGAAGCTGGCGAAACACCTGATCGTCGGTCAACGGCCGCGTGCGGTTGTGGGCGGGGGTGAACAGGAAGTTTTGCCCCGACGAAGCGGCCAGCGCGTTCGGGCGGTGGATATGGCGCGGCAGGTCGATCCGCAGCGGCCAATCGCTAAAGCGGTCAGGCAGTCGCTTGCGCAGCCGCGCCTCGACCGTCTCGGGGTCGCTAAAGATGCTCGCTGATTCGGTGTCGGCCGCCACGAAAACGAGATTGCGCTCGCAGGCGGTTGTCCATTCGACCTTGCGGGCCAAAAAGCTCTGCCAGCGCAGGCCCAGCTCGCGCTGCGCAGGCTCGTCGCTCTTGTGCCAGCGCGAGACATCCACCAGCAGCGACCACTCGGTAAAGCCGCGATAGGCTTCCAGGTTTTCGAGCGGGTTGCCCTGGAACAGATAGCCCTTGCTGGCGGCGAACAGGTCCGAGAGCGTCAGATCAATCGCCCGCACCGTGCGGTGGAAGTAAATCGCGCGGAACAGCTCGCTCCGCACGCGGATGAACCGCACTAGCGCGTCGATCCCGCGTCGGTGGATTGTGAGTCCCGCGTCACTATAAAAGCTGTAGCGGAGCAGCCGGTCGAGGTCGTAGGCTTGGCTGCTATAGCCGGACATGAAGGCATCGCGGAGAACAAAGTCGAGATTATCGACCGTGTAAATGCCGCAAAACAGGCTGCGGAGCATCACCAGCCAGCGCGGCCAGCCGCTCGTCGTCGAGTTGCGGACGGGTAATCAAAAAGGCGATTTGCGCGGGGTCAAGTTGCTCCCCGTCTTCCAGGCGGCTGTTCGGGTTGCGACGAATGCCGCCGAGCAGTTGCCGGAGTTCGCCGGTGATGATCGCCCCCCCGAGAATCTCGTGCGTTAGGCCAAAGCCGCGCAAAAAATGCTCATCCAAAAAGTGCCCGAAGGGTCCATGCCCCACATCATGCAGCAGGGCCGCCATCCGTATCAGGCATTCGACGTAGCCCCGGCTCGGCAAGTCGGGACAGACGCGGAGGAGGCTTTCGTAGAGGGCGTCAGTCGCGCGGCTGGCCAGGTGCATGGAACCGACGACGTGCTGGAAGCGGGTATGCTCAGCCGTCGGATAAACCCACCAAGCGGTTTGAAGCTGGTGAATCTGCCGCAGCCGCTGAATCCAAGGATGGTCGATGATGTCCCGTTCGGCCGTTTCCCGATCTCCATTGACTGAGGAAATGAACGGGATATACCCATGCACCGGGTCGTGGGACAGGCTTTCGTGCTGGAGGTCTTTCATGCGGTCAATTGTGCCGCAGTGGCCGCGGCGCGGCAATGGCAGGCAAACAGCGGAGGATAGGGCGGGAGAGTTTGACGAAAATTACCTCAGAATTTATGATGCTCCGGCGGCATTCGCCCCTCGTCGCGAGCCTTGGCCCTGGCCTTCTTCTGGGCAAACTGCCTGGAACCGGCCGTTTCCGAATCGCTGCCGGTATGCCCGAATCGACCGTTCAACGCGCACTGCTGATGCTGCTACTGGCGGCGCTCTTTCAGCCGGGGCACGTTGCGCAAGCACAGTCCGCGCCGGCTGAGCCGGTGCGCGCGCTGGTGGTCGAGGTCATCAATAATTTCTGCAAGCTGAACATCACCGACACGAGCGGCGTCCAGATCGGCGACGTCGGCACCTTGCATCGGCTCACGGCGGGCAGCGAAGCGATCGGCCGCGTTGTCATTACCGACGTGGTGAAGGACTACGCCGTCGGCAAGGCGATCGGCGCGCAGCCCCGGCTGGGCGACTACACGCTCATCACACGGCGCGAGCCGCCCTCCGATCCGAGTCCCAGTCCAGAGCCGGCTCCCGCGCCGGCGCCGGCTCCCGCGCCGCCGGTCGCGGTGGTTGATCGGCTCGATCAGGTGGTAGGGCTGTCGGTCGATGTTGAGCCGAAGCAGGGCCAGCCGCTCAAGGACGTCAAGCTGCTCCGCGTCGTGCGCGACGCGAAAACCGGCCAAGCGCGGCTGCTCCGCGTGGAGCAACTCGACCGCCGCCAGCGGATGCTCGGCATCCCCGCCATCAAGCGCGTGCTGCGCAAGGGGGAGACGGTCTACGCCGCGAGCGGCCCGAACGACCAGAGCGCAGCGCGCCCGGCGCGCCGCGCCAGGCTGCTCACCGAGGCGCGGGCTCAGATTGTTTTGGCAAGCCACCAGCGCTGGCTGGCGCGGCTCGAAGTGCACGGCATCGAGCCGTGGCCGGAACTGAGCGAGACGGAACACCGCTCGACCGTGGCCGAGCTAAAGCAGCTTGTCGAGCAGATCGAGCGGCGGTTTCCAACCGTGACGCTGCACGAGACGGAGCATTTTTTGTTTTGTACGAACATCCCGGCGCGGCAGGTCGGGCCTTACGTGCGCCACCTCGACGCCATGCACGCAATGCTCGCCAAAATGTTCCGGTTGCCGGCGAAGGCGCGCGTGTGGCGCGGTAAGGCGTTGGTGGTCGCGTTTGCCGAGCGCGCGCAATTTGTCGCCTTTGAACAGGAGTTCATGCAGCACGCTCCGGGGCCGGAGACGTATGGGCTTTGCCATCAGAAGTGCGAGGGCGAAGTCATCATGGCCTGCTACCGTGGCGAACGGGCGGGAGATTTCGCCCACATGCTCGTCCACGAAACGAGCCACGGCTTTCTGCATCGCTACAAGACGCCCGTGCGATTGCCGACGTGGATCAACGAAGGGCTGGCCGAGTGGATCGGGCAGTCGCTCGTCCCCGCGAGCAGCGCCGTGCCCAACAGCCGCAAGCTCGCCCACGCCCTGCTGCGCGAGACGCGCAGCCTGGACGGCCTGCTGAGCCGCCAAGAAGGGATTGCCACCTGGCAGTACGGCGTGGCGTCGGGCCTGTGCGACTTGATGATCCGCACCGACCCTCAGGCATTCGTGCAGTTCATCGAAGGGCTGAAAGAAGGGCTTACTTGGCAAGAGAGCCTCCAGCGGAGCTACCGCTGTTCGCCCGAACAACTCGTCGCCGCCTACGGCCGCGAGATCGGCGTGCCGGATTTGCGGCCGTAGAGGGCGCGTCCGGTAGCACGGAAGCGTCAGCCGTCAGCCGTCAGAGGCCGTGAAGTAATTTGGGACCGGAGACTTTGGTTGCAGCGG
>CAYZVT010000054.1:0-10195 GCA_964481585.1 uncultured Pirellulales bacterium
GCTGCTGGCGGGCTTGCCATAGTACCAGTTGCCGCCGACGTCGTCCTCGCGCTCCAGACAATCAAACGGAATCCCGGCCTGCGCAAAATTCTTCGCCGCCGTCAGCCCCGAGGAGCCTGCGCCGAGAATGCAAAACTTGTCGCGACGGTCGAGCATGGGAGAAGCAAAACGTGGCGGGACAATACGTACAGCGACGGCGAAAGCCTTTTCGCCCACGGCCTTCAGGCCGGTTAGCCGCTCACTCGCTGGGTGCCACTCTCTGGCTTGTCCAGCAGTGCTCATTCTGGAACTCTGGCTTTATCGTGTCGCAGATCGTACGAGACACTCGGAGCGCACTGCTGGGCAAGCCAGAGAGTGGCACCCCTAGAGGTAAGCCCGCAGTGGCACGCCCGATGGCCCGGCTCAAACGCCGCAGCCCCTCCGCGCTCGGCGCCCACTGCGACGGGGTGGGCGGGAGAGCGTGGAAGGGCTGGCGAGTGCTCGGAGATCGTCTCGGCGGCGGGTCGGCTTACCGCCGCGGCAACATGCGGATGCGGCCGCCTTGCACTGCCGTGCGACCGCTGAAGGCCACGGCCGGAGGCGTCCGCAGCGGAAAGAAGTCGCTGCGGTAGAGTTTTTGGCGGTAGCTGCTGCGGCGATGGTGGATCGGCCGGATAGCTTGCTTTTGTTCCACGGCCACCTCGCGGGGACGCTTGTCGGCGGCGTAGCTCCAGACGCCCCAGGCTCCGACAAGCCCCACCACCGCCATCAGATTCATCAGCGGCGACGAGGCGGCTTGCCGGCGGGCGATGGCAAGACGCTGCTGGACGTAGGCGATGAACTGTTCGCCGCCAGTCGCGCCGGTCATGCCGTGGCCGTGGTTGGCGTAGTCCTTCTCTACCTGCTCGCGCGCCGCGAGTTGCTGCTCGTCGGAAAGCGGAGCGGCGACGCGGCCATCCGGCTCGAACGCGAAGCGGCCGTCGGGAGTGTAGAAGCGGAGGTGGTACAGCACCGGCACCCAGGCCAATACGGCCTCGCCCGGCGAATCCCAAAAGCCCTGGCTCGCGCCGCGCTCGACGTACTGTTTCATCTTTGCCCAGGTGTCCTCGGCTTCCGGCTGCACGAGTTCCTCCGCCAGATTCGCCGCCTTCACGCCGTAGGAGACGGCCGCCGTGTGACGAATCGGCAGCGGGCGACGCGACGACGCCTCGCGGAGCGGTTGCTCGACGCCCGAGAGCAGCGGCGCGGCGTCGCCTTGCAACCGAAGGCTGGCCTTCTGGTGCGTATAGCGGCTGACAAACCGGCTCGGCATCTCGACGTACGCCTGATACGGGCGCTCACCGCCGGGGCCGTCGGGGTCGATCCAGTACAGGCCGGGGCCGCCCGCTGCGCCGCTGTCGACAATCGCATCGACCGAACGGGCCGCAGTGGCCGGGCTGGCGCCAAGCTGCGCGGCCTGGGCCACGGCAATCGGGGGAAAACTCGCCGCGAAGACGAGCCACAGCAGGGATCGCAAGTACCGTCGCATGGGTATTTTCTTGCCTCGGAGCTAAAGAGCCTTGGTCCTGGGGCGTCCGCTCAGACCGCGCCGACGGCGCAAAGGTGAGCCGGACGAGTGAATCGTGAAGAAGCTAGGAACGAGAAGAGAGCCGCGTGCGCTCGCGCTTACTGAAAGCAAGAACGAGTTGGAAGAAGGAGAGCTCTGGCCCCACGCGCGGACGCTCGCGCGCCGCGGGGGCAGGAGGTTTCGGCTCTCAACACGCTTGCACTGGCGTTTCCTAGCAAACGATTAAAAAGAAGTTCAGAACAACAGCGACTTCGCTCGGCGTCGCGCGGGGTGGCCGGAAAAGAAGCCAGCGCGCGCGAAGTCGAAACGGATCACGGCCCATCGCGGCGGCGCGCAACAAGCCCTGCAGAGGACGCAAAAAGAGAGCGAGGAATGAGAGGCCGTGCTCAAAGAAAAACAGTCTGAGACTCAATCGGCGCCACCCGGGAGGCATCGCCACCCAGGAGGGAAGAAAAAGGCGCTCTCAAACTGCTTGCACTGGCGTTCCTCGAAAGACACGAAAGCGAAAACCGCTTTCAGGTCTCAATAAACTAACAACCGCCCCAAGCGGTGTCAACGTACTGCGGAGAAAATTTTCGTCTTCGAAAACCACCGCTCTGCACCCTTTTCTCGGCCGCGCTGCGCCAACAGCTGCCGCGGAAGCGGGAAAGAACGCTAAGTCGTTATTGGACTAGACCTTTAGCAACGACTGCCCCTTTCCGAAGCTGCGGAAGACCGCTTGACTGGCAGAGCGGCGTAGCCAAAAATGAGATGGAATTGGCCGCGCGCAGCCCCCAAAGTTGGTGCCTCGCCGGGCGATTTCCACCCTGGCGGCCAGCGGCCGTTTTCCCGGGGTGGGACCTTCGGAACAGACCTTCTACCTCCCGCCTCGATTTCCCCTTCTGCCGCGCCGGTGCGCGCTCTGCGCCTCCGACGCGCTCCGCTCCTTTGCCCCTGCGGCCGAGCCGCTGGCGGTCTGGACCGGGTGCAGACGGAATCCTGCCATGAAAATGAACCTGAAAAAACCTTCGACGGTCGAAGAATTTCGACTGGTCACACGGTTTGAGAGTCTGCGGCGCACGCTACTCGAACCGCGCTACGCCGATCGGCTCGACAAGCCGGTCGCCTATTGGGCACTGGCAAGCGATCGCCGGCTGCCACTCGCCTTTCTCGGTCTGCCGCTGGGGGAACTGCTCGACAGGCCGTTTCCCGAACTGCTGGCGACGCCGGGCATCGGGCAGAAGAAGCTCGCTTCGCTGCTGACGCTGCTTGAACGGGCGACGCAAGAACTGCCGCCGGGAGCCGCGATAGCCGCCGAGCCTGTCGCCGCCGCGCCGGCCGCCGAGCCGGAGACGCGCTTCGATCCCGAGAACGCCTCCGAAGCGCTGTGGGTCGAGTGGCGCGAGGCGGTCAAGCAGCATGGGCTAGAAGGCCTCAAGCTCGGCCGGCTCGCCCCGACCTTGCAAGCGCTGCCCACGGTGATCTGGAACACGCCGCTGGGCGCGTACGCGGATTTGACACTAGCTGAAATTCGCCAGCTCAAAACCCACGGCGAGAAGCGGGTCCGCGTGGTGCTGGAAGTCTTTTCGCTCGTCTACCGGTCGCTTTCGGGCATGTCCGGCAGCGCCGCAGCCGGGCACCTCAGCGTGCGGCTGGAGCCGCGATTCATTCAGCCGCTTGAGCAGTGGATTCTGCAAGCGCTCGGCGAGTTCGCAGCGCTCTCGCGGGAACAGATTCGACAGGCGCTGGCGCTTCCGATGCTTGCCCAGATCGAAAACGACCTCGGCCCGAGCGTTGCCCAACTGGCGGCGGGACGCTTGGGGATCGACGGCCCCACGCAGAGCGTGCGTTCCCAGGCCGAGGCAATGAACGTCACGCGGGCTCGCGTTTACCAGCTTTTTGAAGACTGCGCCAAAGTGATGCACGTCCGCTGGCCGGAAGGCGAGTGGCTCTTTACGGCGCTCGAAGAAAAGCTGCGCCGCGACGAGGCCGAGGGAGAAGCCCTGCGGCTGTTCCGCGCGCTGCGCGAGCTTTTTTATCCGCGCGCGCTCGACATGCCCCACGCCGAACCGGCCGCCGAAGCGTCGCAGCCCCTCGCCGTGCTGGCGTAGTAGCTCCCAGAAGTTCCGGGTGCCGGGGGCGCACCGCCGAAGGCGGAAGCTCCCGTATTCCTCGCTCTGTTCTGGTCTGCCGCCTGCGCGGGAAGGACGGATGCCGGCTCAACGGGGGCTTCCGCTTTCGCGGTGCGCCCCCGGCACCCTGCCGCCTGGGCGCGCTAGCGCAAGGCGTCGGTGCGGGTGCGCGCTTCGACCGGCCGCGCATGCGGCGGGCTGGCCGGTGCATGCGCGGCATCGAAGCGGCGGGTGTTGTCGTCTTGCAAAGCAGGGCGGAGCGCCGGCGGCTGTTGATGCAGCTCGATGAGCTGTTTGCGCTGTGCCCGGTGCAGCGAGAGTTGCGATGCGCCGAGGAGCCGGCCGAGCAAATGGAGCGGCGCTGCGGGGCCAGACTGAGCGGCTTCTGCCGCGAGCGAAAACGGGTGGGCGAGCAGCGACCGCAGCCAGCCGCAGGCCGGAATGTTGCGCCAAAACAGCCGTTCGGCATACAGCCCCCCGCGCAGCGCGCCGACGCGCGCCGGCTCACCGGCGGGTGCATGAAGGAGCGAATCGGGAGCGAGCGCCACGCGATAGCCGGCCTGCCGCAGCGCCAGGGCGATTTCCACATCAGCCAGCGCATCGCCGACCGTGCCGCTCAGGCCGCCGACCGCTTCGAGCGCCGCGCGACGATAAAAGGCGCCACGCAGCTCTGGGCCAAGGATATGCTCAGCACGGCTCTGGGATTGGTGGATGTGCCGACGGCGACGACCGCCGGCGGAGTATTCGATTCCCGCGAATGCGCCACCGGCCTGATCGGCTGCCACCGTAAGCGGCACGACGGCGGCGACGAGCGGATCATCGAAGCAGCGCACCGCATGCTCGGCCCAGTCTTCCTCCACGCGCCGCCCGGCGGCGAGAAAGTGGACGAGCGGCGCTTGCGCGGCCTCTAGCCCAAGTTGCAGACACTCGACCAGCCCTGCTCCGCGCGGCGCGAGGGTGAAGCGCAGCTCGTCCTTCAGATCGTAGGGGTCGCTGTACGGCTCGGTGAGCACGACGAGCACTTCGGCGTCGGCCGGGCGGTGTTGCAACACCGAGACCAGCCCTTCTTCCAGAAGTTCGGTGCCGCCCAGTGCAGGAATGACAATAGCGAGCTTGGGCACGGGAAACCTTCCTTGGTCCGCCGTCGAGGTGCGGGGGAGGAGCTTTTCCTCCCGCTCGCGTAGGTGCCTCCACAGCAGCGCAAGCTGCGGCGCTGCACGACTGTCTATTTCGGTTGCCCGGCTGCGAGAAGTTTACAGCTTTCCCAATTCGGCCTTACCTAAACCCGTTATTCTTCGGCGTCGGCCCGGTCCTCACCGACGGCGGCTGGACGGGCTGCGCCGAGCCGTTAAACTGGGCAAAGGCCGCAAGGCGTGCCACTGCTGGCTTGGCAAGTGCGGACGGGCACCGAGCACCTTTGGGTGGCGGGGGCGCACCGCGCTAGCGGAAGCCCCCGAAGGGCGGGCCGTCAGCGGTCAGCAGAGCGCGCGTCACTGCCGCGCAGACGGGAATCCAGGCCAGAGCGAGGAACTCGGGGGCTTCCGCCTTCGGCGGGCCGCCCCCGCCACCCCAATTGCTCGGCGCACGGGTGCTGGACACCGACCGGCACGCAGCGAAAACGAGAAAGCGACTCACGAAAATGGCTCTCGCTCGCGGGGCGTCCCCGCCGCTGGAAAATATTGCCGCGCTGCACGCGGAGCTGCTCGACCAGCTCAATGCGGGGAGTTCGGCGCGGTGGACGCTTGCTCAGAGCAAGCCGATCACGCGCGGCGGCAGCGCCTATGATGTGGCCGACGATCCGACCAAGTCGTACGTCGCCGACCGACGCAGCGGCCAACAGGGCGTGCTGATTCTCTCGAACGCCGTGAACCCAGCGCTCGTCGCTCGCTCGGTCGCGCGCGCGGCGGAAGCTCGTGCGCAGCTCGGCGAGCTAGGAAGGGTCGTGCTCCAGCCGGTGGCCAGCGGCGATTTTGGGGGGCAAAGCTACGCCATCTGGCCGCTGCAGCGCGCGCTAAGCTCTTGGCGGCTGCGGCGCGCGATGCAAAAGCGTCTGCTGCGCCGCCGCGTCCTGGTGTGGCTGCGCGGCGTTGCCGGGCACACGCGGCGCCCGGCAGCCGATGCGGCACACCCACAACAATCAGTCGCTGCCCCGCTGGAAGCGGTCGCCAGCGATGGGCGATTGGCGCAGCCGCTGCGCAGCGCAGCGGAGCAGGCTCTTGAGCGGTTGGCCGACGGCCGCTGGCAGCCGGTCACGGTGCTTGAGCATACCGATCTCTGGCTCGGCAATTTTTTGTTGCCGTGGAACCGCGCAAGCGGCCGCACCGGGCACGGCTTTTACGTCATCGACTGGGCCGGCGCGGCGACGGCAGGCCGGCCTTTTTTCGATCTGCTGAAGTTTGCTTCCTCAAGCAATCTGCCACGGGGGCAACTGCGCCGCGAACTCGACGCCCACTGCCAACTCGTTCAGTGCCAGCCGCAAGACGCGCAAGGCTATCTGCTCGCCTCGCTCGGCGCACTGGGCATGAATCTGGAGCACTTCCCCGCGCAGCGCTACCTCGCACTCTGCGAAAGCCTCTTTGCCGAGCTAGAGCAATGCCAGGATAGCTGAAGCGTCAAGCCAGTTCCGTGGAAACGTCCTGGCTCCGATCCGCCTTTCCTCCGCTTTCCGCTTTCCGCTTTCCGCTTTCTCGCTTTCCGCTTTCTCGCTTTCTCGCCCTCCGCTTTCTTTTACCAGTCCTTCAACTGGCCGCTGTCGCGGATCGCCAGTGATCGGTAGAGGTCGAAGTCGAGGCCCTCTTGGAGGAAGTGGGCCGAGCCGTCGCCCATCAGCACGAAGGCGCCGCCGGGATGGGCGGATTGGACGGGAAGATTATTGTCGTAGTTCGTGCCGCGCATCTTTTCGTTGGAGCTTTGACCGCCGTCGGCCATTTTGGAATTGAGCGGGTAAAGATGGACGACGGTGGTGTTGAACACCCGTTTTTCACTGCTCCGCTCATTGCCCATCGTGATGCCGTGCGGGTATTGGCCGCGAATGTCGTAGCGGATGTGGGGCTTGCCGACAAAATGGCCCCAGTCGGAGGTTTCGCCAACGACCATCACGTTGGTTGTTCCATCGCGCAGGTCCGCCATGCGGACCGCTCCGTTGGCGAAAAAGGTTCCGTTCCAGGCATGGCGCGAGTCGGGGCTAACGGTGCTCGGATCGTGCCGCGTGCGGCCGGCCGTGTCGGGAATCGCTCCGGCGATGCCGACCACCGTACCGATGAAAATTTCCTTGCCGGTCTCGGTGAGAAGATTGCGGCCGTTGGTGAACTTTGGGCAGGGGCTAGAGGGGCAAAAGAATGGTGGGAACGAGACGCCACTGAGCCGCGTGCCGTTGGCATTTCGGGCCGCCCAACCGTCGAGCTTGAAGTCGATCTGCTCGTAGACGTTCTGCTGTTCGAGGAACGGCAACAGAAACGTCGGCCAAGCGTAGCCATACTTCTCCGAGCCGCCGGTCGGATGCAGTTCGGTGGAACCGGGAGGAAATGAGCCCCACGTGCCGTGGTAGTTGTGCAGCGCCAGGCCGATCTGCTTAAAGTTGTTGGCACACTGCGTCCGCCGCGCCGCCTCGCGGGCTGCCTGGACGGCGGGCAGCAACAGCGCGATGAGCATGCCGATGATGGCGATCACCACCAAAAGTTCCACCAGGGTAAAACCGTGTGATCGTCGCATGCGAGGAGCCCCGAACTGTGGAGGAGAAACGACCGCTCCGCCTTGTCTACCGCCGTCGCTTCGCCGTGCGACGCCGCAATTGCCAGGCGAAGCACCCGATCAACCCTAGTGCGGCCAGGGCGAGCGTGCCCGGCTCGGGCGCGGCAAAGGCGGACTGGTAGAGCTGCTGCATTTCGGTGGCGGTCAGCACGCGGTCGAAAACCGCCACTTCGTCAATCACGCCTTGGAAGTCGAAACTCGCCCCCGGATGGCGTCCGATGAGGAACGGTCGGTTGCTCCCGGTCGACACCATCCCGCCACTCCCCTCCGAGGTGGCGCCGGTGTCGCGTTGACCGTTAATCCAGAGTTGGGCGTTGTGAATGCGACCACCACTAGGAAGGGTCAGGCCGACGAGATACCACTGATCAAGCTGCAACGGCACCGACCCGAGACGAAAACGCGTATGGACATCGAGCGCCAGCCGGTCGCCCATCGTTTGGAGGCGGAACCGATCGCCATTGGATTCGCTCCCGTAATAGACGATCGCGTGGACTCCACTGAGATCGCTGGGATTGATCCAGGCTAGAATGGTGCGGGCGCCGGCACCAGTCACGGGCGCGTAGTTGCCCATACTGACGCCGGCGTTATTGGCGTTACCATCGGCGTCGGTCGTGAATTGGGCGGCATAGTTCGAGGGCAAGAAGCCACGGTGCGGCACCCCATCCCCGCGTCGCACGACCGCGCTGCCGTAGGTGCCGGGTCGGTTGTTGCTGCCGAGATCCGCCGCGGCTCCGCTTGCTTCTTCGAGCCGCCAGTAGTTGAGCGGATCGAGGCCTCGCAGATAGTTGACGTAGCCCGCCTCGCACGTCGAGTTACCCCCGAGCAAAGCGAGCAGCGCGATCGCCGCCGTCAGCGATAAGTTGCGGCGGAGCCGGTTGCCGGCACCACGGCCGTTCCAGAGAGCCATATCGCATCACTCCTTGCTAATCCAACTTCGAGCGTGTCAAAGTGTGAAGGTTCGAATTTGCCATAGCGTGTCTAATCCAAGTCGAGCGACGAGGCCGGGGCCGAGTAGGCAGCCCGGTGAAGCAGCGCCTCAAGTGGAAGGTAGTCGCGCGTGATGCGCAACTCGTCCAGGTGCCCATCAAAGTAGGCGTCGATCTTCCCATTGCGGTCGATGTGCGCGCCCACGATCCATGGGGCGTATGACGCGAGGAGCGGCGGAAGACGCCGCCGTTGCTGGTCGATCTCGTCGTCCAACACAAAGCGCACCACGCCCCGCGCTGGGTCGAGGCTGACACTGACGTAATGCCACTGGTGATCCTCGATCTTCAGCCGGCTGACGATGCGGCACATCCCTCGACCATAGCCGTAGTAGGCCAACAGGCAACGACCGGAGCTGGGCTGACGAGAACGATTCATCGAACCAGCGGCAACGAGGATCGTGAGGCCGGCTTCCCCATCCCTCGCCCCTGCCAAAGACTTTTGGTGGAAGAGATACTGCCGCGAGGCATGTTGCGAGGCCTCGCCGAGCGTCGCCAGCTTGACCCAGGCTTCGACCGTGACCGCCTGCCCGCCCAGGTTCAGCGCCGGCGCGTACGGCACGACCAAATACTGCTGCTGATCGCGGAGAAGCTGGAGCGAGCCGGTGTTGGCGGTGCCGTCGGGCAACGTCGGCCGCGCCACGTCGGACACCAGCAACGGGCCGTTTAGGCTTTGCAGCGTGTGCGCCCGTGGGGAGTCGTCACGGAGGCTGCTCTCCGCTCCCGCGTCCGACGCCGCTCGTTCGCCGCGCAGATACAGCACTTGGCGGCTCGGCTCGCTCTCGTCTGACGCACGCGAGGCAAGCCGCTCTCGCAGCATGCGCCGCTGGGGAAAATAGCCGGCATTGAAGGCGATGGCGCGGCCGCCGCGCGCGACGCCTTCGCCAAACTGCCATGCCTCGCCCGTGCTGACGATCTGCCCCTGCGCCGGATCGGCGGCGTCGAGAACGCGCACGCGACCGGCGTAAACATGCACCTGCGTCGCGCGGCGGGGCGCGACGACGACGCCGAAATCAGTGCCCAAGTCCTGCACCGCACCATGCGGCGTCTGCACGGCGAATCCCACGGCTTCCGCAGGCACATGGGCCAGCAGTCGGCCTTCGCTCAGCCGCACCGCGTCGGCCGATCCGAGGCGCAGCCGCGCCGGGCCTTGCACGAGCACCGTCGCGCCGCGACGGAGGCGAATGCGCGCCATCCCGCTTACCAGGTTGAGCAGTTGCCCTGCACGCAATTCGGCCCCCGGCTCTGGGGCTTGCGATGCATCGGCCCAGCGGCAGTCGGCCATTCCGGCCAATTGCGCCACAACCGGCTGCGCGGCCGAGCGGGCGACGGAAGCCGTTTGTTTCTCGGCAGCTTGTTCTGGCAGCGGAATCTGAACGAACGTCAAGAGCAGCGAAACGCAGGTGATCGAAGCGACCAGCAGCGAAAAGCCCAGCGGCGTTTGTAGCCGCTGCCAAAGCGCGTTCGGCCAAGAGGACGGCGCGATCGACGCCGCTGCCGGCTCCGGTTCGGGCCACGTCACATAGCGCGCGAGGCTATGGAGTTGGAGATAAGCGATGTACTGTTCCCGAGCCTGTTCCTCGGCAGCGAGCAGCGTTTCCAGTTCCGCCGCTTGCGAGGCATCGAGATTTCCATCGCAAAGCGTATCGAGCAATCGCCACAGACGCCCTCTGCCTGAGAAGGTCATTGGCGTACCTCCTCGGCGGCTAAGGTGCGGAGGATGCAGGCGAGCAAGGTGCGGCGGATGCGTCCCAGCGCCTTGTAAACAGTATTGGCGGGCCGGTTCAACTCGGCGGCCACGGCTT
>CAYZVT010000054.1:10205-17117 GCA_964481585.1 uncultured Pirellulales bacterium
AGCGGCGGAACAGATCGCAGTCGGCGGGCCGCAGCTTTTGCAGACAGCCTTCCAGCGCCCGCTGCCGCGCGGCTAGCTCGTCGGGGCGCGCCAACTGCCGATCGGCCAAATCGTTGAGCAGTTCCTCGCTCAAGAAATACTGCCGGGGGTGTTCGCGGCGAAAGCGGAACACCTCGTAACGGGCAATCGTGCAGATCCAGCTCACAAAGTCCGTGCCAACGGTGAACTGCCCGTACTTCTGCCAGCCGATGATGCTCGTTTCCTGCAATATCTCCTCGGCATCGGCCCGGTTGGGGACGAGCGTGGCGATAAAGGCGTGAATCCGCGGCTGATGGCGGACGAACTGCCGGATAAACGCCTCGTGCTCCGGAGCCGGGGCGAGCGGATCAGAACTAGGCATGACGGACACGTCGGGAGGAAAAGACCATGCACCTAGTATGCTACGCGCGATCGGAGAGCCCGTTGGTATGGAAAAATCCCAAGAAAACTTGAATCCCCCCGTTCGCAGCGCTTTGCGCCCGTTCTCCGGCAACCGGCAGAGCGATACGATTACCTGCGGGGAGCGCGGCTCCCGGCCCAACCCCACTTGTGGACAGGGCCAGACGTTCAGACAGGCAGGAAGAACAAGGAAGCGCGATGGCGGAGGCGGTGGACTATTTGGTTTGCGATTTGGAAACCGTCGCCGACGGCCAACTCATCGCGGGACTCCTTTATCCGGGGGAAGAACTCACCCCCGAAGAAGCGGTACGGCGGTACCGTGCGGAGCTAAACGAGCAGTACGGCAGCGATTTCGTGCCGTACACGTTTCATGTGCCGATCGTGCTGGCGGCGGCGAAAGTGGCGGCCGATTTTCGGCTGATCGACTTGGTTTCGCTCGACGAGCCGCGTTTCCGCCCGCACGTCATCACCGAACATTTTTGGCGCGGCTGGGAGCAGTACCGCCGCCCGACGCTGGTGAGCTTTGCTGGCCGCACGTTCGACCTGCCGGTGATGGAACTGTCAGCCTTCCGCTATGGCGTGAGCGTGCCAAGCTGGTTCAACCTCGACGCCAAAAGTTTCGAGCAGCGCCGCAACCGCTATAACCTCGAAGCCCACGTCGACCTGCAAGAACTGCTAACGAACTTCGGCACGACGCGCTTCACCGGCGGGCTGAGCCTCGCCTCAAGCCTGCTCGGCAAGCCCGGCAAGATGGCGATGCAAGGCCACATGGTCCAAGACCTCTACGAGCAAGGCCGCATCGAAGAAATCAGCGACTTCTGCCGCTGCGACGTGCTCGACACCTACTTCGTCTTTCTCCGCAGCCGCGTCGTCGTCGGCGAACTCTCGCTCGACGCGGAACAACAACTGATGAGCGAAGCGAAGCAGTGGCTCGAAGAGCGAGCGCCGCAGCAGCGGGCATGTGCGCTGTATCTGGAGCACTGGCGCGAGTGGAGCAATCCGTGGCGGTGAAAGGGCTGCGGGCGTTAAGCTGTAGGCTTTTCGCCGTTGGCCGCCAGGCTACGCAAACCGCCGTCGCGTGGCGGGGGCGCACCGCGCGAGCGGAAGCCCCCGAAGCCCCGCTGCGCTACGGCTCCGTAAGAACTTCTACCGCGGCACCGCAGCACCGGGCCGCGTGGCGATGGCTCCGGCGCGGCCGGCTTCGGTGAGGGAGAATTCGCCCCAGATCGGCAGATGGTCGGAAACTTCAAGCGCTTGGTCCATCGTGAGATTGAACTCGCGCATCAGATCAAACACTCCCGCGCGGCCGGCGAACTCGGCCGTGGCCTGGCGGTGAAAGACGATGTTGTCGTAGAGCTTTGTGCCGCGCGTGTTGGTGGGCACGCCGGAGATGAGCCACATGATGCCCGATACCTCGCCCAACTCGCCAAGATGCTGGTCGTCGACGTTCAAATCGCCGAGCAGAATAATGTCGTCCTCGCCCCGCCCATCATTCCGCACCGAGCGGAAAACATCGTCGAGCACGTCCAGTTCGTGATCGACCTCATCGGGGTCGGTGTGGATGTTGATGAGCGAGAACGTAAACGCCTGATCGGCCGGCGGCCCCCGCACGCGGAACGCCGCGACCAGTGGCGGACGGTGCAGCAAGTCGTGCGGATCGCCCACGGTGTAAACCGCTTCGCGATCGACTTCGACGCTGGCCGCATCGAAGACGAAGGCGTACTGCTCCTTGCTGACGGTCCGGCCTTGCCGCTCGCCGATCACGTAGTCGTACTGGCAGCCCGCCTGATTCACGAAGTCGACGAACTCCGGCAGGAGCGTCTGATCGGACGAGCGGATTTCTTGAATGGCGACGATGTCAAAGCGGCGGACCACTTCCGCCAAGATTTCCATAACGTGCGGCTTGCTCGCCTTCGACTGCCCAAAGACCTGGATGTTGAACGAGGCGATGCGGATCGTATCGCCGTCGCGCGCGACGAGCGGAGCCGACGTAAGCTGACCGGCAGGCCCGGCGGGTTGTTCCGCCTCGGAGGGCGGCCGTAGCGTGATGCTGTCGAGCCCTTCAATCTGGTAGCCTTGCGAGACGAGCCAGCCGCCAGCGGCGACGACCAGCATGAGCACGAACGAAGCTGCTTTGCGCACAAGCCCCTCCCTGGGCAGACGGTCCGGTTTCCGGCCGGCACGGCTTCCCGCCGCGCCGCCCAGCGGCGAAGGGTACGCAAAAGCGGCAACGCGCTCCAGCCCAATCCGGCGGCGTGGCTCGACTGGCGAAGCGCAAGGGTGGCGGGGGCGCACCGCGAGAGCAGAAGCCCGGAAATCCGGCGCGAGCGCGTCCTTCCCGCGCAGGCGGGCCGGCGCGGGAAGGACGGCCCCGTGGGCTTCCGCCTTCCGCCCTCCGCCCTCCGCCTTTTTTCCGCTTTCCGCTTTCTTGCGCCTCGGAGGCTTCCGCTCTCGCGGCGCACCCCTGCCACCCGTCACGGTCTACTTGCGGGCTTCGTGGACCAGATGCGGCAGTTCCGGCAGGATGAGCTTTTCCATCGCCAGCCGGACGGCGGCGGGGGAGCCGGGCATGGTAAGTAGCACCGTGCGGCCGTAAAGCCCTCCGGCCGCGCGGCTGAGCATCGCCGCCGCGCCGATGTCCTGGTAGCTCAACAAGCGGAATAGTTCGCCGTAGCCGGGGAGCGGCTTGGTCAGCAGCGCACTGACCGTCTCGAACGTCTGGTCGCGGCTGCCAATGCCGGTTCCGCCGGTCATGAGGATTGCATCGATCTCCGCGTCCGACTCAAAACCGGCTAGCAGCGCCCGCATCGCCGCCGGTTCGTCGGGAATGATCGTGCGCGTCACGATCTGGTGCCCGGCCGCCGTGAGCAGTTCGACCAGCAGTTGGCCCCCCATGTCGGTTTCAAGCGTTCGCGTGTCGCTGACCGTCACCACGGCGCAGCGGAGCTGTTGAGGCCCCTGGCGGCGGTGCTCGTCGGCAGATTGGCTCATCGGCGAACTTCTCCGAACTGCGTTTGTCTGCATGTCCCCACCTGGCGAGGGGCGGCGGCGGAATATTTTTACGCAACGGCGTCGAAGCACCATTTATACTATCTAGAGTTGCGTGATCTTGGGAGGAAATCCGCCGCCACCCTTCGGGAGGCGGCTCAATCGACAAGCAAGTCTCCCAACTTCGCGAAACCCGATCGAGACGTAGCGGCCAGGCGCTACGCACCCAGGCGGAAAGATTCACCTGTCCCAAGAGAATCCTTGCTGATGTTACGGGCGAGCCTAAAACGAGCCGTGCGAGTCGGGCTGTGCGCAGCACTGGCTGCGGGAGCACTGCCCGGCGCGGCCTCGGCCGAAATCTTCGTGCTCCGCTCGGGCGGGCGTCTGGAAGGCCGCTGGCTCAACCGCGACCAGTCGCCGCGCGAGACGTTTGTGATTCAGCCGCTTGCCGGCGGGCAGATCACACTCGATGAGCGGCTCGTGGAACGGGTCTACGAGCCGACGCCGGAAGAAATCGAGTATGAAAAACTCCGCCCCACCTATCCCGACACGGTCGAGGGGCACTGGGCGCTCGCCGATTGGTGTCTGCAAAACCGGCTGCTGGAAAAGCGGCGCTCGCATCTGCAGCGGGTCATCGAACTCAGCCCCGACCATGAAGAAGCCCGGCTTGCGCTTGGCTACCGCCGCGTGCAGGGGCACTGGCTGACGCGCGACGAGGAGATGACGGCGCGGGGCATGGTGCTCTACAAAGGCCGCTACCGCACGCCGCAGGAAATCCAGCTCTGGGAGCAGGAACAAAAAGCGGAGCTTGCCCAGCGCGAGTGGCACAGCAAGCTCAAGCGCTGGTACGGCTGGCTGCCGACCTCCAAGGCGAAACAGGCGCTCGACCAGTTCGCCGCCGTGCGCGATCCGTTCGCCATTCCAGCGCTGGCCGAACTACTGGAGCAAGAGAAGCGGCCGCAGGTCAAACTGCTGCTGATCAACACGCTCGCCCAGATCGACCACCGCTCGGCGCTGATGCCGCTGGTGGAAGCGTCGCTCGAAGAGCCGGAAGATGAAGTGCGGCTGACATGCCTCGATCATTTGGTCGATCGGCCCAGCCCCGACGTGGTGAAGCTCTACATCCACGCGCTGCAAAACAAGAGCAACACGAAAGTGAACCGCGCGGCGGTGGCGTTGGCGGCGCTGAAAAGTCCCGAGGCCGTCGCGCCCTTGATCGACGCGCTGGTGACGACGCACAAGTTCAAGATCGTCGTCGGCAGTCCCGGCCAGACGAGCGCCAGTTTTTCGGCCAATGGCGCGGGCGGATTCAGCTTTGGCAGCAAGCCCCCCAAGATCATCGAGAAAGCGCTCAACAACGAACAAGTGCTGACGGCGCTGATCGCGCTCAGCGAAGGGCGCAACTTCGGCTACAACCGCGAGGCGTGGCGGCAGTGGCACGCCATGCAGAAAAACAGCCTCAGCATCGACGCCCGCCGCGACTGATTTTTCTTCGCGCGCTTTCTCTACGGCCTCGGGCATTCTCCCGCCCCAGAGATTAGGACAAGCTGGCCCTCTGCCGGCCCCAACGGGGCGAGAAGGAGGCTAAAGGGGCGCGACACTTCAAGATCGTATGCTCTACCGCGCAGCAAGCCTGCTAGGCCGCGACTTGGTCCATCGGGCGCGGCCGGCGGTGCGGGAACCAGCCTTCGCCGAGCACGCTCAGCGCGACGCGGTCTTCCAGGTTCGGGCGGAAGATCGTGAGCAACATCAGCGGCAGATACCACGCCATGTAGACGCCGCCGCCGTTGCCGTGCCAGAACTGCGTGGCGAGCATCACGGCCGCCGAGCAGCTCATCAGCGTGCCCAGATTCTTCTGCGCCGGCCAGATGGCGAGACTGCCGCAGAGCGCCAGGAAGGCCGCGAGGACCGGGATGCGATAAACCGGCACGGCGTACTGCCAAAAACCTTCGAGGTTCTCCATGATCGGCGCACGCAGCCCGAACATCTGTGACAGATGCGCGAGGAACTGCGCTTGATCGGCGGACGTAAAGACGAGCGTGCCGACGAGCACCAACAGCATCGCGGCGATACCGGCCACGAACCGCAGCATGCCCCGATGCCAATAGAAGGCGATCCAAAGCGGCAGCAAAAAGGCCGGATAGTAGTTCACGCCAATCGCCAACCCCATCAACATCCCCGCCGCTAGCGGACGCCGGTAACTCGCTACCGCCCACACCAAGAGCGCCGCCGGCAAGACATGCGTCACGCGCCCCGTGAACTGCGCGGTGTAGGGAAGCAGCAAATACATCGTCGCGGCGGCGATGCCGGTCTTGATGTTGTCGAAGTGGCGGTAGCCGATCATCACGATGCCGATCACCACCGCCAGGTGCGAGAGAATCGCCACCGTCCGCGCGGCCGCCTCGTACATCGCCCGCTTCGCTTCCACTGGCCTCTGCTGGTTGTCCACTTGGGGCGGCTCGTCTTTGGCAAAGATCCGCTGCGTCGAAAGGTTCGGCAGAAAGAAAATCACCGGGAAGCCGGGACCGTGTACGTCGAGACCGCTTTGGTCGGCGGGCACTTCCTCGCGGTTGCGAAGCTGCTCGGCCCGTCGCGAGCCAGCGAGGTCTTGATCGGTGACGTTGCTGGTGACGACGTTGGCCATCAAAAACATCAGCAGCGAGATGCCCAGGAAGGTCTGCCCACCGACCGACAGGTTCGGCTCCAAGAGCGGGCGGCGGACCATGAGCGGGTCGATCAGCAGCCGCACGAGAAAGATGCCGCTGATGACGAACAGCCAGATGTAGCCGAACTGTTCGATGCCGGCGGCATCATGCGTCTCGCCGTAGTTGACCAGCAGCAGACCTGGGGAGAAGAGAATCAATCCCACCAGATCGAAGTTGCGTACGCTCCACAGCCGGCTGAACTTGAAGTACAGCGCGATCATCAGCAGCGACGAGAGATAGACCCACGTCGTCGCGGGCACCTGATGATAGTGGAACAGAATTTCGCTCATCGCCCTTCGCGCTTTCGCGCGATCCCCAGCTCACCTCCGCCGCTTCGCCCTTCTCGATCGAGCCTCGGCGACGGTCGGCGGAGACGGTGCCTCAACCTATTCAGGATACGGAATCTGCCCCGCGTTGCAAGGCGGAGGGCGCAAGTGAAGGCGGAGGGCGGAGCAGAAAACGGAAAGCGGAAAGCGGAAAGCGGAAAGCGGAAGCCTTCGTGCCGAGCCTACAGCTTACAGCCTGCAGCTAACAGCTCGCACCTTGTCGCCTAAAGCTCGCAGCCTTCACTTCCGCCCTCCGCCTTCCGCCTTTGCTCTGCCCTCCGCCGTCCCCTCACTCCAGTCGTCGGCGTGCTTCGTCAGCCCAGGGGCTATCGGGGGCGAGCGCCAGAAAGGCTTGCCAGTGCAGCAGGGCTTGTTCAGACCGGCCAAGCTCATCGAGCGTGCGGGCGAGATGGTAATGCACGTCGGGGTATTCGCCGTGGTACGTCAGCGCGCCT
>CAYZVT010000055.1:0-17044 GCA_964481585.1 uncultured Pirellulales bacterium
TGGCCGACGAGCGCTTCGATCTGGGGCGTGAGCATCGAGCGCTGGAACGGCTCGGTTTTTTCCATCTCGAATTTCAGGTCGTCGAAAGAAATATCTTGCACCGCTGCGGCCGGCGCTGTCTCGGCCGCTTCGACCGGCGATTCCGTCGGCGGCTCGGTTGCCGCACGGGCGGCCGGTTCGTCCGGTGCGGGAGACCCCCCCGGCACCGACGCAACCGGCTCCGGCGAAGCGGCCGTCGGCTGCGCAGTTGACGATTCGCAACCGGCACATGCCGGCGCGAGCGCAGCGATCAGAAGCAGCGGGCGTGCGATCGGCATTATTTGACGTAGTCGGCGACGAGGGAGAAGACCGGGCGGCCGGGATCTCCACCGGCGGCGCTGGGGTCGATTTGCAGCGTGCCGGCGACGCGGAACATGCGCGTAGAGTAATCGACGCGCAGCGGCGAGTTGAGATGGACCTGCACGCGGTCGTAGTACTCCGGCAGATTTTCGCCGAAGCAGCATTCGTTGTTGTCGCGCACCAGGAGGAACGTATCCAGCCCAAAGCGCTGCGACGAGGGCCGCATGTAGCCCTTCATGAAGACCCGCTTGCCTTTGAGCGCGCTGACTTCCGGCGGCACGATGACGTTTTTCGCTTTTTCGGTTTCGCTGGGCTTCATTTGCACGAACGTCACGCGCTGCGCGCCATCGGGAACTTCGGTGGCATAGACCCAACTGCCCAGCCCAAAGCCGCCGACGAGAAAGAGGGCCGAAAAGAGCACGCCGAGCTTGGCGAGCGTCGCCCCGGTCAGCGCGTCGGGCATCTGGCGGATTTTCAGGACGGCCCGCACGCCGACCACCAGCCCCACGAGCGGGATGGGACTGAGCATTGTCACGCCTTGCAGACTCGTCAGCGCGGCAGGAAGTAAAAACACCGAGGCCAGCCCCAGCACGAGGCTGGCGACCGCGCCGGTGCTCAGCGCTCGATACTCCAGCGGCGAATCGACCAATTCGGGATCGTAGGTTTGGGCTTCCACGTTGGTGTCCCCTGTCATCGGTTGCACAGTCATCGCTCTAATGGCCGGCGCGGGTCATGATTCGCATTGCCACCAGCAGCGCCAGCCCGACCGCCACGAACGCGGCGATCCGCGTGCCGGTCCAGGCTGCCGACGGCTCTCCGACTTCGTCCTCCGGCACCGCCGCATGGGGAACGGGCGTCGCGCTCACGGCCGGCGCCAGCGTTTCGCCGGCGGTCGAGCTGTCGGCTTTCACTGTGGCGGTCGTCTCGATGGCGGGCTTGGCGGCCGGCACCGCTTTGGCTCCCGAGGAGGCCGTCGCCTGCGGTTGATCGTCTTGCGCGCCGGGGGCGGCTGGGTCCGGTTCAAGCGACGGGGCCGGCGCGTCTTCAGTCGTGGCTGCCGTGGCCTCTTGCGGCGCATCGCTTGGCTCGACCTTCGTGACCGGCAGCCCGCCGAAGGCGGCGAACGTCTGGGCTTGCTTGACGGCGCTGGGGTCGATCTTTTCCAGTTCCTTGATCGCCGCTTCGGCTTCGTCGCCGTACTGCTGCGACTGCTTGGCACAAGCCTGGAGGTAGTTGATGACCGGCACGCGGACCCAGCTTGAAGTCTCGTCGGCCGTCTTAAACAGTTCCACGAGCCGGTCGCGGACCGACCAGTCTTCCCAGCGGGCGAGATCGGAGATCACCAGATCGGCCAGTTCCGGGCGGTCGAGCATGTGCCGTAGCCCCTCAAGAAGCCGCTCCTTGGGGATCACGTCGGTCTCTTGCCCGTGGAACCGCAGGGCCATGATCGCCGCGTAGGTGTCGGCGTACTCGGCGTCTTTGTTGTCGAGGAATAGCTGCTCGACGAGCGGCATTCCCTCGGGACCTTCGAGCGTCAGGTAGCAGGCGATCATCGCGTCCAGCCCCGCCTTCACGCGGCGATCGTCCGAACGCATCATCTCCTCAAGCATCGGCAGATCATCCGGGCCGCCGCACACGCTCAGCATCGTCAGATAGAGCCGGCGATGGCTCGGCGAAATCTCCGGGTCTTTGATCCACGCCACGAGCCGGTCGTGGTGCATCTGGTCTTTCAGTTCCTTTACGTCGTCAAACGGCGCGCGGGCGAACTCGTCGTAAGCGTCCTGAGCGAGCACCGGGTCTTCGTCTTCGAAATATTCTTGGAAGAAGGCCAGCCGCGCGCCCCCTTTCTCCGGCAGGCTGAGCAGCTTGCCGACGTACTCCTCGGCGCGCGAGGCGAGCGGGATCGGCGTGCCCCATTTCAGATCGGGCAGCAACTGGCCGTTGAGCAGAAAGACGGTGTCTTTATCGGCTTCGCCAAAGTGCAAAGCCTTGATTTCGCTCCCCTCGGCGACGTGCTCCTGGCCGCGCAGCACGCGCTTAACGCGAAAGATCGATTCGCCCATCGCCGGATCGCCGGGACCGGCCTCATCGCCCGCTTCGGCGTCGGGCATCGAGACAAGCTGCGCGAGCACGGCGGCATCGGCGGCGGTCATTTCCTCGCTGAGCGTCTGCGACGTGGCGGCACAAAACGGACAAGCCCCAGCCAGTCCCGGCAGCACCAGGGCCAGCGCCACGGCGCTCCACAAGCAGAAGGCAGCTTTACGCATCATGTCTCACAACCTTGGGTTGAGGCTCTTTGATTGTTTGTGTGTCGCCGGGAGCGGCCAAGCGGTTATCGAGCGCATTTCCGCAGGGGTGGCGGGGGGGCGCGCGAAGCGAAGCCCCCGAGAGGCCCGGCGACTTCTGCCTGGAGCTACGCGAGCGCTTGTGCGCGTGCTCGACGGGGGCTTCCGCTGTCGCGGTGCGCCCCCGCCACCCGTCATTTCCTTTTACGCGCTGGACCTCGCTCCATTTTACACGACCGAGCAACGAAGGTTAGGGATTGGCGCTCAGCGCCCGCGCGACATCGGTGCGGTAGGCGACCATCGCCGGCAAAAATCCCACGATCGCCGCTAGCGCCACGAGGGCGGGAATCAGGATCAGCTCTTGTGGCTCGAATTGCCAAAATTGCAGCGTCACGCCCGTCTGCTGGACCACCAGCGGGTTGACCAGCGCGATCAGCCCGTGGCCGAGCAGAATCCCGGCGATGCCGCCGCTCAGCGCGAGCAGGATCGATTCGAGCAGGATGATCGCCATGACCGTCGTGCGTCCGGCGCCGAGTGCACGCATGACGGCGATTTCGTGTTTGCGGTCGCTCATCGAATTGTAGATCGCCACCATGATCCCGATGCCGGCGACCACCACCACCAGCGCCGCCAGCGCGAGCAGCACAGTCTGCAAGGGACCAATGATGCCGTCGAACAGCTGAATGATCTCGCGCGCCGGATAAACCGCCTGGGCCACCTGCCCTTCATTGATCGTGGTAAAGATGCCGTCGGTGTAGAGGTCGCTTTTGGCGACGACCAGGATCGAAGTCAGTTCGCGCTGCGCCTCGGGCAGCGGCTGCGGGTGGTCGTGGCCGGCGTGCGATTCGTGTTCGGCATGTTCGGCAGCCGGGGCGTCGGCTGCAGCTTCAACCGGCTTCGCATGCCCATCCAGCAGATAAAAGCCTTCCATGTTGACGAACAGGGCGCGGTCGTTGGGGGTGCCGGTGGGAGCGAGGACGCCGACGATTTGGAAAGCGTCGTGCCTCTCGCCCTCGCCGTCTTCCCGAATCCCGTGCGAAGGCTGGAACTGGTCGCCGACTTGCAGCCCCGTCTGGCTGGCGACGACCGAGCCGATGACCGCCTCGAAAAAATGCTCCGGCTGAAAATTTCGTCCCTGGGCAAACTCGTACCGCAGCGGCACCCCGTCGGAGGTGCGGCCGTACTCGATCTTGTCGAATAGGTCCGACGTCGTGCCGACGACGCGGAACGCATGGTCGCCCTGCACATAGCTATCGCCGAGGCAGACCGGAATGGCTGTCTCGGTAAACGGCGCATAACGGCCCTCGGTAAAATCTTTGTAGAGGCTGTAGGGAATCGTTTCGATCGGCTGGCTCAGGTGGTAGACCGTATTGAGCACCAGTTGCAGCTTGCCCCCCTTGGCCCCAACGATCAAGTGGTAGCCCTGCGCGCCACGAAGAAACTGGTTGTGGACAACGCCGTAGATCACCAGCACGGCGATCACCAGCGCGACGCCCAGCGCCATCGACAGGCTCGTCAGCAGCGAGGAGAGCGAGCGCTGCTGGATGCTTCGCCAGGCAATTTTCCAGAGGCTCATGAGGTGCTCGCCGCTCGGTGGTTGAGTTGTTCCAATTCCTCGATCCGCTCGAACTGCTCGGCCACTTCCGCCGCGTGCGTGACCATCAGCAGCGCGATGTTCTCGTCGCGGCAGGTTTGCCGAATCAGGTCGACGATCTGCTGCTGGTTCCCGGCGTCGACGTTGGCAGTCGGCTCGTCGGCCAGCAGAAGTTTGGGGCGGTTCGCCAGTGCCCGCGCCACGGCCACGCGCTGCTGTTCAC
Source organism: uncultured Pirellulales bacterium (assembly GCA_964481585.1). Lineage (GTDB taxonomy): Bacteria > Planctomycetota > Planctomycetia > Pirellulales > CAYZVT01 > CAYZVT01. Next base: position 4,442 of record CAYZVT010000055.1, read on the forward strand.
CGACTGAGAGCATCGTCGGTTTGTGCGTCAGGCGGTGCGAAAGCCCGACGCGATCCAAGAGTTCCAGCGCCCAGCGGCGGTCGACCCGCTGGCGGGTGAAGGCCATCCCGAGCAGCACGTTTTCCAAGGCCGAAAAGCCGGGCAGGAGATTAAAGGTCTGAAAGACGTAGCCGATATGGCGGGCACGAAAGCGGTCGCGGCCGGCTTCGGGCAGCCGTGCGAGATCAACACCGTCGAGCCGAATGCTGCCCGAGTCGATGCGGCTGATGCCGGCGATCGAATGGAGCAGCGTAGTCTTGCCGCAGCCGCTGCGGCCGCGAATGACGACCTGCTCACCGGCGGCGACGCGAAATTCCGGCACATCGAGAATCGGCAGCCGACGGCCGTCCGGCTCAAGGTACGATTTCTTAACGTCTTGCAGCAGCAACATGGCAGGCGGCAGGGGCGAGGGTCCGCAGGGCGAGGCTGGGGCTATTGTCTCACATGCCGGCATGTGCGCATAGCCTTCGCACGTCCCGGCTTACCGCCTGACAACGGATGGCGGGGGCGCACCGCGCTAGCGGAAGCCCCCGTCGAGCCGCCCACACCAAGTCGTGATCGCGGGGCTAAACGAGTATGCCGAGCGAGGCCGGCGCGGGTACTACGGAGCTGCCGCCGGTTTGGTTCGGCCTGGGGAGCTAGCCTGTGGGGGCTTCCGCTCTCGCGGCGCGCCCCGCCCCCCCTGCGCTTTCGCCCTCCGCCCCCGCCACCCGTTGGGGAGCTACTCGTCGGGGTCGTAGTGCTGGACCTGGCCACTATCGACCCAGAAGGTGCGGTCGGTATCAACCCCCTTGCCCCGCTCGTTCTGATAGTGGTACTCGACGCGCACAATTGCCCCTTCCTCGGGATGAGGCCGCATCGGGTGCCACTGGATGATGCGGTAGTAGTCGCTCTGCGCGGCGATGTACCGCTCGATCGCGCGATGTTCCGGCGGGGCGGGATTGAAGGCGTTCACGATACTGAGACAACTGGCGACGATCAGCAGCAGCAGCGTCACCTGCCCGGCGACCACCGCCCGCTGAAAGCGCTGGCTCGCGTTGCGCCGCCGACGACGGCCGACAATGGCCAAAAAATAGTCGGTCAGCAATTCCTGGTAGGTCGCTTCAAGCTGCGCGGCGTGGCGGGCCGCATGGCTGGGCATGGCCTGGGCGCGGGCGATGGCCTGTTGCGCTTGGCCGGCGGCGCTTTCCCCTTCCCCCTGCAAATGCCCTGGGTATGCCTGATGGGCCATGTACTCGGCCACAGAGCGGCTGGTCGTCATCCAGCGCTTGCTCAGCTTGCCGCAGCAGGTCCCCTTCATCTCGCCCCGTTCGAGGCTCTCCTCGACGCGCCGCACCTGCGCCTCGCTGGGGCAAGATCGGCCGTAAATAATCTGCGCTGCCTGATGCACGCTCAGGGCTTCCGGTCGGTTCGTAAGCATGGCTGTACCTTTGGAGCGGTCAGCTTTTAGCTTTCAGCGGTTAGCTGTCAGCAGTCCGCGACCAGTCGAGTCCTCGTTCCGATCGGGAAAAGGAGAAGCTGATCGCAGAAAGCTGACCGCTGATGGCTCTACAATTGCTCTTCGCTCGGGATCACTTCCTCGCCGGCGCGGGTCGAGTAGGCGCGCCAGACGCCGAGGTCGATGTCGTTGGCGACCCAGTGGACGGAGCCGTCGAGCATGGCCGTGTTCACCCCGCCCTCGTGATAGCTGCGGGCCGTGATGGCGGCGTAGGTCGGGTGCAGCGTCGGCTCGTCAGCATTGACGCCCTTGCCTTCCTGCCAGTTATTCCAGTCCACGTCGTACAGCTCGTTGTTGCCGTCGCCGTCTACGTCGCGGGCGCAAACGAGCCGCTGGTTCGGGCGATACGCGGTGGTGAAGCCCATTTGATGGGAGCGGCCATCGACCCATTCGGTGTGCCCGCTGGAGTCTTTGAAATCGCCGCCGAGCGAGCAGATATCCGGCTCGATCACTGGATCGGCCGTGCGGTCCCCCGGATCGGGCACCGTGCTCAGATTGGTGTCGCCCATGGCGAAGCCGGCGTTGCGGAAGTAGGGATTCCAGGCTTTGACCTCCGCCGCGCAGAGCGTCGAGCTTAGCCCGTCGGTGAAGGCGCTCGCCGAGAGCTTTGAATTAGGATAGCAGGCACCGAGGCCCCCCTCGTCTTCGATCGGATCGTAGACAAACCAGACGCCGAGATTGAAGCCGTAATTGAGCGGGTAATGATACGGTTCCCCGCCATCGAAGCGCATTTCGTCGCGCCGCTCCGAGGGACAGAGATAGGTGGGGATACGCATCGTCCGTAGCTCTTGCGTCGTGCCGTCGGCCAGCACGATCGGCTCTGATTCCCGATAGCTTTTCTCAAAGTCGATGTTGCTGAATAGCGTGCCCTGCTCCAGGTTGGGGAGCAACAGCGCATGGGTGGACCAGCCGACGACGTCGTCCTCGTCTTGAAGCGTAATGTCGCCATCGAGCGGCAGGGTCGATTTGAAGCTCGGCGGGAAATGCAAATTAGCCGCTTCAAAATTAGCAACCGCCAGGGCGATTTGCTTGAGATTATTTTGACAACTGGTGCGCCGCGCCGCTTCGCGGGCACGCTGCACGGCGGGGAGCAACAGTCCGATCAAAATGGCGATGATGATCATCACCACCAAAAGTTCCACAAGGGTAAAGCCGCGGCGAGTCTGGTTCTGGCAGGACATGATGGGCGGGGTCTCCAGCGAGAAAACGCAGCAAGCCGCAGTCGGGTATTGGAACCCCGACTGCGGCACTGCTGCCAGAAAAAATGGACGCTTCGCGGCGCTTTAGAGCTGCGATTCGTTGGGGATTACCTCTTCCCCGGCACGGGTCGAGTAGGCCCGCCACACGCCGAGGTTGATGTCGTTGGCGACCCAGTGGACCGAGCCATCGAGCATCACCGTGTTCACGCCCCCTTCATGATAGCTGCGGGCCGTGACGGCGGCGTAGGTCGGAGTCAGAACCTGCGGGTCGGCATTGAATCCGGTCCCTTCCCGCCAGTTGGTCCAGTCCACGTCGTACTCCTCCGACGTTCCGTCCTCATCCGGATCTTGGGCGCACAGCACCCGTTCGTTGGGGCGATAGACCGTGGTGAAGCCGATCTGATGGGCGCGGCCATCGACCCACTCGGTATGCCCGCTCTCAGCGCTAAAGTCGCCGCCGAGCGTGCAGACATCCGGACGGGTGACCGGATCGGTTGAGTAGTCGCCTTGGGCCGGGAAGCTGTCGAAGGCCGCATCGTCGGCCGCCAGTCCGGCTTGGCGGATGTAGGGATTCCAGCCCTTCACTTCCGCCGCGCAGAGCGTGAAGCTCAGGCCATCGGTCACCGAACTAGCCGGCAGGTCCGAATTGGGATAGAACGCGCCGGCGCCGCCTGTATCGGTGGCCGGGTCCCAAACGAGCCAGGTGCCCACATTAAACCCATAGTTCACCGGGTAATGGTTGGGCGTGCCGTCGCTGGACAAACGGGCTTCATCGCGGCGCTCCGAGGGGCAGAGGTAGGTCGGCACGCGCATCGAGCTGAGCTTTTGCTCCGTTCCGTCGGCCAACACGATGGCCGGGGCACTGCTATAGGGTTGCTCAAAGTCGATATTCGAGAAGAGCGTCCCCTGCTCCAAGTTGGGGAGCAGCAAGGCGTGGGTCGACCAGCCGCTGATGTTATCGCTCCCCGTGGCCGGGGTTCCCTTCCAGCTCGGCGGGAAGTGCTGATTGGCCGCCTCAAAGTTGGCGACCGCCAGGGCGATCTGCTTCAGGTTGTTTTGGCACGAGGTGCGGCGCGCCGCTTCGCGAGCACGCTGCACGGCGGGGAGCAGCAGCCCGATCAAGATGGCGATGATAATCATCACCACCAACAGTTCGACAAGGGTGAAGCCGCGACGGGCGGCGGGGCGGAAGTGGGCCATCGTGAGTGAATCCTCCAATAGGGGCCGAGACGAAACTGAGACTCAGTATCAACAGCGTTGGGCCTGATTGTAATCGGCCGCCGCCGCCTGTCAACTACAGCCGTCCAACTTTTTTTTCACCTCGGTGACAGGTGGCGAGCGCGCACCGGCGAGAGCGGAAGCCCCGCCATTCCCGCCTGCACGGGAAACGAGACCTCCAACGCTGCGCCCTGGATTCCCGCCTACGCGAGAATGACGAGCCTCAAGGGCTTCCGCCCTCCGCCTTCTTGCGCCTCGGGGGCTTCCGCTGGCGCGGTGCGCCCCCGCCACCCCCGGCGGCAGAACGCAAAAAAGCCCTTCTTCGCCGACTTACGCCGCCGCGAACGATCCTTGAAAGGCGGACGCCGCCGACCTATAGTGGCCCTTTTCGGCTCGTGCGTCCGCGCTCCGGGAGTGGCCCAAGCCCGCCTGCGGTTTCGGCTTAGGCGAAAATTCTTTGCGAACCAATCCGGCGGCCGTCGCGTAACGACCGACGGGACTGCCTTCGCGGAGGAAGCGGACGAGCGCGCTCCGTGGCTTTCTTCGGGACAATCTATCGGGGCCGTTCCGCCTGCCCCGTCCCTCGTGCTTCTGGATCTACTTCGGACCTCTTGACGGTAGGGCTGCGCATGGCGTCGGATGCAAATTCCTCGGATGTGGTGATTGAGACCCGGGCGCTATCGAAGGTCTACCGCGACTTCTGGGGCCGCCAAAAGGTGCGGGCGCTCAAGGCGCTCGACCTGGAAGTGCGGCAGGGCGAAATTTTTGGCCTGCTCGGACCGAACGGTTCGGGCAAGACGACCACCATGAAGCTCTTGCTCGGGCTGCTCTTTCCCACCAGCGGCCAAGCCTTCGTCTTTGGCCGCAATGCCACCGATGTGAGCAAGAACGAGCGCGTCGGCTACCTGCCCGAGGAGTCCTATCTCTAAAAGTTCCTCAACGCCGAGGAGACGCTCGACTTCTACGCCCGACTGTTCAACATCCCGCCCAAGGAGCGCAAGGAACGGATCGACGAACTGCTCGAAGCGGTCAAGCTCACCCGCGCCAAAAAACGCCAGCTCAAAGAATACTCCAAAGGGATGACCCGCCGCGTGGGGCTGGCGCAGGCGCTCATCAACGATCCCGACTTGATCTTGCTCGACGAGCCGACCTCTGGGCTAGACCCGATCGGCGTGCGGGAGATGAAGGACATGATTCTTGCGCTGAAAGAGCAGGGCAAGACGGTCGTCATGTGCAGCCATCTGCTCGCCGACGTGCAAGACATCTGTGACCGCATCGCCATCTTGCATCAGGGCGAGCTAAAAGAGCTGGGCCGCGTCTCCGATTTGCTCACGATCGCCGACGAAATCCAGATCCGTGCCCGCAATCTCAACGACGCCTGCAAGAACGAGATCCGCGAAGTGATCGCGCGGCATAATGGCGAACTGTTGGGCTTTGAAAATCCTTCGACGACGCTGGAAGAGTTGTTCCTCGACATCGTCCGCGACAGCGAAGCCCGTCCGGGCCGCCGCGCCGTCGCGACGCCGGCGGCTGCCCAGGCCGAGGCGAAATAAGCGCGGCATCTTTTCCTTGTTCTCCTTCGGAATCGCTTTCTTACCTGCTGCCGAGCATTCATGGTTGTCACGGATAACGAACTTCTGAGCTATCCCGAGTGGCTCTTCGTCGGCACCGACGGCTCGCTCGGCGCGCTGTGGTGGTTTTTGCTCGTCATCGTCGGCCTGTCGGTCTTGAGCCTGGCGCTCGGCTACTTGCTCGCCGCGGTGCGGCACGGACCGATGAAGGCGGGCGATCTGGTGTACCGCGTGGTCCGCAATGGCGTGCGCGAGATTCTCGAAACCTCGCCCCGCCGCGTGTGGGCGCTGACGCGCCTGGCGGCGCAGGAGTCGATGCGGCGGCGCGTCTGGATCGCGTTTTTGGTGTTCGTGGTGGTCCTGCTCTTTGCCGGCTGGTTTCTGGAAAACCAATCGCCCGAGCCGGTCAAGCTCTATCTGAGCTTCGTGCTCACCGCCTCGATGTATCTGGTGATCGTGCTGTCGCTCTTGCTGAGCGTCTTTAGTCTGCCCAGCGACATCAAAAACCGTACGATCTACACCGTCGTCACCAAGCCGGTGCGGGCGGGCGAAATCGTGCTTGGCCGCATCTTTGGCTTTACGCTCATCGGCACCATGCTGCTGGCGGCGATGGGCATCACCAGCTATTTCTTTGTCGTGCGGGGCCTGAATCATAGCCATGAGGTTACGGCGGCCGATCTCCAGCCGGTCACGGGCGAGAACGGCCCGATCGGGCTGGAAGGCGAAACCTCCTCCACCCTCGGACATCGCCACGCAGTGCTCGTCGACAACGACGGCCACGTCACGCTCGAAACCGAACTAGGGCATGACCACGAGGTGACGGTCGAGCGCGACGGCGACCAAGTCGAATACCTCGTCAGTGCCCCGCGAGGCATGTTCCGCGCCCGCGTGCCGGTCTACGGCAAGCTGCACTTTAAGGACCGCACCGGCAAAGATGTCGCGCGCGGCATTAGCGTCGGCAACGAGTGGACCTACCGCAGCTACATCGAAGGCGGATCGCCCGCCGCCGCGATCTGGGCGTTTGAGAATGTCACGGCCGAGGACTATCCCGACGGCTTGCCGCTGGAACTGAACATCCGCGTCTTCCGCTCCTACAAAGGCGACATCAATCGCGGCATCCTGGGCAGTCTCGTGGTGCGCAATCCCGACACCGGCGTGGCCAGCGACCTGCACATGTTCCAGGCCAAAGATTTTTACATCGACAGGCAGCCGATTCCGCGCAAGCTGACCAGTGCCGACGGAAAACCGCTCGATCTGTTCCAAGACCTGGTGACGCCCGACGGCCGGGTCGAGGTTTGGCTCCAGTGTCTCGACAAGGCGCAGTATTTCGGCGTCGCCCAAGCCGACTGCTATCTGCGGGCGAAGGAAAACCTCTTTGAGCTGAATTTCCTCAAGGGCTACCTCGGCATCTGGGTGCAGATGGTGCTCGTGATCTGCTTCGGCGTGCTGTTCAGCACCTTCCTCAGCGGCCCGGTCGCGATGGTGGCCGCCATCGCCGCGATCGTGATCGGCTTTTTCGCGCAGTTCGTCATCGACCTGGCGCTGGGCAAGATCGAAGGGGGCGGGCCGATCGAGTCGCTCATCCGGCTCGTGACGCAAATGAACGTCACGATTGATATGGAGCAAAGCATCGGCATCGCCATCGTGCAGACGATCGACAAGGTCGTGCTGTTCTTCATGAGCGCCGCCGCCAAACTGCTCCCTAACTACAGCAGTTACAGCAACATCGACGCCGTCGCCTACGGCTTCGATATTCGCCAGGGCATTGTGCTGCAAAACTTGACCGCCGGCCTCGCCTATCTGCTGGCCGTGTTCTTGGCGGGGTACTTCTTGCTCCGCATCCGTGAGGTTGCCAAATGACCCAGCGCCGTTCCTTCTATCGCAAAGTCGCCTACTTCATCGGCATCGCCGCGCTGTTGGTGCCGCTCTCGGCGCTGAGCCGGCCTTCGAGCGTCAGCGCCACCGGCGACAATCCCGGCGGGCAGCTTGCGCAGATGCGCACCGAGCACGGACTGGCGCAGGCCAACCTGGGCGAAATCGACCCGGCCAGCGAAACGATGAAGCTCGCCACGCTCGGCTTTCGCGGCATCGCGGTCAACGTCCTTTGGTCGCGGGCCAACTACTACAAGAAGACCGAAGACTGGACGAATCTCTCCGCCACGCTTGAGCAAATGACCAAGCTCCAGCCGAATTTTATTTCGGTTTGGCAGTTCCAGGCGTGGAACCTTTCCTACAACGTCTCGGTCGAGTTCGACGACTACCACGACCGCTATGCCTGGGTGATTCGCGGCATCAACTTCCTCAAAGAGGGCGAGAAGTACAATGAGGACGAGCCGCGCATCTTGTGGGACATCGGCTGGTTCATCGCCCAAAAAATCGGCCGCGCCGACGAGCACAAGCAGTTCCGCCGGCTGTTTCAAGAGGACGACGACTTCCACCCGCCCGAGCGGCCGCGCGAATTGCGCGACAACTGGCTCGTCGGCAAGGAGTGGTTTCTCAAAGCGCAAGAGGTCGTCGATACCAAGGGCAAGTCGATCCAAGGCAAAAGCCCGCTGATTTTCCACTCCGATCCGGCGATGGCCCAGATGAACTACGCCGAAGCCCTCGAAGAAGACGGCACGCACGGCGAACGGGCCGGCGCCGAGTGGCGGCAGGCCGAGGAGGAATGGCACGACTACGGCACGCGGAGCATTCTCAGCTCGTTCGGCGTTCGCGTTCGCCTCAACGACGAGGAAGAGGCCCGCGCGCAAGGCGAGCGCTACCGCGATCAGCTTGACCAGCTTACGGCCGACGTGGTGAAGCAGCTTAAGGCCGAGCGCGAGGCGAAGCTAACCGAGGAGCAAAAAGAAGCCCTGGCCGCTGCGAGCGAGGATCGCACCACCGAACAACACCAACTCGCCGCCGAGGCCGAGCGGACGCTGGAGATCACGCCGAGCGACATCGCCCAGCGCGTACAGCAGGAAGACCCGGAGCGGGCACGCGAAGCCACGCGGCTTGCCCGGCAGACGATGGAGACGATGGAGCGGGCCGAAATCATCGACCGCTACCGCGACATCGTGAACTTCGAGTACTGGCGCGAACGCGCCCGTGTGGAAAAGCAGCCCGACACGCTCGCCGCGCGCGAACTGATTTACAAGGGCGATCAAGCGCTCCAGCGCGCCGACTTGCTCGCCGCGAAAGAGTATTACGATCGCGGCATGGCTCTCTGGCGCAAAGTGTTCGACAACGCCGATGAAGTCTTCCACCAAGGGACCACCGGCGAGGATCTGATCGACACGGTCGTCCGCTACCGCAACATCCTGAACGAGATCGACGAAGAATTTCCGCAGGACTTCATCCTCCGCGACATCGTCGAGCGCCACGACCGCGAAGGCAAGCTGGCCGACGTGTTCGCCAGCCGCGGCGAAGCCGAGGAGCCACAGTCCGCCGAGCCGGCGGAACTGCCCAGCGAAGGCCGCCCGCCCGAGCCAGAGTAAGGCGGAAGGCGGAGGGCGGAAATTAAAAGCGGAAAGTGGAGGGCTTCCTCGGCACACGTCCTTCCCGCGCAGGCGGGAATCCAGTCGGTAGAGCGATACGCCCTGTCCTTCCCGCCGGCACGGGAAGGACGCTTCTGCTAGAAAGCCTCTAGCCTCTAGCTTCTAGCCCGCAGCCTCTCAAAATCTCAGTAGCGCCGCTACGTCGCCGACTTTGGTCAGTCCCGGGATGGGATCGGCAAAGTTGACCGTGGCGCTGGTTAGCTCCATCTGGCGCGCCAGGGCGTCGACGAGATCGACCTCGAAGACCGATTTGGAGCCGCAGGACTGGCAGGTTTGCGGCGTGCCGTGGACGAGCGTTTCGCAGGCGCGGCATTGAGTGCCGGGGATCTGCACGTCGCGCGTGACGATCATCGCCTCGACGCGGCCTTCCAATCCCGCTTTTAGCACGTCGGTTGCGCCGACGGCGGCGCGGCCATGCTTCATGTACTGGTTTTTGATCCGCTGCCAAAGTTCTTCTTCAACGTCGCGCTCCTCGGCAAAGTAGTCGGCGTAGGCGAGCGCCACGATTTCGTCTTCGCCTTCTTGCAGATTGAGCGTTTCCTTGCCCACCAGACGCTCGGCAAGCGGGGGCGGCAGCTCGTCTTCGATCTCGTTCATCGTCTCGGCCGAGCCGACCATGACGATGCGCTCGATTTCGTGACGGGTAACGATTTGTTCGAGGGCTTCCACCACATCGCGGGCGTAGCGCTGCAACTGGTTGTCGCGGCGGCGCGAGTAGCGCTGCTGCGACCAGCCCCCTTTGCGAACGTGGTTTTTGACGCCGCCGCGCACCGCCTCCTCGACCTCCGCCGTGTGGTTGATAACCAGGAAGATGCGCGTCGACGAGTTGTCGCAGGCGACCACCGCAAACGTGTCGTACTCGTCTTGGAGTTCCGCCAGCGGCCGCAGATACGGCGTCGGGCCGACGTGCATTTCGCTTGGCACCGGCATGGTGATCGGATAGCCGCGAACAAAATCAAGCAGCGCGCAGGCGAACAGGCACACGCCCTCGGCTTCGTCCGTCGGGTTTTCTTCGAGCACTTCACGGATCAGCCGCAGGTTTTCCTCAAACAGTTCGGCCTCGGTCGGGTTGTCTTCCAGCAGCGCCCGCAGCGCCCGCTCGCGGGCTTTGAGGCTGTCGATCCCCTCTTTGCCCGAAAAGTAGACCGAGACAAAGTCGCGGCCGTTGCCCTGCATCTCGGCCAATTCGCGCAAATCAATGTTTTGGAGCACGGGAGGTTCCATCTTGCCGGATCGAAAGGAGTGGAAAACGGACGGCTCGCCAAGTAGGCATCTCTCGTGCCAATCCCGCTGATTCCGCTGCTGCTGATGGGCTAATCGAGCGAGCGGCCCGGTAGCCTCGTGGCGGAGGAACGGATAAGATGGGCGTCGCCGTGTTTTCTCTGCCGACCAGCACGTTCCCATGCCCAAGTTCACCCACCACGTTTTCGTCTGCTGTAACCAGCGCGAGCCGGGCCACAGCCGGGGCTGTTGCGATCCCGAGGGTTCCGGCCTGCTGCAGAGCACGCTCAAGGCGGCCCTGAAAAAACGCTGCCCCGGTGTCGTCGAGGTCCGCGCCAACAAGGCGGGCTGTCTCGACCAGTGTGAGCAAGGCCCGGTGCTGGTGATCTACCCGCAGCAAATTTGGTACGGCGGCGTGCGGCTCGAAGACGTGCCGCGGATCGTGGAAGAAACGATCATCGCGGGTCGCGTGCTCGAAGACCTACGGATCCCCGACGAGAAGCTCAACTGCCGCGCCAAGTAAGCCGATCGCAGCAGTTCGGACGGATGGGTGCCACGGACGCACGCGCCCGTGCTGCGGAGCCGGCCGAGATTGCTACGGGGTAACAGCCGGCACCTCGGCCACGGCCTACTTCGATTCGCAGCGGTAGCGGCTTGCGTTCTTTGATGGGCCGGTACTCGGGTCGGCCGAGCCTTGGGAGTAGCCGGGGGCTTCCGCTCTCGCGGTGCGCCCCCGCCACCCCCATCCACCATTCAAAATCCGACATCCACCATCACCATCGGGGGCTTCCGCCTTCGGCGGTGCGCCCCCGCCACCCCACCAGGTCGCGCTAGCGGGCTGAACAAGGACCTACAGCGGCGCGCGCGGCAGGTTGCGGCAGTAGGGCGGCTGGGCCGGCTCGGGAGGCGACTCGCCCGTCTCCAGCGACCAGTTCTCGCGATCTTCCTCGCTCGCGTAGTAGCGGAGCCAAGTCTCGGGATCGTCGCTCACGTTCGCGCAGTCCCAATGCAGGAAGTGCCGCGACGAGTCGATCTTCTTCTCGTGCGCCGGCAGAATGTCGCGATAGATCAGCGTGTAAAGCTGCCGATCAGAGAGATGATCGGTGAAGTCGAGCACGATCCGCTTCTCAAACAGCCGATGGATCGTCTCGCGGAGCAGTTGCGAAAGCCGCGCCTCGTCGAGCGTATCGGGCGAAGGGAGTTGCAGTTCCGGCTCGAACCAGCGGCCGATCGGCAGCACCGGCGCGTGCTCCCAAGCCAGCATCGCCGCGAGAAAATCGTTCTCCACCGGCGTGGTCAAGTGCCGCGTGTCGATCCGCATGATCGACTCGTCGGCCAATAGCTCAAGCTCGTCGCGCAGCTCGGCGTTGCGCAGCAGATGTTCCACTTCTTCAGCGCGGGGCGTGTGGGACAGGGACATCGCCAATACCTTTGCAGCGAGACGAAAGATCAAGGGGTGACAAGCGTGGTGCAAAGCTCACGTTCTCGACTTTAACAACAACGATTTTCGCTTCCAAGACTCCACACCGCCCCTGCGGCAAGACTTGAGAAAAAGTCAAAGCTAGGACCGCAAAAACCGCTATTGTTCGCCAGGCAAAGTCGGCGCAATCGCTACAGTCAGCACAAACGGTAGAGGCGAGGGACGGGGGATTGGAGAATGATGCGCGGACGCGGATTAGCGGCGCGCGGAGCAGAACTTATTGCCGGGGCACCCCTTGTCCCTAGTCCCTCGTCCCTTCCCCCGCTACAGCTCGACGCCCATGCGGCGCAGGAGCATCTTCATATCGTCCCAGGTGTGACGCTTGGCCGAAGGGTTGCGGAGTAGATAGGCAGGGTGATAGGTGCAGACGACCGGAATGCCTTGGTACTCGTGGAACGAGCCGCGCAGGCGGCCGATCGGCGTTTCGGTTTCAAGCAGCGTTTGCGCGGCGACCGAGCCGAGGCAGCAGAGAAACTCCGGGCGAATGATCTCAAGCTGCCGATTCAAAAACGGCCGGCAGCTCTGCACTTCGCTCGGCAGTGGGTTGCGATTGTTCGGCGGGCGGCATTTGAGAATGTTGAGGATGTAGACGTCCTCGCGCTTCAGTTTGCAGGCCGTGATGATCTGGTTCAGAAGCTGACCGGCGCGGCCGACGAACGGCTCGCCCTGCCGATCCTCATCCGCCCCCGGCGCTTCGCCGACGAAGCAGAGCCGCGCATGCGGATCGCCCACGCCAAAGACCGTCTGCGTCCGCGTCCGCGAAAGTTCCCCACAAGCCGTACAAGCGATGACTTCCTGTTGAACAATTCTTAGTAGGGCGGCGCGATCGTTTGGCGCGGCG
>CAYZVT010000056.1:0-16971 GCA_964481585.1 uncultured Pirellulales bacterium
CGCTTTCCGCTTTCTGCTTTTTTCTTCCGCCTTCCGCCCTCCGCCTTCAAAGCAACTCTACACGAGCTTGCCGCGTGCGGACAGTCCAGCAAGCTCTGGCGGCTGCGGCGGGCGAACCAAGGGTGCGGCGATTTCGTAATATCAGTGCCCACCTCGTCTTTTGCGCCGCCGGCTGCTGGAGAAGCTATCTTGGCGGTTCGCAAGTTCTTGTATAGCATATCGTTGCTACTCGCCACGAGCCTTCCCGCGCTCGTTTCGCTCAAAAACAGGAATCGCGATCCCTATGTCCTTTCGCTCGATTTTCGCCGTGGTCGTCGGTCTGGCGGTGCTGGGCCTGGTTGTTGCCATCTGGCGCTCGGTGAAGGCCGTGCCGAGCGTGGCGACGCAATGGGCGATGCCCTGGTGCTCTCCTACAACAACGACCCCGACACGCTGAACCTGATCACGGCCAACGACAGCGTCAGCGAAGCCTTCCATCGCCACGTCTACGAGACGCTGGCCGACCGCGACTTCGGCGATCCCGATAATTGGGTGCCGAAGCTGGCCGAGTCGTGGGAGTTCGACGAGGAGACGCTGACCTACACCATCCATCTCCGCCCCGGCGTCAAGTGGCATCCGATGGAACTGCCCAATGGCGAGATGCTGCCGGAGACGGAGTTTACGGCGCTCGACGTGAAGTTCACGTTCGATGTGATTCTCAATCCGCACGTCGAAGCCGCCGCGCTGCGCAGCTATTACGAGAACCCCGACGCCAAGGACGAATCGAATCGCTACAAAATCCGCGTCTCGATCGTCGACAAGTACACCGTCCAGGTGCAGTGGACCGAGCCGTACTTTCTCTCGAAGGAGTTCACGCTCGGCATCCCGGTCATTCCGCGGCACGTCTACTCGGTCGATGAAAACGGCGAGCCGATCGCGCTGAACTTCTCGCTCAAGGAGTTCGCCGACGGGTTTAACACGCACTGGGCCAACACCAAAATGTGCGGCACCGGCCCGATGATGTTCCAAAGCTGGACGCGCAACGTGCGGCTCGTGCTCGTGCGCAACCCGAACTATTGGGGCGACGAGTTCCCCTTCAAGCGGATCGTGTACCACTCGATCCCGAACGCGAATACGGTCACGCAAAAACTCTTGCAGGGTGATCTCGATCTGGCGGCGATGCCTGACAAGGACCAGTACATCCAACAGCAAAGCCATGAAAACGTGATCCCCGGCAAGATGGTGACGGTCAACGACGGCAAGGAGCAGTGGGTCGAGTTCGAGGCGACCGAGCCGCCGGGGGATCGGTTCGTGAAGATGGTCGAGTATCCGTATCCAGGCTACCGTTACATCGGCTACAACCTCAACCGGCCGATCTTCAAAGACCCGCAGTTCCGTTGGGCATTGGCGCACGCGATTCCGGTGCAGCGGATCATCGACCAGATTTTCAAGGGACTGGCCGATCGCACGACCGGGCCGTTCATGGCCGGCAGCAGCGCGTACAACGAGGCGCTGCCGCCGATCGAGTACGATCTGCCGCGGGCACGCAAGATCTTGGCCGACGCGGGCTGGAAGGATCTCAACGGCGACGCCGTGCTCGATAAAAAAATCGGCGACGTGGTCGTGCCCGCCCGCTTCGATCTGATGATCTTTGCCGACTCGGCCACCTATCGCACGGTGGCGGAAATCGTGAAGGAAAACGGCCGCAAAATCGGCGTTGACGTGACCGTCTCGCCAACGAAGTGGGCACTGATGCTCGAAAAGCTCAACAACCGCGAATACGATGCGACGATGCTCGGTTGGGCGATGAGCTGGCGGCAAGATCCGTTCCAGCTTTGGCACAGCAGCCAGGCCGACGTGCCGTACAGCTCGAATCACATCTCCTACCGCAACCGGCGGGTGGACGAGTTGATCGAGCAATTGCGGGTGACGATCGACGAGGAGGAGCAAGTGCCGCTCTATCACGAGATTCACCGCCTGATTTACGAGGACCAGCCGTATACATTCCTGTTCTCCGAGAAGGCCACGGCCGGTTACAATGCACGGCTTGAGAATGTGAAGTTCTACCGGCTGCGGCCAAACACGGACGTCAGCGAGTGGCAGCCTCGCGGCGCGCTTGGCCAGTAAGCCGCTTGCCACGCGCCGCGCGAACCGGCGGATCGCGTGCGCCCAGACCGGTGGCGGCGAGCCTTTCTCCTTTAAGAACCTGCGACAACGCCTGTGTGGACTTACATCTTCCGCCGATTGCTCGTCATGATCCCGACCTTGTTCGGGGTCACGGTCGTCTCGTTCCTCATCATGCAGGCCGCGCCGGGCGACCCGCTCAAAAACCAGCTCGGCACCGCCGGGCTGGCGAGCCAGGAAGGCGGCACGCGCGAGGGCTATCTGCTCCGCAAGCGCGAGCTGAAACTCGATAAGCCGCTGCTGCTGAACTTCAACTATTTTCGTGACTACTCCGCCGAGGTTAGGCACGTTGTCCACTATCTCAGCCTGACCGAAGCGCAACTGGCCGAAGAACTGGCGGCGACCGCCAAGGCCGACGACGCGCAGGCGCGGGCACGGCTGGCGTTTCTCCAGACGTTGCAGATCGAGGATCTCGCAGCGCGGCTGGCCGATCCCGAGCAGCGGGCCGGACTGGCGACCGCCGTGCGGGGGCTGGTGGAAATTCGGGCCGAGGACCTCGGCGTCCACGGCGTGCCGCCGGCGATGGCGATCCTGCGGTCGGACGAGGCCACGCAAGCGGAAAAGATCGGCGCGATCCAAGCCCTGACGCGGATGGTGGTCGAGCCGCTCACCTACAGCTACTCGCGCGATCCGTCCGCCGAGCGGAGCGACGAGATCGTGGCGGTCTGGCGCACGTGGTGGGAGCGTGCCCAAGCGGCCGACGCCGCCCGCGGCGCGGCGGGCAAGGAGCCACTTTATCCGCCGCTGTCGCAGGAGCGCCGCGCGGCGCTAGAGCAGCGCTTCGAATCGATCCTGGCGGCCGAGTCGCGGCTGGAAATGTTTCGCCGGCTGGAGTTTTTTAATCCTGACCAGTTCGAGCCATTTCAACAGGCCGACATGCGGCTGTTTGTGGAAAAGCTGCTGGCCGATCCGCCGCTAGAGGCGAAGGTCGTGGCGGTGACGGCGCTGGCCGCGTACGTGGGTCGGCCGCTGGTGATGAGCGTGCCGCCCGACGCGCCGCCGGAACGCGTGGCGGAAGTCGCCCAGAACTGGCTGCTCTACTACGAGTTTCACGCGGACGAGTACAACCTGAGCCTGCCCCGCAAGCTGTGGTACATCGTCGCCGACACGCAGTACGCGAACATCGCTTGGCGGTTGGTGACGTTCGACTTCGGCCGCTCGGCAACACGGACGCGCGAGCCGGTCGCGCAGCGGATTTGGGCTGCGGTGCTTGTCTCCGCGCCGATCATGATTATCTCGCAGGTGCTGATTTATCTGGTCGCCGTGCCGCTGGGCGTGCTCTGCGCGGTCAATCGGGGCAAGTTCGTCGATCGCTCGATTTCGCTCGGGCTGTTCTTGCTCTACTCGATCCCGGCCTTCGTGGCGGGCATGTTGTTTTTGCTCTTTCTGGCCTACGGATCGCCGCTGCGGCTGTTTCCGATGAACGGCCTGCACTCCGACTACGCCCAGGATCTCGGCCCGGTCGCCTACTTCCTCGATTATCTCTGGCACATCACGCTGCCGGTTATTTGCCTCTCGCTCTTTAGCCTGGCCGGCATGGCGATGTACTCCCGCACCAGCATGCTCGACGTGATCGACCAGGACTACATCCGCACCGCGCGGGCCAAAGGGCTGTCGCGCTCGACCGTGATTCTCAAACACGGGCTGCGCAACTCGCTCATCCCGATCATCACGCTCTTTTCCAACTTCCTGCCGGCGATGCTCGGCGGCAGCGTGCTGATCGAGGCGATCTTTAGCATTCCCGGCATGGGCTTTTTGAGTTGGGCTTCGATCGAGCAACAAGACTTTCCCACGCTGATGGCGATCATCTACATCGACGCGATCGTGGTGATGCTCAGTATCCTGCTCACCGACATTCTGTACATCTTCGTCGATCCGCGGATCAGCTTCGGAGGACAGGGAGCAGCGGCATGACTTTTCAGCGCGACACCGGCCGCCCCGAACGGCCCCGCGACGCGGCGGGCTACGACCGCGAGACGACCGCCACGGTGGCCCAAGAAGGGGACATCACCGAAGCCGGCGCGATGCTTGGCGACGCGCCGCCGCATCATGAAGAATATCTCGACATCGTGTGGCGGCAGTTCAAAAAGAACCGCGCGGCGCTGGCCGCGCTGTGGCTCATGGTCCCGATGTTCCTGGTGGCGATTTTCGCCCCGGCGATTGCTTCCAATCAACCGTTTGTCTATCAGTCGGGCAGCGAGACGATTTACCCCTGGTTCCGCGCGCTATTCAACATGGAAGACGCGGTCGATTTCGCCTTCAACATGGCGCTGATCGCGTTCTTTCCCTGTCTGCTCGCGGCGCTGGTGCTCAATCTGTGGGCCAAGCACCGCCGCGTGCCGGGACGCCGGCGGCTTGGCTGGTCCGCCCTGCTCTATCTCACCACGATCGTGCTCTTGTGCGCGATCTTTAGCATCGACACCTTGCGGCCGGCCAATTTGTACGGGGCACGCACCTTTCCCGAAGAACAATTCGCCCCCGGCAATACCGCCACCGCCTGGTATCCGCCGATCCCCTTTGGCGCGAACGAGCAGGATATTGAGGTTGCCTTCCAGCCGCCGCTGCATCGCGCCGAACCGGAGCAGTGGAAAGACACGAACGACCGCTTCCCGCATCTACTCGGCACCGACAACGTCGGCCGCGACGTGCTCGTGCGGATGATCTACGGCTCGCGGATCTCGCTCACCGTCGGCTTCGTGGCCGTCGGCATTTACATCACGATCGGCGTGATCGTCGGCGCGCTGGCCGGGTACTTTGGCGGATTCACGGACATCGCCATCTCGCGGATTATCGAAATTGTGCTGCTGTTCCCCTCGTTCTTTTTGATTCTCACGCTCGTGGCCATGCTTGGCCGCAGCATCTACATCATCATGGTCATCATCGGCATCACCGGCTGGCCGACGATGGCCCGACTGATTCGCGGCGAGTTTTTGAAGCAGCGGGCGATCGACTATGTGGCGGCCGCCCGTTCGCTCGGGGCGTCGAACTTCCGCATTATCTTTCGCCACATTCTGCCGAACGCCCTCTCTCCGGCGCTGGTCGCCATCCCCTTCGGCGTGGCGGGCGCGATCATCACCGAGGCGGGCCTGAGCCTGCTCGGTTTTGGCGTCGAGCCGCCGACGCCCAGTTGGGGTTCGCTGCTGCAGCTTGCCCACAATAACTACAGCTACTGGTGGCTCGTCGTCGTCCCCTCGCTGGCGATGTTCGTCACCGTCACCGCCTTCAACGTCGTCGGCAGCGGACTGCGCGACGCGATGGACCCCCGTCTCCGCGTCTAGCGGGGCATGTCGATGACGGGTGGCGGGGGCGCACGGCGAGAGCGGAAGCCCCCGAAGCGAAGACCACTCTCTAGATTCCCGCCTGCGCGGGAAGGACGGGAGACGGCTGCCGCTTACAGCTTCTTGCCCCCTTTTGCGGCAGACTGCTGTTGCCGCATTCCCCCCAATGCTGGTACTCTACGCGCCGTTGACACCGTAGTCTCTTTGCGCGCTCGGCTGGCTGTCAGGAAGACGAGGCAGCCGGTGCGTCTCATCTGTGCCTGCGAGAGGTTGCCATGAAGGCAGGATTTTCGCCGCAACGGTTGCTGCTGGTTCTCGGCGGCTGGTTGCTCTTTGCTGCGCTTGCGCCGCAAGCGCTGGCTCAGTCGCCCGAAGCCCACTGGATCTGGTCTCCCGCGCACGCGAAGGAGCAGACTCCACCGGGGAGCGTGTATTTTCGCAAGACGTTCGAGCTGGCCGCGGCGGAATCGGCCGAAGTGCAGATTACGGCCGACGACGCTTACGAGTTATACGTTAACGCCCGGCATGTCGGCTCGGGGAACAACTGGAAGCTGCTCGACCGCTACGACATTTCCCAATATCTCGTGCAGGGCAAGAACACGATTGCCGTCAAAGCGACCTGCCACGAGCGCGGCGCGGCCGGCGTCGTGGCCCGCGTGCTCGTCAAGCCGCGCGGCGGCGCGCATGTGGCCCATTCGACCGACGCGAGTTGGAAAACGAGCCTCAAAGAAACTCCGCAGTGGCAGCGCCCCGCCTTCCACGACGCGCAGTGGCTCCCCGCGCAGAGCTTTGGTCTCTTTGGCGCGACGCTCCCCTGGGGCACCGAGACGCACCTGGCCGGCAACGAGGGCCGCTTCCGCGTCTCGCCGGAGTTCCAGGTCGAGCAGGTCGCCACGCCCGAGCAGACCGGCTCGCTGATCGCCATGACCTTCAACGAGTTCGGACAGATCATCGCCGCCCGGGAAAACGGCCCGCTGCTGCGCCTGAGCGACACCAATCGCGACGGCGTCCACGACAAAATCACGACTTATTGCGACAAGATCACCAACTGCCAAGGGCTGCTCGCGCTCAACGGCCACGTGCTGGCGATCGCCGATGGCCCCGACGGCGTGGCGCTGTATCGTCTCCAGGACGAAGACCGCAACGGTGAGGCGGACAAGATCGAACCGCTGGTGCGCTTCGATGGCGCGATGCGCGAGCACGGCCCGCATGGGCTGACGCTTGGCCCGGATGGTTTGCTGTACATCATCGTCGGCAACCATGCCGAGGTGGATCAAGAGCGGCATCCTTACGCCCCCAGCAGTCCGCTGCGGCACTGGTACGAAGGCGATCTGGTGCAGCCGCGTTTTGAAGATCCGGGCGGCCACGCCGTCGGCGTCAAGGCTCCCGGCGGCACGATCGTCCGCACCGATGTCGAAGGCCGTTTTGTCGAACTGTTCGCCGGCGGGATTCGCAACGCCTATGACTTGGCGTTCAACCGGCAGGGGGACCTGTTCACCTACGACTCCGACATGGAGTGGGACACCGGCACTCCCTTCTATCGCCCCACGCGGCTTAATCACGTCATCCCCGGCGCGGAACTGGGCTGGCGCAGCGGCTGGGCGAAATGGCCGGCGTACTATCTGGATAGCCTGCCGGCCACGGCCGAGACGGGCACCGGCTCGCCGACCGGGATGGTCTTTTACAACCACTTCATGTTCCCGCTCCGCTACCACAACGCGATGTTCGTCTGCGACTGGTCGCGCGGCCGGATCAACGCGGTTTATCTCGATCCCGAAGGCGGCTCGTACCGTGCCCGCACGAACGTCTTGGTCGAAGGCCGGCCGCTCAACGCGACCGACATCGCCGTTGGCCCCGACGGCTGGCTCTACTTCTGCACTGGCGGACGCGGCACCGAAGGGGGCATTTACTGCGTGACCTGGCGCGGCATTGTGCCGACCGAAGTCGCCAGCCTCGGCTCAGGGATCGAGCGCGCCATTCGCCAACCGCAACTGCAAAGCGCCTGGGGCCGCCAACAGGTCGCCAAAGTGCGCCGCGCGCTGGGCGAACAGTGGGAGCCGGAACTGCTCCGCGTCGCCCGCGATACGCAGCGCGCCGCCGCGCATCGCACGCGGGCACTCGATCTGATGCAGCTACTCGGTCCCTTTCCGCCGGTGGCGCTGCTGCTCGATCTGACCCAAGACTCTTTGCCCGAAGTGCGCGCCAAGGCGGCCTACCTGCTCGGCCTGCACAGCGACGAGGTGGCGCACGACCGGCTCGTCAAGCTGCTCGATGATGAGAACGCCACGGTCCGCCGCCAAGCGTGCGAATCGCTCGTGCGAAGCGGCTACGCGGTTGCCCCGGCGCGGTTGCTCGATTTGCTCT
Organism: uncultured Pirellulales bacterium; assembly: GCA_964481585.1. Classification (GTDB taxonomy): domain Bacteria; phylum Planctomycetota; class Planctomycetia; order Pirellulales; family CAYZVT01; genus CAYZVT01. Next base: position 7,806 of record CAYZVT010000056.1, read on the forward strand.
CGGACTCCGACCGGCAGGTAGCCTTCGCCGCGCGGCGGGCGCTAGAGCGGCTGCCGGCGGCGCAGTGGCGCAGGCTCGTGCTCGACGACCCGCGCACGCGCGTCTTTCTGCACGGATCGGTGGCGCTGCTGACCGTCGCGCCGGAGCGGCATACGGCGCTCAATATCATCGCCCGTTGCGAGCGGATGCTCGCCGGCGAAGTCCGCGATCCCAAATCCCCACCGGGCTTTATTAGCGATCATGACTTCACCGATCTGCTCCGCGTGCTGCAAGTGGCGATCACGCAGGGCAATCTGAAAACGGATGATGTCCCGGCGCTCGGTCCGCTGCTGGGCCGCGAATACCCGTCGAGCGATGCGATCATGAATCGCGAGCTGGTGCGGCTGCTGGTGATGCTTGGCGAGCCGACCGTGACGGCGCGGATGCTGGAGCAGCTCCAAGACCCGGAGGTGGCGGACATCGAGAAAATCCAGATCGCGCTGCACGCGCCGTTTCTGAAAAACGGCTGGTCCACCGAACAAAAAATGGAATTGGCCGGCTACTACGAAACCGCGCGCTCGCTCGAAGGGGGCGAAAACATCGCTAACTACCTCGACCTTTGCGCGCGGGGGCTGCTCGCCGACTGCACCGCGACCGAACGCCAAATGGTGCTCCAGCGCGGTGCCGAGTGGCCGAACGTGGCGCTCGCGGCGCTGGCCACCTTGCCGGGTGAGATCGACCGGCAAACGCTCGGGCACGTCATCGCGCTCGATCGCCAACTGAGCGGGGAGGAAAGCGAGGCGGTGACGCGGCTGCGGACCGGCATCGTCGCCACGCTCGCCGGCTCGCCGGCCGACGAGGCGGCGGCGTACCTCCGCGAACTCTACGAGTCGGACCCGGCCCGCCGCGAGACGGTCGCCGTGGGATTGGCCCAATCGCCCGAGGGCGAAAACTGGCCGCTGCTGGTGCGCTCGCTGAGCATTTTGGAAGGGCCGCTCTCGACCGAAGTGCTGCAAAAACTCGCCAGCGTCGAGCGTCGCCCCGACGATCCCGAAGCGCTCCGGCAAGCGATTCTCTGCGCCCTGCGGCTAAAAGACAACGGCGCGCCGCAAGCGCTGGCGCTGCTGAAACATTGGACCGGCATGCAGCCGGTGAGCGAAGGGGACGACTGGCAGAGCCAGGTCGTCGCGTGGCAAACCTGGTTCCGCGAGAACCATCCCGATCTGCCCGATCCACGTCTGCCGGTCGAAGCCGAGCAGAGCAAATGGACGTATCAAGAACTGCTCAGTTATCTCTCGACGAGCGAGGCGGGCGACGCCGCGCGCGGCGGGCTGGTGTTCGAGCAAGCCCAATGCGCCAAGTGCCACCGCTACGGCAATCGCGGCGAGAGCGTCGGCCCCGATCTCACGACCGTCAGCCGCCGCTTCCAGCAGAAGGAAATTTTGCAGTCGATCATCTTCCCCTCGCACGTGATCTCCGACCAATACGCGAGCCAGACGCTCTTGACCACCAAAGGCCGCACGCTGACCGGCATCGTCGCGCCGGCCGGGCAGGACGCGGTGAGCGTCACGCAGCCCAATGGGAACAAGGTGCTCATCCCGCAGAGCGAGATCGACGAAATCCAACCGAGTAAAGTCTCGGCGATGCCCGCAGGGCTGCTCGACCCGCTCTCGCTCCAGCAGATCGCCGATCTGTTCGCCTACCTGTCGGAACCACCGCGCGAGAGAATCACCAGCCGCCGCAGCGTGCAGCGGTAAGTGGTCAGCGGTCAGCCATCAGCAGTCAGCGGCAGGCGGGAATGACAGGTTTTGTTGCCCCTTATCCCCAGCCCCTGGCCCCCGTCCCTGGTCCCCTGTCCCTGACTACGGCAGCGCGCTCTACTTGCCTTGCTTGGCGCTGGAGATCGTCGCGATGAACGCTTCTAGGTGCTGAAGATTGTCGCAGTAGGCGGCGTACTTCATCTGGCGGCGCACCGGCTCGGTGAGGGCGCGGCCTCCAACGACGACCGGCACCTGTTGGCCGATTTCGGCGTAAAACTTCTGGTACTGCTGCAAGAACTGTTGCTCATCGGCGATGCTCGACGCGCTGAGCCAGAATAACTGGGGCCGCGTCTTGTCGATCGCGCGGCGGAGCGTGGCAAACGGGAGCGACGAGCCGAGCGACGTGGCGTTCCAGCCGCACTCGCGGAGCACCAGTTCGACCATGCGGGTCGGCAGCCGGTAGGGATCGCCGTCGATCGCCGCGCCGATCGCGCGCGGCGCTTGCGGATCGCGGGGGGGCGGCAGCATGAATCGCAGCTCGAACAGCGCGCGCTCGCAGATTTCACATCCGCGCCGCTCCTCAAAAATCTCCACCTTGCCGCACTCCCAGAGATCGCCCAGCTCGTGAAAGACGGTGGCGAGCACCTCGTCGCAAATCACGCTCAGCCGCTGGCCGGACAGATAGAGATCGAACAGCAGCGTGCGGCAGATTGAGTCATCGCCGGCGACGAGGGCGCTGCCCAGCCGCTGGCGTGCCCGCGCGAGCACGCGCTCGCTTTGCCCGGCGGAAGTCGGCAGGCCGAGCATCTCCGGCCGCAACAGCGGCCGCTGCGTCTGCCGCAGAAACTGGATCACGCCCTGAATCGGCAGACGGCGATGCCCTCCGGCGGTGCGCACCGTGGGGATCAAGCCCCGGTCGCACCAGCGCTTCAAGCTCGATTCGCTCACGCCAATGGCGCGGGCAACCTGCTTCGGAGTCAGAAGCTGCTTGACCAAGGCACCGTCGCTGGCTGGCGGGGAAGGACATCGTGGCAAAACAATCGAAGCAGGTCCGCGTGCGGCTACCATAGTATTGCCCACCTGTCCCATTCGGCCACCAGGCCGGCTGCGGATTGGTACGTACGGGGGAGGTAACAGCCCGCCTGAAAGACCGTTTTGAACGGTTTTTCGGCCGCACTCCACGTGTCCGGCACGGGGCGCGGCCTGGGTCAGTCGAAGCGGAATTGGCTGGTTTTTCCGAGAACAAACGGCAATTCCCGCAAGGCCTGGAGCGGACGGAGGAAAGGCTGGCCAGATCGGTCGATCTGAACGAATTTTTATTGCCTTCGGATTTGCTCCCCCTACAATGGGTTTGGATGTTTTGAACGTTTCAGAGAGCGTCGGCCTTTCCTGTGGCGCCAGCGCGGCGAGCCGGCCTGGGGCCGCGGGCGAAAAGAGGTGCCGCGCACGCGAGAAGGAAAAAGCGACGCGCCCCTCTAGGCATCCTCCCCGCTTCGCATGGCGGCCGCTTCCGCTGGCGACCGCCGAAGTCTCCCTCAAGGACCGCCTCATGATTGCCCCGAACCGCGCCGCGGCGCCGGCAGCGCAGGCGCGGCAGCTCGTCGCGCTGCCGATCCACTTCATCGCCAACCCGGTCTTCGCCAGCGCCGAGGCAGCCGAGCGCATCGGACGCGATCCGCTGGTGAGGGCAACGCTCGCCGACACGACGGCAGCGCCGGTGCCGGCGCCGGCGCACCTGCCGTACCACCTGGCCCCGCTCTGCGCGACGCGGCTGCTCTCGGCCGAACAAGAGCAAGCGCTGTTCCGCAGCATGAACTATCACCGCTACCGCGCGGCGCAGATTCAGAAAGAAATCGACCCGGCTTGCCCCGTCCCCGCCCAACTGCACGAAATGCGGGCCGCGCTTGCCGAAGCGGCCCGCATCCGCGATCGGCTGATCCAGGCCAACCTGCGGCTCGTGGTGTCGATCGTCAAAAGGTTCTGCAATGCGCAGCATGCGCTCGATGAGCAGGTGAGCGAGGGGATTGTCTCGCTCATGCGCGCGGTCGACAAGTTCGACTACGACCGCGGCTTTCGCTTTAGCACCTACGCCACGCGGGCCATTCGCCGTAACCTATTCCGCAAGCTCGTGCAGCACAGCCGCGAGCGCGCGCGATACGAACCGCACAGCGAAGGGATCGAAGACGTGCCGGGGCTGGAAGGTTCGCCGCGCGAAGAAGAACGCCGCGTCAGCGAGCTCCAGGGCGTGATGGTGCAAATGCTCCGCCACCTCGACGAGCGCGAGCAATACATCGTGCGGGCACGGTTCGGCTTTGGCAAAGAAGCGAGCGGCCGTACGCTGCAAGAGCTCGCCGGCGAACTCGGCGTCTGCAAGGAGCGCGTCCGGCAGCTTGAAATCCGCGCGATGGAAAAACTACGCCGGCTCGCCGACCAATACCAGTTGCAGCGGTTCGACGATTAGAGCCGCTTTCGTTTCCCGGTAGCATCTCTCCCGCCCTGAAGGCTTGGACAAACAACCTTCGCACGGCCCCAACGGGGCCGAAGGAGACAGGGAATGCACAGCCGCTACGCCGGGCGCAAGCCGTCCTTCCCGCGCAGGCGGGAAGGACGTTTCCGTGGCGGGGGCGGCGCGTTTACTCCCCGAGATACTCGGCGTAGACGTAGAACGCGCCGCACTCTTTGCCGGTCTTGCTTTCGGTGAGCCAAGTCTGAAGCTGCGTCTCGCCCGCCGAAAGTTCGAGGACGAACGTGGCGGCGGTCGCGTCAGGATCGACGGCTTGCTTCTTTTCGACGCCGGCAATCGCTACCCGCGCGTCGGTCGCTCCGAGCGGATAATCGCCGGCTTCCAACGGCCGCAGGCGCAGCGTCAACTTGTAGCGCCCGGGACGACTCACGTCGATGACCCAATGCCCATTGCCGCTGAACCTGTTCCTGCGAATTTGCTCCTGGTTCCAAGGAGGGTAGAACTGCCGCGTGTGCCAGTCGTGCGAGGAAAGTCGCGCCGGATTTTCCCGCTCGCTGCCGATCACGATGGGGCAGTATTCGTCGAACCGCTCCGAAACGCTTTGCCACCACGCATCGTAGGCGGCCGTCAATTGCGACACGACCTCGGGATGCTTTTGCGCCACGTCCTGCTTCTGCCCCGGATCGGCCTGGATGTCGTAAAGCTCCCGGCCGTTAATTAGCCGCCAGCGGTCGGTCATGACTGCCGTCTTGCGCCATTTTTCGGGATGCTCGATCCGCTGCGAATCGACAAACAGCGTCCGCTCCGGCCATAGATTGCCGTCGCCGGTCAGGAGCGGCACAAGGCTCGTTCCGTCGCGCTTCGCCTCGGGCAGGGCGTTGAGATCGCATAGCTCTACGAGCGTCGGCAGCACGTCGGTATGGGCGGTAAGCTCCTCGACATCGCGGCCAGCGGCGAGCGTGCCGGGCAAGCTCCAAAAACAGGGGACGCGGTGGCCGCCGTCGTATTCGGAGCCTTTTGTCCCGCGCATGCCGGCACTAAAGCCGTTCCACTGTCCCGGCTTTGCATTTGGCTGCGTGCCGGCGGCCGAGCCATTGTCGCTCATAAAGAGCACGAGCGTGTTCTGGTCTAGCCCCAGCTCTTCCAGCCGCGCGCGAAGCCGGCCAACATTTTCGTCGATGTTGGTAATCATGCCGTAAAAGTGATCCATCGGCTGCGGCACGCCCTTTTCCGTGTAGGGGCGGCTGTACTCGTCCGCGACCCGGTACGGCGAGTGCGGCGCGTTGGTGGCGAGATAACAGAAAAACGGCCGGTCCTGGTTCTGTTCGATGAACTTCAGCGCGCCGTCGAACCAGACGTCGGTGCAATAGCCCTCGTACTGCGTCGGCACGCCGTTGTGCAGATAGGTATCGTCGAAGTAGTCATTGCCCCACCGATCGGGCGCTTGCCCCACGCCGCCGCCACCGTGGCAAAGCACCTCGTGAAAGCCGCGATCCTGGGGACGATACGGGTAGTTGTCGCCGAGGTGCCATTTGCCGAACATGCCCGTTCGGTAGCCGCTGTCGGCAAAGACGTTGGCCATCGTGTACTCATCGCGGCGCAGCAGCGAGCGGCCCTTGATCGTATGCCACACGCCGGTCCGCCCCGAGTTGCGACCGGTCATCAGCGCCGCCCGCGTCGGCGCGCAGGTGGGATCGACATGAAAATCAATCAGCCGCGTGCTCTCGGCAAACAGCCGATCGAGGTTCGGCGTCTCGATCATCGTATTGCCGTGGCAGCCCAGATCGCCGTAGCCTTGGTCATCGGTGATGATCAGCACCACATTCGGCCGCCGCGCCGCCTCGCGCGCCTGCGCCGCTTGCGGAACGAAGATCACTCCACCCACCGCGAGAACCGCAATCAGCAGCGCGGCAGTCGCTCCTCGCAACTGCCGACTGACCGAAGGAAGTGGAAGTCCATCGTGCGCAAAGCGGAGCATGGGCCAAGTTCCTGATGAAGTAAGGGCAAGAAGGCGGGCGGGTGCGCGCGGCAAAAGACGGTCCTAAAGCCGCACGTTTGGCAGGTCTACAGTATGGCCCGGATGGCAGCGGGGGTCAATTTTTGCCGCAAGCGCCGAACCGCGGATGCCACTCTCTGGCTTGCCCAGTAGTGCCTTTAGATGAACTCCCATGCAGCTTGTTTCGCTGCGGAACGTATCGCCGAAGAGGCATCTTCCCCTGGGGACAAGCCTAGTCGGTGTCGCTCTCTAGCGTTAGGGCGACCAGGTATGCGACGTCTGCCAAGGCACTGCTGGGCAAGCCAGAGAGTGGCACCCGGCACCCGGCGGCTGGCCATCGGCATCGCCCAAGTCACAATGTCGTGTCAATTGTTGCAAGAACATTAACATACGGAAGCGCTACCGCCGCTTCTCCGTCAATGGGCGGCCGGAGCGGACTTTGCCGCGGCCGTATTGTGGGGGCCAATCGACCTCGATGCCGAGGGCTTCGGCGGCGTGCAGCGGCCAGTAGGGGTTGTGCAGTAGCGGACGGGCGAGGAGCACGACATCGGCTTGGCCTCCGGCGACGATCGACTCGGCTTGCTCGGGCTCGGTGATCATGCCGACCGCGCCGGTGGCGATGCCCGCCTCGCGGCGAATCGCTTCGGCGAACTCGACTTGGTAGCCGGGGCGGACCGGGATCGGTGCTCTCGGCACGTTGCCGCCGCTGGAGCAATCGACCAGGTCGACCTGCCGCGCCTTGAGCAGTCGGGCAAGCTCAATCGACTGCGGCAAGCCCCAGCCTCCTTCGACCCAATCGGTCGCCGAAATGCGAACAAAGACCGGCCACCGGGCGGGCCAGGCGTCGCGCACCGCCTCGACGACGCGGAGCAGCAGTCGCAGGCGGTTCTCGAACGAGCCGCCATACTCGTCGCGGCGCTGGTTCGACAGGGGCGAGAGAAACGAGTGCAGTAAATAACCGTGCGCCGAGTGAACTTCCACGACCTCGAAGCCGGCTCGCGCCGCGCGTTCGGTCGCCGCGACAAAATCCTCCACCACGCGGTCCAGATCGGCGGCGGTCATTTCGCGCGGGATCGGATGCTGCGGATCGAACGCCAGCGGGCTGGCCCCGAGCGGCTGCCAGCCCCCTTCGTCCTCGCCCAGCGGCTTGCCGCCGCGCCAGGGGGCATCGGTCGAGGCTTTGCGGCCGGCGTGGGCAAGCTGGATCGCCGGCACGGCCCCGGCCTGGCGGATGAACTCCGTGATCGGGCGGAAGGCGTCGGCTTGGGCGTCGTTCCACAGCCCGGTGTCGGCTGGCGAGATGCGTCCCTCGGGCGAGATGGCCGTGGCTTCGACCATCACCAAGCCCGCTCCCCCGACGGCACGGCTGCCCAAATGCACCAGATGCCAGTTGTTCGGCATGCCATCGGTGCTGGAGTACTGGCACATCGGCGAGACGAAGACGCGATTGCGAATCGTCAACTCGCGTAGCCGCAATGGCGAGAACAAGACACTCACGGCTTGACTCCCTTCGGAAGATGAATCGCTGCTCGGTGCGTGACCGGGGTTTTTGGCCTATGAGGCGGACTGCGCTGGAAAGCGACGCGGCTGCAACCTGAGCGGGAACCAAGGCAGAAGCTTGCTCCCGCTCCTGTATCGTACCGCCCTGCCCCCCAGGAACTAGAGCCGGCCGTGGGCACCTGAGATGTGCCAGTGGCATGCCATTTGCGCAGGTTTTCACCTTCTTTCCTCGGATTTTCTGGGAGCGGCGGCGGCAGCGGCGAACTTTGCCGCCCGCCGGAGAATTGTTGCGTCGAAACGGCAACTGATTTAAGATAGAAGACATCTCGCTGGCGCGCATTTGGGCGCGTGCAGCGTATTCTTTCGACACGGCGCACCTCTTTGTCGAGGGTCCCACCTGGCGTGTCGCGTCCTCGGAGTGCGAGGAAAGTACGCATGCGTTTTGCCTCTTGCTGCAGGGCGGCATGGTTAGGCTTGGTTGGTTGGGCGTGTTGCTGCGCAGGCCCCGCTCTGGCGGCCCCCGATGGGCCGGTCGATTTCAACCGCGACATCCGGCCGCTGCTGTCGAACAACTGCTATTTCTGCCACGGCCCCGATCCCGAGCATCGCGCGGCCGACTTGCGGCTCGACCAGCGCACAAGCGCGGTGGACGATCTGATGGTAGTGGTGCCGGGCGAGCCGGACGCGAGCGAACTGATCGCGCGGATCACGGCCGATGATCCCGATGTGGTCATGCCGCCGCCCAGCTCGCACAAACAGCTTAAGCCGGAGGAAATTGAACTGTTCCGGCGGTGGATCGCGCAAGGGGCCAAATGGGAGGAGCCGTGGGCGTATGTGCCGCCCCAAAAACATCCGCTCCCAGCGGTGAAGCAAAAGGACTGGCCGCGCAACTGGATTGACTCATTCGTGCTGGCCCGCCTGGAGGCCGAGGGGCTTGCGCCGTCGCCTGCCGCCGACCGCCGGACGCTGATTCGCCGGCTCTACTTCGACTTCCTGGGACTGCCGCCCACGGCCGAGGAGGTCGAGGCGTTCGTGCAGGATCCGCGCCCGGAGGCATACGAGGCGCTTGTCAACCGACTGCTGGAAAGTCCCCACTTCGGCGAGCGGATGGCGATGTGGTGGCTCGATCTGGTGCGCTTCGCCGATACGGTCGGCTATCACGGCGACCAGACGCACCGCGCCGCCCCCTACCGCGACTGGGTTATCTGGGCGTTCAACGAGAACATGCCGTTCGATCAGTTCACTCAGGCGCAAATCGCTGGTGACTTCCTGGCGGAGCAAGCGAAAGCCGAGGGCAAGTCGGAGGCCGAGGTGCAAAACCTGCTGCTCGCCTCCTGCTACAACCGGCTGCTGCAAACGACGCACGAAGGGGGCGCGCAACTCAAAGAATATCGCGCGATCTATCAAGCCGACCGTATCCGCAATCTCTCGCAGGTCTTCATGGCCGCCACGATCGGCTGCGCGCAG
>CAYZVT010000057.1:0-16786 GCA_964481585.1 uncultured Pirellulales bacterium
CTCCATGCGGGGCACCGACGGGGGCTTCCGCTCCTCGCGGTGCGCCGTGCGCCACCCGTCGTGAGGCAGAGCCTGCGCCCTTGTCCTTCCCGCCTGCGCGGGAACGGCGGGCTACTAGACCGTGGCTCCACTGCGCGAGTGCGCCAGGCGGCACGGCAAAGAGAGCTAACGCCCGCGGGAACGCGTGCGGCGGGGATCGTCGAAGTCCGAGTCCAAAAGGCCCGCGTCCGGCGGCGCCGCTCCCTCGAACAGCGTCCCCTCTTCGAGCGCACCGGCGTCGGAAACCAGATCGCGGTGCGTCTGCACATAGGCGCGATCCTCCACCTGGCTACGAACGCGCAGCGTACCATCCGGCCCGAGGATCAGCAGTTCGCCCGGCTCGACCAAACTGGCGTCGCGCGAACCGATGCGATTGCCGCCGCGCAGATCGACGAGCGTGGCATCGACGTCGAAGCTGTACTGCTTGAGCTTGATGAGTTGCCGCTGGTGGGGATCAACCGCTTCGACTTCGGTGATGAAACGCGCGGTGGCGCTGCGGCCCATCTCGCGTTCGGCTGCCATTTCCATGCCGGTGTTCATGTCGAACGTGCGCACGAGCACGGTGGCCTTCGGGCGGTCATTGAAGCGGCCGGGCGGGGGCGGATCGACCTGGCCAGCCAGCACCCCCTGCTCCAGCGGCGGGCTAGCCACGGGGCTGGCGGCACTCCATTCAGTAAAGCGGAACGGACGCATCCGTTCTTCTTGAGCGCTGATGCGGTCGACGACGCTCTTTTCCAGGTACTTGATCGGAAGGACTTGCGGTTCCTCGTCGCCCGTCGAGCGGTGGAAGTTCGGATCGCGCATCACGAGCCGCACCCGGTAGCGGTACTGCTTGCCCGGCTCGACGTTGAAATCGAAGTACCGGAGCAAAAGCTCCTCCGCCGGAGGCAACTGATCGGCGATGCCGGCCAATGCGCCGTCGCCCATGCCCCGATCGACGCTACGCCGCCGCGCGGGCGGGAGGGAGCGGCGCGGCCCGCGTCCGCGCGGGTCTTCTTCCTCGGCATGCGGATTCAGGCGGAACTGCTCGAACAGCGGCACGTCTTCCTTCGGCGCTTCGGGCTGCTGTTCGTCTGGGGCTTGCTGCTCCAGCATCGCGCGCAGCTCATCTTCCGTGGGTGCCAGCGGCACCTTGCTGTGCGACACCTCGGGGCCCCAGTTGTCCATCACCAGCGGTCCGAGCGGGAACGTCAGCCGTGGATGCACGTAGCGCTCGTCGACCACTTCGCGCACTTCCGCGCTCTTGCTCCACTGGTCGGTTTCGCGCTGCACATAGGTTCCCGTCACCGTGGCCAGCGGCTGCCAGCTTCCTTCGGTGCCCTCGCTTCGCTCGACGAAAAAGGCGAGATATACCGGCCGATCGGCTTGCGGATCGTAGCCCTCGGCGTCGCGGAAGACGCGCTCGAACTCCTCGACCTGTTTGGTGATTGGCACCAGGGCTTTCAGCACGATCCAGCGGCGGCCCACGATCTTGTCGCTCTCGTCCGGCTGCACGCCTTGCACGGGGAACCATGCCGGCAACGGCCGACCGAGCGGCTCGTCGACGAGATCCTCGCCTTCAATCAGCGGCATTTCTTCGACGATCCCCTGGCGGGGCAAGCGGCCAAACAGACCGCCGGCACGCGGGTTGACTTGGCGGCGCGGGCTGCGCGAAGCACTCGGTACGGCCGTCGGATCGTGCATCGCAAACGCGCCGTAGCCGGCATCGACCTCTAGCTCGATCGGCGCGAGCAGTTGCGGATCGGCCCGCTTCAGCTTCTTGGGGAAGATCGGCGGGTCGTAGACCTGCTGGGTCTTGTAGGGATCGAGCGCCAAGCGAGGCATGATCGTGCCGATCTGCGGCAGCTCCGGACGCTGCGGGTGCGCTTCCCACTCGGTGCGCTCGATGTGCCCCCGGGCCGCTTCGGCCAGTTGCATCAGATCCTCAGGCTCCTGCGAATCGGGAAGTCCTTCCTGCCCGATCGCCGACCAGAGAAAAAACAGCACCAGCAGCCCCACGACCGCTAGCCCCGCTTTTTCGCCGTGGGCCAGCAGCAGGCTTTTCCAGTCGCCCGACAGGTTGAGTTTGAACTTCGCCATGATGTTTCGGTGCGCCTCTGCTCTTTTGATTCCAACGTCTGCACGCGCGCGGTGCGAGGCCGCGCTTTAGGAGGACTCGGCCGCCACGGGTTGCGGCGTCTCGGCAGGTTCACTTGCCGGTTCGGCCGGCTCAGCGGCCGGCGCTTGCGGCTGAGTTTCGTCCGCCGGCGGCGCTGCTTGCTCACCTTCCGCCTCGGCGCCCGCCGCCGCTTGCGGCTCGGCTGGGGCTTCGGCTGCCGGCGTCGCCGTGGCGAGTTGCTGCGGGTCGATGCCGAGCTTTTCCAGGTTCGGCGGATTGAAGATGTAAATGATGCCCTGGATGACGACCTTCACTTGAGCGACCTGCCGCAGATCGCTGCCGACGCTTGGCTCGGACTCGCTACCGCGCCGCGCGGGGCGAGTCGAACGAGTGCGGCCACCCGGCTCGTCGCTCGAATCGGTAACGCCGTCGGCGTTGACGCGGACCTGCTGCACTTCGACCGGCAGCGTGGCATTGGCGCATTCGACCAACAGCCGTGGAATCTCGCGCGGGTCCATCTGCAACACCAGCCGCACCGGGACGCGCTTGAACTCCTCATCGACCGCCACGAATTTCGACGGGTCTTCCGGCAGCGGCATCGGCTTGCCCTGCCCATCGAGATAACGCCCGGCGAGCAGTACGCGGTCGCGCTTTTCGTGGTTGGTCGGATCGTCTTTCAGTTCTTCTTCCAGTTGCTCGGGAATCGTGAACGGATCGACCGCTTCCTCGGCTTCCGGTTCGGCTTCTTCCGCCCCCGCAACCTCAAGCAGCGGGATGCGTCCCTGGCTATTGCTGTTTTGAGCCGCTTCCTTACCGGCCTCCAAAGCGTGGATCACCGACACTTTCGCGTTGTGTTGGGCGGTTGCGCCGCGGTTGGTTTGGGCGATGATGCGGAGCAGGTTTTCGTACACCCACAGGTCTTCTTGAGTGATCCACATCTTGATCGACGAGGGCGGCTCGTCCCAGACGAGTTTGCTTTGCAGCTGCTCTTGGTTCTGCTGGCTCCACTCCACCAGATAGTGCTCCTCCTCCGCCTCCTCCCCATCAATCGGCTCCCGTGATGGCGCGCGCAGCGCCATCGGGTTGTACAGCTCGCCCTCTTGGCCGACCGTGCTCGAAAGCGGCACCGCGCGGGCCTCGACGATCGACGATAGTTCGCCGAAACGCTCGCGGACGTAGTTTTGGTAACGCTCGCGGTACTCAATCGGAATCGGCGCGCCGAACTTTTGGGTCGAGATGAACTGCAGGAAGTCGGGACGCAGATCGTCGGGCCAGAACAGCACTTCTTCGCGCTGTTTCTCGTACAGCCGCTTCCAGACATCGTAGACGTTCTTGCGCAGTTGGTCGTTCAGCGCGGCGAAGCCTTCGATGACCCCGTCGTTCGGGTGATCGGGGTTCTGCTGAACGATCCCCTGCTGCTCGCTCACGCGGCGATTAACGTCGCCGCTGAACTGCTGGAACTCGGTGCTGATGCTGGCGGTGGCCATCTTCCAGCCCAGCAGCCCGGCCACGAGCACCAGGCCGCAGAGAAACCAGAAGTGGTACTTTTTCAGGATCGCGCCCGCGACCTTGAGTTGATCCATGAGTTACGGTCCTTGCGTTTCCGCGGCCGCGGCGGCCTCGGCTTGTTGTTGGGCCAGCAGCTCGCGCCGCTGCGTCGGAGGCGTGGGAATCCAGCAGAACTGCACGGTGAAGTCGAAGCGGCCGACCTGGAACGCCGGCGGCGGCCCCGTCGTTTCACTGGTCGGCTGCGGCATCTCGGACCCCAGGCCCGTCGGCTCGCCCACCGGCAGAGCGTCGGGATTGGGAATCGAAACGAGCCGAATCTTGCTGTAATCGACCAAGACCGGATAGCCGATGCCGAGGTCTTTGATCTTCATCTGCACCGGCGGTCCCCCCGCGCCGTCGGGCACCCAAACAGCCTTCTCGACGAGATTGCGCAGCAACGTCTGGCGAACGAACATCGCCCCCTGCTCATTGCGGTCGTCGTTGTAATAGTGGTAGCCGCGCAGTTGGATAACCCAACCCGGCCCGGTCGGCCCGGCTTCGGCCGGCGCCGCGCCTTCGGCGGGCACTGACTGCGGAGCGTTCGGATCGGCCGGCGCGGGAGCGGCCGCTGGCGCGCCGATCGCCGCTTGCATGTCTTCGCGGTGCTTGGCGGCGATGCCCTGATACCACTTCTGTAGGTCTTCAAAATGCTCGCAGTCGATCTGCTCGATGTGCAGCTCGCGCCGCTGGCTGATCGGTGCCGGCGTCTCGCCCGGCTGGTAGGAGGGGAGGGCGGCGTCGATGGCTTTGAGCACTTCCAGCCACAGCAGCCGTCCTTCGACATTGCTCACCAGCGTTTTGCCGGTCGTGCTGAGCATTTCGAACTCTTGCTGCTTCTCGGTGAACTCAGCGAGCCGCGCGGCCGACTGGGCTTTGACGCCGTCGGCGGTTGAGAAGGCGGGCGTCTCCTGCTGATAGCGATCGGGATGGGCCGACGCCCAGGCAGCCCAATGCCCCAGGAAGTTGATCGTGCAGCCGAACAGCAGCGCCGCCAGCGCCGCCACCGCCCACGGCTTTTTCTCGCGGATCAGCCGATCGGTGGTGATTTCGTGCGGCAGCAGATTGGTGCTCAGTTGTGCTTTGCCCAAGCCCTGCAAGCAAAGCCCGTAGCAGACGGCGAAACTGGCGATGTTCTCTTTGAACGACGGGGCGTGCACGACCGCGCCGCCGGTTAGCCCCCGGAACGATTCGAGCGGCACGACCTCGTAGCCCAGATTCTGCGCGAGATAGCGCTGCAAGCCGGGCAGCTTCATCGCGTTGCCCAGCGGCACCACGCGGCCGATCTTGGCCCGCCGGTCGATGTTGCCGAAGAAGTTGATCGACTTCTGCACTTCGCTCAGCAGATCGCTGAACACGGGCCGCATCGCCTGGAAAACGGCTTTCGGATCGTCGGCCTGCGCGGCGTTGCGCTTCAGATGTTCGGCGTTGGCAAACGTGAGCTTCAGTTCCTTCGAGAGCACCTTCGTAAAATGATTGCCCCCCTGCGGGATGTTCCGCTGCCAGACGCGGTAGCCATTGGTGATGACCAGATCGGTGTTGTCCGTGCCAAGCGACAGCAGCACGAGCGACTCGGGCGGATCGTCCGGGTTGTACTCTTCCGGCGGCGGCAGTTCGCTGAGCAGGTCGAACACCACGGCGTTGTAAATCGCCAGCGGCGCGAGCTGAATGTAATCGACCTCGATGCCGGCATCATCGAGCGGCTTCAGCGCCCGAAAGACTTGATCGCGCTTCATCGCGAACAGACCGACCTCGGTTTCGAGCGCGAAACCGTCGTCTTCGCTGCCGCCGGGCATCTGCTCGTAATCCCACACCACGTCGTCGAGCGAGAAGGGGATCTGCTGGCGGGCCTCGTATTTGACGATGTCGGGGATCTTTTTGGCTTCGACCGGCGGCAGCTTGATAAACCGCGCCAGCCCGCTTTGCCCCGAGACGGAGATCGCCACGCGATCGCCGCGAACGCTGTTGCGCGAGAGAAACAGTTCCAGCGCTTCGCGGATCAGTTCAGCCGGATCGGCTTCCGGCTGACTGAGAATCTTGGAGTACTCGATATAGTCGAAGGCGTCGGCCACGACGCGGTTTTCGTGCTCGTCGTGGGGCTGACAGCGCAGGGCTTTGAGGGCACACTGGCCAATATCGATCCCCCACACAGCGCCGGATTTCGCCATCGTCGCTCGATCCTCTTCTTCGGTGAAATCGAGGCTCCGCATGGGCGCAGCATCAGGTCCGAGATGAGACCTGCATCGCGTGCCTGCTAGACAAAAGCTCGGCGAGGTGAAAAGCGGTGCCGAACGGCGGAGCCCCCGAATCTGTTCCCTTTCTACTACTTTAACGAGCCGCTCCGCCGGGTGTCAACGAATTGGCGGCCCTGCGGAGGAGGTAAAATCAAGCCCTGCAAGAGTCTAGAGGCTGACCGGCACCGCCCCCACACCGTTGGCGAGAGGCGGTGAGGTTTTCCCCTTCGTCGCCCCTCCCCCTTTGCCCCTGGGGCGGCTTAGCGGCTCCCCGCACTGAGATAGGGATGAATCGCCCCGATTGAACTAGCCAGGCGTAGGGCTACGGTGGAAGCCTCATCAGCGCCCTTTGGGGCGGTTTCGACCTCCAGGTCAGGGGGGGCGTGATGTTCGTTCATGCGGGAACGGTCGGTCTGAGGCGGGGTTCGCTAATTGCCGTGGCCACGCTGGGCTGGTTGCTGATCCCCGCGTCGCTGGCCGAGGAGCCGGCTGCCGAGCAGCAGGTAATCGCCGCGCCCCCGCAAGCCGCCGTTCAGGCGCAGGCTGCGCTGCAACTGGGAGCGCTGGCGAAAAAGCAGCGGCGGGACTTATGGGCCACGCGCTACTACCGCCGTGGCATTGAACTATTGGAGGCGCTGGAGTCGGTGCCGACTCAGCCGGTCCTTACGCGCGACAAGCCGCAACTGCTCGCAGCGCTGCAAGAGCAGCTGGCCGCGTCGGAAAAAGCCAGCGCCGCCGCGCAGGCCCAGGCCGACGAGGTCGCGCGGACCCGGGCCACGACTCCCGAGGCGACCCGCGCCGCTAACAAGAGTTTCGAGCGAGCGCAAAAACTTGCCCAGCAGGGAAAGTTCGAGCAGGCGGCTCAGCACCTCAGCGAAATGCTGCACACGGCGCCGCAGCATGCGCGGGCCGACGAGGCGCGCTACCTGCTGGGCCGGTACTTGCTCCAGGCCGGCCACAACGCCGAAGCCTTCCGCCAGTGGCAGCGATTTATCCGCCTCAACCCGACCGGCCCCTACCGCGCCCAGGCGCGGCTGGACATGGCCGATTATGAACTGCTGCACGAACTATCATGTGCCGGGGGGAAGAAAGGGGGCGTTCTACATTTTTCCCAAAAGTAGAATGTCCCCCATTTCTTGTTCCCCATTTCTCACCCCACTTCTTCCCTAGGCTGCACGTCTCAATTGCTCGTTGAGGTGGTGCTTCTCTGTGTTTTGGCGGGACTGGGGGAGCCTCGCTCTACGAGGGAGGGCGGGCCGTGGCCGCGCTAGGCTTGCTGTGGGTCCAGGTAGCGGCACCCCTCTGCGTGGGTGGGTCGGCTGGCTGAGGTAAAGTTTTTTCAAGATTCACCCTCCAGCGGCGGTCGGGAGCGGCCGTCATGCTTACGGAGGGACCATTCCCACGTCTCCAGGAGGTGGCAGTCCACGTGGATGAATCGCAAAAGACCGAGCAGTTCGTACGGCTCTTTGCGCTGCATCAGCGACGAGTCTACTCGTACATTCTGACGCTGGTGCCGCACCGGCCGGATGCGGAGGACGTGTTGCAGGAAACAAGTACCGTGCTGTGGAAGAAGTTTGACGATTACCAGCCGGGTAGCAATTTTCTTGCGTGGGCGTGCCAGATCGCCTACTTCGAGGCACTCTCGCACCGCCGCCGGCAGCAGCGGCACCGCTTGGAACTGCGCGAATCGTTTCTCGAACTGGTCGCCCAGGAGACGCTTGCCCGCAGCGATGAACTGGAGGAACGGTACCTCGCGCTCGCCAATTGCCTGGAAAAGCTCAGCGACCGCGGCCGCGATCTGATCGCACGCCGGTACACCGGCGGGGCGACCGTCGAGACGATCGCCGCGCAGGTCGGCAGACCGGTCGAAGGGCTGTATAAGGCGTATCAGCGCCTTCGCCGCGCGCTGGCGGAATGCATCGACCGCACGGTGTCGAGGGCCAACCGATGACCCACCGCAACCTGCAGTTGCTCGAACCGCTGCTCGACGCGCTCTGCGACGAGTCGATCACCGACGAACAGTTGATCTTGCTTCAAGATCTGGTGGAGAGCGACTCCGCCTGCTGCAAGCGCTATGTGGAAATGTTGCATTTGCAGGCGAGTTTGCAATGGGATTACGCCTTCGAGGACAAGTTGGTTGTGCAACCAGAACCGGCGGCGCGGCGACCGTGGACCGCGACGGCGCTCGGCGGCTGGCTCGGAACGATCAACCACGCGAGAGCCTTTTCGCTGAGCTTTTCCGCTGCGTTTCTGTTTGCGCTGGTGACGCTGTTGGCGCTGGCGCGGGTGCCTTGGGGCGACGCGCCCCGCTCCTTGCCGGTTGCCTCGCCGGCGCCGGCGGCGATTGCCGAAGTGACGGCCGTGAGCGATTGTCGCTGGCTGCCGTCGCGGAGGCGGATGCTGCCGGGCACGCAGATCTTTCGCGACGATACGTTGCGGCTGGCCGATGGGCTGTTGGAACTGACCTTTGGCAGCGGAACGCGCATCGTTCTGGAAGGTCCGTTGGAAGTGAAACTCGCCGCGGCCGATCGGGTCGAGCTGCTGCTTGGCGCCGTGGTGGCGGAAGTGGCGCCGGCGGATGTTGGGTTTCAAGTGACCACGCCCAAGGCGCGCGTGGTCGATTTGGGAACCGAGTTCGCGGTGCGAACGCTGAAAAGTGGGGAAACGACCGTCCATGTCTTCGATGGGCGCGTCACCGTCGAGAGTGGGCGGGAGGCGTCGCAGGCGATCGAGCAAGGCGAGGCGGTGCGGGTTTCCGAGTCCGGCGCGATCATGCCCGTGGCGCTCGACGAGGAGCGGTTTGTACGGCGGATCGACCGCATCACGACCCGGCTTGATCTGGCCGACGTAATCGGTGGCGGCGATGGCACCGGCACCGGCCGCGCCCAGGGAATCACTCTGGCAACCGGGGCGATCGAACAGAAGCAATGCCGTCAGTACGGTGCCAGCGCCCGCTTTTCGGAAGTGACGGCGCTGCCCTTTGTGGACGGGGTTTTTGTGCCCTTGACCAAAGGCGGGCGGCAGCAGATCACCTCCGCGGGACATCAGGTGGAGTTGCCGGCAACGGACCACCTCGCCTGGGATCATCTGTGGAACGGCGCGAATCTGGGGGTCCGCCGCACGGAGTTTGGGGGCGTGAACTACGCACTCCCGCCGCACTCCTTGATCGGCATGCACGCGAAGAAGGGGATCACCTTCGATCTGCAGGCGATCCGCAACGAGTATCCGCAGTGGGAGATCACCCGGATGACCGCCGTGGCGGGAGACACGTTTCCCGCCCCGGCCGAGTTCCGCGTTTTCCTCGATGGCCAAGAAGCGCTGGTCCAGCACGTCGAGCCGGTCGCATGGCTCGATGTCGCCATCGAACCGCAGCACCGTTTTCTGACGCTCATCGCCCTGCGTGGCCGCTGGACCATGCTCGGCGACGCGCAGCTCCACCTGCGATTGCTCGACGGCGAGGTCAAGACGATCCACTCGAATTCACAGGACAGGCCATGATCGCCGTGGAGTGAGCATGGCGTTGAACGATCTGCGCGAGCACGATTCAGATTATCTCAACGTGAAGCCTTTGCGACTCTTTTTGAACGACGGGAGATCTATGATGAATAGGCGATGTGCCCCTAACGTGTTACGTCGATCGGGCGCGGTGCTCGACGCCCTGCGCATGCTGCGCTGTTTGGCGCTGATCGGGATCTTGGGCGGCGCCGGTGTCGCACAGGCGGCAATCATCAACAGCATTCCCAATGGTGATTTCGAGACTCCGGCTCTCGCCGCCAACACCTGGAGTAACGCCGTCCCGAACTGGTATGAAAGCAGCAACGCGGGATTCGGTGACTACACCTATCGCCATCTAAACCAAATGGGCGATGACGATCCGAATTTCATGCTGGAGACTCCGAGCGGCTATATCTATCAGAGCCTCGGGACGCTGGATGGAACGGAGGCGGCGATCACGATTACGGGAACCGCGATCAAGCGATCCAACCGCTTTTTCGCGAACGTCACTTTTGAACTGTTTGCCGGCGCGTTTCCGGCCGCGGCCGACGGCGTCCCCCTCACCGGGCTGACGTTGCTCGGCACTTCGGTGCTGACCACATCGGATCTGGGTTTCCCGACCGCCCAACGTTCTTCCCCCCACCAAACCACGTTCACGACCTCGCCGTTTCGCGTCACTGGCCAGCCGTTGGGCATGGAAATCTGGCTGCGGATCACCTCCGCCCAGTCGGGAAACAATCGCGCCCCCGGCTTAGACGACTTGGCTTTGACGGTCACGGCGATTCCCGAGCCATCGAGCCTGACCTTAATCGGGCTTGCGGCGCTAGGGCTGGTGGCAATTCCGCGTCTCCGCCGATTTCGCCAAGCTTCTTTAGACTCGCGATGCGGCAACTTTTAGAACGAGTGGACCATGCGCAGTGCAACACGTTTTGTGCGAGTCGATTGCGGTTCACGCTCCCTCTGGACCACTGGCTGCGTGTTCCGCGCCCAGCCGCGCCGCGGCTTTACGCTTGTTGAGCTGATGGTCGTCATCGCCATCATTGGCATTCTCATCGCGCTGCTGCTGCCGGCCGTTCAAGCGGCGCGCGAGGCGGCGCGGCGGACGCAGTGCGCCAATCATTTGAAACAGTGGGCGCTCGCCTTCCATCAGCATCACGCGGCCCACGGCCATCTGCCGTCGAGCGGTTGGGGCTGGCGCTGGGTGGGCGACCCCGACCGTGGCACCGGCCGACGCCAGCCGGGCGGCTGGGCCTACAACTGTCTGCCGTACCTTGAGCAGCGCGCCCTGCACCAGCGCGGAGCCGGCAAAGCTCCGGCCGAAAAGGCGGCCGACATCGCCGCTGTCGTCGCGACGCCGCTGAGCGTCTTGCACTGTCCCTCCCGCCGCAGCCCGCGGCTGTACCCGCACCAGACCTCCAATCCACCTCACAATGCCCCCGGCGTGACGCAGTGCGCGCGGAGCGATTATGCGGTAAACGTCGGTGACTACTGGGTTTCCTGGGGGTCGAAGACCAGCGCGGACGCCGGCCCGACGAGTCTGGCTGAGGGGGATGATCCGACTTATAGCGGCTGGATCGATACGCAACGCTATACAGGCATCTCCTACCAACGTAGCGAAATTTCATTTGCCGCGATTCACGATGGCACCAGCTACACCTACCTGGTCGGCGAAAAGTACGTCAACCCCGACGACTACTTCACCATCAACGCAGCGGACAACGAAAGTGCCTATTCCGGCTACAACAACGATCTCAACCGCGGCGCAGGCACGAATGTTCCCCTCGCCCAGGACCGCTCCGGCGTCTCGCATTACACGAGCTTCGGCAGCCCGCACCCCGGTAGCCTCAACTTCGCCTTCTGCGACGGCTCGGTGCGGTCGGTACCCTATACGCTCGACTTAACGATCCACCGTTATCTCGCCAACCGCAAAGACGGTAACGTGATCGACGCGACGCGCTTCTAGCGCTGCCGCTTCGGCGCGCGGGGGGCAACTGGCGACGCCACTCTGAACCGGTTGCGCAAGCAAGACGGGGCGGTCCCAAGATCGGAATCGCGTGGCCCACGGCGGCTGAAAATCCGCCAAAAAACCCGTCGCTCCTGGGGGAAGGAAAGACAAAGAATCGTCGGGACCGTAAAGTGGGGAGGGCGGAGAGTCGTTCTGCCGCCGTGTGCTTGCTGCCCCCGTTCCCGTCTTTGCATCTTCCTCCATGAACTTCAAGCAACTGGTCATTCTGCTCCCCTGCCATAGCCTGGAGGACTTTCCGGTCCACCACGAAGGAGCGCTGGCCGAAGGCCTGCTCGCCGGTTGGACGGCGCTCTGGCACCCGGCTCTGGTTGCGTGTGCCGGTGCGGCCCCCACTTGGCGGCGTGCGGAGGAACCGCCCGATGAGCCGGCGGACGTGCTGACGGTCGTTCCCCAAGCGAGTTTCGACTGGATTCCCTGCGGCTGGATCGACGAAGCCCGCCAGGGCGGGGCGGTGGTGCTCGATGGTCTGACGCGGCGCGAGGAGATTTTGGCCGCCGCGCTTGCGCAGCTCGACGAGACGCCGGCGGTCGATCCCGATCTGGCCGCCGATTTTCTCGCGCTCGGCTTTGGGTTTTTGCAGGTCGAGCTGCTCACCCGGCAGATGCGCTATAGCAGCTACATCGACGAGACGTACCTGGGCGAAAAGCTCGTCGCCGCCGCCCGTGCCGCTGTGGCGGGAGACGCCGCCGCCGCTCGCGAGAACCTGAGCGCGTGCTTCGATCTGCTCGGGCAAGCCCGCGACCACTTTTATCCGGTCGATTCGTATCTGGTCGACGTGATGCTCGTCGACGCCACGACGCTCGGCCCCGCGCTGCGGCAAGAGCTAGGCGACGAGGCGCCGACGAATCTGCTCCTGTCGGGCGAATTGCTCGAACAACTTGCGACGCAGCAGCCCGAAACGCTCGCCACGCTGCGGGCGGCGGTCGAGGCGGGGCGAGTCGGCATCGTCGGCGGCGAGTACCACGAGGGCGACCTGCCGCTGCTGCCGCGCGAGGAAGTGCTGGCCGGACTCCAGCGCGGGCGAGGCACCTATCTCGAACATTTAGGCCGCGCGCCGGCCGTTTACGGCCGCCGGCATTTTGGGCTTTCGCCGCTGCTGCCGCAGCTTTTGAGCAAGCTGGGCTTTCGTGGCGTGCTGCACGCCACGTTCGACGGGGGCCGCTTTCCGGTGGCCGCCCAAGCAAAAGCCCGCTGGCAAGGGGATGACGGCAGCGCGATCGACGCGCTGGCGCGGCTGCCGCTCGATGCGGCGCGGCCGGAAACGCTGCTCGCGCTCTCGCACCGGCTCGGCGAAACGATGGATAGCGACCATGTGGCAACGCTGCTGTTCGCCCGTTGGCCCGGCGCGGCAAGCTGCTGGTACGAGGACCTGCGGCGCGTGACGCGCTACGGCCCGATGCTCGGCAAGTTCGTGACGCTCGACACCTATTTTGAAGAAACCTACACGCCCGACACGCTCGCCCACTTTGCCGCCGACGACTACCGCTCGGCCTATCTGACGCAAGCGGTCGAGAAGGGCCAGGCCGACCCGCTCTCGCGCTATGCGCGGGCACAGACGCAGCAGGTCGAGCAGACGGCGGCACAGAGTCTCGCCGCGATGGCAGCCTTGGTCAGTGGAAGTGCCGCGGCGCAAGCTCCTTCGTCGCCCGCCGAGGCCGCCGAGACGCTCGCCCGGCAGATTGCTCCCGCGACGGCGGAGCCGGAGGGCTATTTGCTCCTTAATCCAACCGCTTCCCGGCGGCGTGTGCGGGTGGAACTGCCGGCGCTATCGGCGCTGCCGACAATGGACGATCAGGTCCGCGTGGTCGGGCGGCGGGGTGAGACGGTCCAAGCGGTCGTCGATCTCCCCGGGCTGGGCTTCGTTTGGGTTGGGCCGGGCGGTTCGTCGCATGCCGCCAATACGGAGTTGCCGCTCGCCGAGGGCAACCTGCTCCGCAACGAGCATTTCGAGGCGCGAATTGATCCCACGACCGGCGCGCTGCGGGCCATCCATAGCTACGCGCGGCGCGGCAACCTGCTCTCGCAGCAGCTTGCCTATCGCGCCCCGTCGCCGGTCACTTGGCGGCCGCACGACGAGGGGCACGAGGCCGATTCGGTGATGGCTGCCGATACGGTGGAGGTCACCGCCGCGACCGCCGCGATGGGCGAAATCGTCAGCCGGGGCCGACTGCTCGACCGTGAAGGGGGCGAACTAGCCGGTTTTGAGCAGCGGTTTCAGCTGTGGCGCGGCAGCCGGGTGTTGCTGCTCGACATTACGCTCCAGCCGCTCGTCGAGCCGGGTGCGCACCCCTGGACCTCGTACTACGCCAGCCGCTTCGCCTGGTCCAGCTCGATTGCCGAACTGTGGCGCAGCACGGCCGACGGCAGCCATCCGACCGACACCCGCCGCATCGAAGCTCCGCAGTTTTTGGAAATCCGCGAGCTGGATCACCGCCTGGCGCTGCTGAGCGGCGGACTACCGTTTCACAAACGGAGCGGCGACCGGATCGTCGAGACGCTGCTGCGCGTGCGGGGCGAGACGAGGCCGCGTTTCCGGCTTGGCATCGGCGTCGACGTGGCGCATCCGATGCAGGCCGCCCTCGATCTGATGCTTCCTGACCAAGACTTAGCCATCCGCGCCGCAGAGCCGCAGGCGGGCCGCGTGGGCTGGCTCTTTCATCTCAGCGCGCCCAATGTCATCGCCACGGCCTGGGAGCCGATCGTGCGCGAGGGGCGGAGCGTCGGCTTTCGCTGCCGGCTGCTCGAAACCGAGGGGCGCGCCGGCCGCGTGGCGCTGAGTGCCTTCGGCGATGTGCAACTTGCACGGCAAATTGATTACCACGGCGAGCCGCTCCATGAGTTGCCGATGGAGAAAGGAAAAATTATGATCGACCTGGCCCGCTACGAGTGGGTGCAGGTCGAAGGATATTGGGAACGGCAGTCATGATCGTCACCATTGATGGCCCAGCCGGGGCCGGGAAAAGCAGCGCCGCGCGAGCTCTCGCCCGCCGGCTCGGCTTCAAATTTCTCGACACCGGCGCGATGTACCGGGCGGTGGCCCTGGCCGCCAAGCGGCGGCAGATTGACTGGACCGACCCGGCGGCGCTGGCCGCGCTGGCCCGTGAGTTGTCGATCGAATTGGCGGGCGAACGGGTGTTGCTCGATGGCGAAGACGTGACCGCCGTGATTCGCACCGGCGAAATCACCCGCCTGACGCGCTACGCCGCCGATAATCCCGAAGTGCGGGCACACTTGATCGTCCTCCAGCGCGAAGCGGCAGCCGAGCAAGATGTCGTGACCGAGGGCCGCGATCAAGGCACACTCGTCTTTCCCGACGCCCAGTGCAAAATTTTTCTCACCGCCAGCCCCGAAGAACGCGCGCGGCGGCGGCTCGAAGACTTGGCGCGGCGCGGCGAGGCGCTGGCCTTTGAAGACGTGCTCGCCCAGCAAGAACAGCGCGACGAGCAGGACCGCCGGCGCCCGTTCGGAACGCTGCGGCCGGCCGAGGATGCGATTGAACTTTCGACCGATGGGCTCTCGCCCGAAGAAGTCGTCAGGCGGCTGGAATCGCTCGTCGTGGCGTGTCAGCAGCGGTAAGAGGGAAGCGGGGGGCAGCTATCAGCGTTCAGCGATCAGTCATCAGCAAAATGTCATTCCCGCGCACCTCTGTTCGCCCGCGGCCTCCAGGTCGGTTAGCCGCCTCGGCGCTACGGGGAGACGCTGGCGCGCTCTCTAGAGGGGGGCGAACGGAGAAAGAGGCCAAGCCAAAACGTCTGTCCTTCCCGCCCGCGTGGGAACGACGCACCCTGCTGATCGCTGACGGCTGATCGCCAAGAGCTGATCGCTGACCGCTTCGGAGAACCGCCCCATGTCTCGTCCCTTGCACAAGCGGCTGTGGTACGACTCGCTACGGGTGATGTGCCGCATCGCGTCGGTCTGTGTCTTTCGTATTCGCTGCTACGGGCGCGAGCAGGTGCCGCGCGAGGGCGGGGTGCTGGTGGTGGCGAACCACCAGAGCCATCTCGACCCGATTTTGATCGGGCTGGCGATTGACCGCCGGCTGAACTTTCTCGCGCGGCAATCGCTGTTTCGCTTTGCCCCCTTTGCCTGGCTGCTGCGGTCGTGCGACACCATCCCGCTCGACCGCGATGGTTCCGGCCTGGGAGGGCTGAAGGAGACGCTCCGGCGGCTCAAACGCGAGGAGATGGTGCTGATCTTTCCCGAAGGGACGCGGACCCGCGATGGGGCGGTCGGCACGATCAAGCCGGGCTTTATCCCGCTTGCTCGCCGCAGCGGCGTGCCGCTGTTGCCGGTGGGGCTAGATGGGGCGTATCAGGCCTGGCCCCGCACGCGGCGTTTCCCCCGCACCGGCCGCGTCGCGCTTTGCATCGGCCGCCCCATTTTGCCCGAAGAAATGGCCGCGCTCGACGATGCGCAGTTGCTCGAACTGGTTCGCGAGCGGATCGGCCAAGCGTTTCTCGCCGCCCAGCGGCATCGGCTCGGCGCGCTCGGGCAGGCGAAACTGCTCGCGGCAAAGTAGCGCTGTCGTTCGGGCGCAACCCCGTCCTTCCCGCGCAGGCGGGAATCCAGAAATTTGGCTTTGCCTCTTTCTTTTCCGCTCGCCCCCTCTACGGCGCGCGGTGCGTTTCCCTGTAGCGCCCGAAGCGGCGAAGGGGGCCTAGAGCCGCGGGCGAAAAAAAGGTGCAGCGCACGCGAGAAGGGAAAGCAGACGCGCTCTCATCCCCCAATCCCTCTCCCCTAATCCCTCTCCCCTAATCCCTCTCCCCTAATCCCTCGTCCCCTGCCCCCGATTTACAGCGATTGTCGCGGGAGGGGGAGTTTGATATAGTTTATGATTCGACTCGATAGGCGAACCTTTCGCATCGGCGAGCGGCCACGGTGGCCGCAGCGCCTGTCGGGGCGCGGAACCCCCTGTGATCGCGGCGGAACTGGCCTCGCTAGGGCCGAACGATCCCACCCCCCGTCCCACTTTTTGCGATGGTAAATCGTAATCTAATTCGTGAATTTGAGATCAGTGACGAAGACTGGGCCGACGCACTCGGCGGCGATATTGAAGCGCCGCCGGAGTTAGACGGCATCGGCAACGTCGACGTGAACCAGATCGTCCTGGGGACGATTCTCCGCGTCGATGATGAGATGGTGCTGATCGACGTGGGCTACAAGAGCGAAGGCACCATTTCGCGCGATGAGTGGGAAGAGGATGAAGAGCCGCCCGCAGTCGGGCAGCAAGTCAAGGTGCTTGTCGAAGACGTCGAAGGCGTCACCGGCGAAGGCGATCGCTCGATGATCGTCCTCTCGAAGCGGAAGGCCGAGAAGATCGAGGCCTGGATGAAGGTCATGGAGACGGTC
>CAYZVT010000058.1:0-16665 GCA_964481585.1 uncultured Pirellulales bacterium
ATTTCAGGCGGGGTCGGTTCGCCTTGCTCCTCGAACGCGCCGAGCACGATTGCCAGTCCGATGAAGAAGTGAATGAACGGAAGACAGGCAAACAGCCCCAGCAGCACGCCGAGAATGTAGTGAAAGATCGACAGCAGCCGCAGGTGTTCCGCGTCTTGGTTCATCGGCATGGCGTCCCTCGGCGAGAGTCAGGAGTAACGGCCCGACATTAACGATGGCCGCTACTTAAGCATATGCCGCGCTGCGGCGAGCGGCAGGGAGGCAAACTCTTTTCCTGTGTCTGTATTTATGCTATAAAAGCCGGCATGGACAGGGCTGTTGATGGCGCAAAGAACCGCGTGGCGCCAGCGACGCGGCTAGGTGCGGGGTACGCGCGAGGGCCGTTGCGAGGCTTGCGCAGGAAAAACAGCGTGAAGCGAGACATTCCGGGACAAACCAGGCCAAAGCGTGACCTGCCGAGCGCCCCAAAGCGAGCCAAACCGCGACAAAGCGTGCCGCGCGCGTCGCGCGCTGTCACGCCTCTGTCACGCGGCGTGACACGCCCCAAAGCCTACAGCTTACCGCCCGTAGTTCGCAGCCCTACTCCTCGTAGCGAATCTCTAGAATCTTAAAGCGATTCGTGCCGGCGGGGACTTCGACTTCGGCGACTTCGCCGACCTTTTTGCCGAGCAGCCCTTGGGCGAGAGGGCTCATGATGTTGATGTGGCCCCGGTCGTAGTCCTCTTCGCCGGCTCCGACCATGACGAAGGTTTCTTCGTCGTCGAAGTCGAGATCGAGCACGACGACCGTGGCCCCGAAGGCGACTTCATCTTTGGGCAGGTTCGAGGTATCGACAATGCTGGCGTGAGCCAGCTTGCTCTTGATTTCGTTGATTTTCGCTTGCAGGAGGCCTTGGCTTTCGCGGGCGCCGTGGTACTCGGCGTTTTCGCTCAGATCGCCCTCGGCGCGGGCGTCGGCGATCCGCTTGGCGATCTTGGGCATCTCGACGTTTTCCAGTTCTTCGACCTGCTGCTTGAGCTTGTTGTAGCCAGCTTGAGTCATCGGAATCATGTCAGACATCGCACATCCCTCACGGACCAGAAGGCGGATCTATTTTAGGCACTATAAATACGAAAGCGGCCCTCACCGACGTGTGAAGGCCGCTTGTGTCAGCGTGCTATTGTTACCAATGCCCCAGACGAAGTAAAGCCGGGTTTGCCGCACGCCGGGCCGAAGGATCGGGGGCTTCCGCTCCTGGCGGTGCGCCCCCGCCACCCTGGCGTGGAAGGATGCCCGTTTAGCGGCTGCGGCTGGGTTCCATGTTTTCCGGTAGGTAGAGCAGCCGGCCACAGGCGCGGCAGAAAACGGCCCGGCTGAGGTACAGATCGTTGAGCTGGTTCGGCGTGATCTTTTGATAGCAGCCGCCGCAATGCTCGCCTTCGACGACCGCCAAGGCATCTTCGCCCTTGGCCCGCACGATGCGCTCGTACTCGGCCCGGAAGTCAGGCGGGAGCTTCGTTTCGGCTTCTTTTAGTTCGCCTTCGAGCCGGGCAATGTCGGTCTCGATCCGCACCGATTCGTCGGCCACTTGCTGCCGGACCTTGGCGAGATCCTGCTTGGCGGCGTCCACGAGCTTGGCCGCTTCGCCGATGTTTGCTTCGAGTTTGTCGAGTTCTTCCAGCCCTTCGAGAATCTCGTCCGAGAGTACGCTGCCTGCCATCTCGGCGGCGGCGATCTGGTCGAGCAGGGCTTGGTACTCCTTGTTGCTGCTACAGGTGTTGAGCTTGCCTTGCAGGTCGCGGATCTTATTCTCGCCGCTCTTCAGGTCAAGTTGCTTGCGGTCCGAGGCCATGCGGGCGGTCTTGAGCGTGTCCTTGGCCTTTTGCTGGGCGGCTTCAAGCTGGGCGACGTTGGCTTCACGTGCTTTGATTTGCTTCGGACCGCGCGCGAGCCGCTCGCGCAGGTCCGAGAGCTGGCGATGGATACGGTGCAATTCGCGGAGCGAACTGGCGCTGATGGTCATGACGACTCTCCCTAATTGGGAACTTGATTACTTCAATCGGAGCTGGATGGCATCAAAAGGAAAACTGCTAAGATACCATAAAAAAAGCCGCTGGTCGGAAGACCAGCGGCTCGGGTGAAGCGAGCATCGCGGCGCGCGTTAGGCTGCTGCGGCGCTGCCGGAGAGGAAGCCGGCCAACTGCTGGCTGCGCACCGGATGTTGCAGCTTGCGGACCGCTTTGGCTTCGATCTGACGCACCCGTTCGCGGGTGACTTTGAAGATGCGTCCGACTTCTTCGAGGGTATACGAGTAGCCATCGCCCAGGCCGTAACGCAGGCGGATGATTTCCCGCTCGCGGAAGGTGAGCGTTTTGAGCAGGCCCTCGATCTTGTCACGCAACAGTTCATTGGAAGCCGATTTGAACGGATTGTCGCTGGCGGCGTCTTCGATGAACTCGCCAAACGAGCAATCATCGCCGTCGCCGACCGGGCGGTCGAGACTGACCGGCTGCCGCCCGATGTCGAGCACCCGACGGGTCTCTTCGAGGCTGATTCCGGCGGCGGCGGCCGTCTCCTCAGTTGTCGGTTCTCGCCCTAGTTCTTGCAAGAGCTTTTTGGAAACATTTCGCAGCTTGCTGAGCACATCAATCATATGCACGGGGATGCGAATTGTCCGCGCTTGATCGGCGATGGCCCGCGTAATCGCCTGGCGAATCCACCAGGTGGCGTAGGTCGAGAACTTGTAGCCCCGGCGGTACTCGTATTTGTCGACCGCCCGCATCAGGCCGGTGTTGCCTTCCTGGATCAGATCGAGGAACGACAGCCCACGGTTGCGGTACTTTTTGGCGATCGAGACGACCAGCCGCAGGTTGCCGCTGGAGAGCTTGCGCTTGACTTGCTCGTACTCCTGGTACTGCTTGCGAAGCATCCGGCAGCGGTTGCGGAGCGAGCGGGGGCTTTCGAGCGTGCGCAGCATCAACGCCCGCAGTTCTTGACGCAACTCCTCGCGTTCCTCGCGCGCCAGCAAACTATGCTTGATCTCGGCCAGCCGTGCGCGAATCTCCTCCATCCGCTGCGCGATCTCCTCGATCTGGGCGATCATCGGCTGCACGCGGCGGGTCCGCAGACTGAGTTCCTCCACAAGCGTCAGGCACTTCACCCGGCCCCGCAGAAAATCGCGCCGTGCTTGGCGGCGACCGTCGTCGGAGGTCGATTTCGCGATCAGCTTCTCAAACGCCTGGCGGTTGCGGTCGATCAGGCGATCGAGCAGCGGCAGATTGTGCGGCATGCGGGCCTGAATCTGCTCCTTGGTCAACCGCTCGGTGAGCGACACTTTGATCGTGCGGTCAAACGGCAGCTCGCCGCGATGGACCTTGTGCAGCGTCGAGACGGTTTGCTGCAAGGCGTGGCCGCAACTGAGCAGCGTGCGGCGGAAACGCTTCCGCGTGACTTCGATCTTCTTGGCCAGCGCGATTTCTTCTTCCCGCGTCAGCAGCGGGATCTCGGCCATCTGCGTCAGATACATGCGGATCGGGTCGTCGCTCAGCTTCGGCAGTTCGTCCGACTTGAGCAGTTGAACGATCTCGGCCTGGGCTTGCTGGGCTTCTTGCGAAACCTTCTTGCTCGACTCGGCCGGGGAGGCGTCACGCAGTTCGATGCCCCGCTCGTCGATGGCCGTCAGCAGATTGTCGAGCTTTTCGGTGTTGGCGGCCTCGTCCGGCAGATAGCTGTTAACCTGGTCGTACGTCAGATAGCCTTGGGTCTTTCCGAGGGTAATCAGTTGTTGTAGGTCTTGATCAAGGTGATTCACCGGTCAACTCCTTCACGCTTCCTGCGTGTTTCTTGAGGTGACGGAGGATCGAAGCGTGCGTTTGCGGGCTGCTCCGCCTCGATCCGCCAGCGAAGTATCCTGCCCATCCGTGAGCGGGGGAACTACTAAGCTGGAAAGTGAGGTCTCGCCCCGGGGGGACGAACCTTGGTCGTGTTGTCTGACATAGCGCCTTGCCGGGCGCGGCGGGGGCTCCTTGTATTTCTAAAGTGGTGTTGGATTGATGGGACGAAGGGTTACTTCAGTTTGCCGGGGCGGCTGCGGAGTGTATTGAGCAGGTCGCCGAGCAGGCTTTCGTCGGTTTGCGGTCCGGCACCGGCTTGCTCTCGCAGGCGGGTTTCCAGTTCGGCGTCTTCCTTCCGCCCTTGGAAACTCGCCAGCACTTCGGCCAGCCACTGTCCGGCATCGCTTTGCGCCTTGGCGCGGCCATGCTCCTCAAACCGTACAAGCAAGTTTTTAATCGATGGCTCCTCGGCCTCCAACATCAACTGGTCGAAGCTCGGCTCGGCGCCCGCTTCAAACAGCTCTAGACACTTCTGATAGATTCTGCGACATACCGGCGAGTTGAGATCGTCCACGGCGATGACCGAGGCCACCCGTTCGATCGAGCCTGGCATGAGCATCACCAACTCCAGCAGTTCGCGGTCCCACAGATCGAGCGCGTCGATCGACGGAACCGGCGAGATCGGCTGCGAAGGCCGGCTCGGCTCAACGCCGCGCGGGCTGCGGCGACGTAGCTCGGACATTCGCAGACGCAGTTGTTCTTCTGGCACGCGGAACGTGTGGGCGAGCCGCGAGAGCACCTGTTGCTCACGCAACCGAACCGCCGCGGCCGTGCTGCTGGCGAGCCGGGGAGCGCGGGCCATCGTGCCCAGCACATCCTCCAGGACCGCGTTGGCCCGATGGGTATCGGCCGTGGGGTCCAAGCCTTCGGTCCCCGTGCGAATCTTGTGTTCCAGCGCATCGACCGCTTCGGCGAGCAGTTGCCGAAACGCCTCACTTCCGTGTGTCACAAGAAAATCGCATGGATCGAGGTTTTGAGGCAAGGTCAGAATCTGCAGATCGAGCTGCGCGGCCACAAAAAGTTCTAAAATTTCGTTCGTCCGCCGCTTGCCGGCCTCGTCGCCGTCGAGCACCAGCGTAATCCGGTCGGCGTACCGCCGCAGCAGCCCCAGGTGGTTTTCGCCCAGCGCCGTGCCACAGACGGCCACGGCGTTGTCGATGCCGAACTGGTGGGCCACGACCACATCGGTGTAGCCTTCCATGACGAGCACGGTCTTGGGCTTGGCCTTGAGAATTGCCTCGCGGGCTTGGTCGAGCGCGTAGAGCTGGCGGTTTTTGGAGTAGATAGGGGATTCGGGCGAGTTGATGTACTTCGCCACCTCGTCTTTCGCCAGCTCCGGCAGAATCCGCCCGCCGAGGGCGATCGGTCGTGCCTCGCGCACATGCGCGTCGTGGATCGGAAAGAGCACCCGGCCCCGGAAGCGATCGTAAAAGCCGCTGCCGGACTGACGCGCGGCAATCAAACCGACCTTCTCCAGCACCCGGGGCGAGAAGCCGGCGCTGGCGGCTTGGCTCAGCAGCCAATCCCAGCGGTCGGGCGCATAGCCGATGCGGAAGCGGGCAATGCTCTGGTCGTTGATGTGGCGGCTTTGCAGGTAGCGGCGGGCCGGTTCGGCTTCGGGCGACTCGGTGAGGAAGCCGTGATACGCGGCTTCGGCCCAAGCCATCGCGTCGTAGAGCGTTTGTTTGTCGTCTTCGGCGCTCGCCGGGCCGCGGCGTTCTTGGGGCGGTTCAATCACGATCCCGGCGCGCTCGGCGAGCATCTTGACCGCTTCGCGGAAGCCGACCCCTTCCATCTGCATCACGAAGCTAAAGATGTCGCCGCCCAGATCGCAGACGAAGCACTTGAAGGTCTGCCGCTCAGGATTGACGTGCAAGCTCGGCCGCGAGTCGTCGTGCCAAGGGCAGAGCGCCAGATACTCGCGGCCGCGGCGGTGCAGATCGAGATAGCTGCCGGCCAGATCGACGATATCGACCGACTCCCGGACCCGCTCCTTCGCCTCGCGCCACTGGTCGATCGCCACCTCACGCCCCCAGTCGAAAAGCCGCCTGCGCATCGGCGCTCCGGCGAAGAGAATCCTTTGATTTTATGGCTGCTACGAAAGGTGGTCAAACGAGCGGGGTAGTGGTCACCCGTTAGCTTCCGTCCTTCCCGCGTAGGAGGAAGGACGGGAGCCCCCGCCCCCTTGACGGGGCTGGTTTTACTTGACTTGCATCGCTGCGGACGGTAAGGTGGACCCACCCACCGGCGGAGGTGTTTCCGCGCCGCTTTCTCCTTCCTTGCTGCCCTTCCGGAGGATAGCCGCGATGCTTGACTTCCTTGGCAAAGGCCGCGCGCAGACGTGCAACGGCGTCACGCGGCGCGACTTTCTGCAAGCCGGGACGCTCGGAGCGATTGGACTGTCGCTGCCGCGCTATCTCTGGGCGAAAGAGCAGGGGGCGGTCAAGCCGGAGCACGATCGCCGCTCGTGCATCTTGATCTTCAATCTCGGCGCGCCGAGCCATCTCGACACGTTCGACATGAAGCCCGATGCCCCGGCCGAAATCCGTGGGCCGTTCAAACCGATCAACACGAAGGCGCCCGACTTTCAAATCTCCGAGATCCTGCCCAAGACGGCGCAGGTGGCCGACAAGTTCTCGCTCGTTCGCTCCTGTTACCACACCGGCGCGGCGGTGCATGACGCCGGCTGGCAGATGATGCAGACCGGGCGGCTCTTTAGCGGCGGAGTCGAAACGCCGCACGTCGGGGCCGCCGTGCAGTACTTGCTCGGCCGGCGCACCGATCTGCCGGCCCATGTGGTCCTGCCGAAGCTGATGGGCCGGGGCGGCGGCAATCTGCCCAACGGTCAAGCCGGCGGCTTTCTCGGCAAGGCCTACGATCCGTTTGTGCTCAACGCCGACCCCTCGCAGCCGAACTTCAAGGTGCCGGACCTCTTGCCGCCGCAGGAGATTGGCCCGGTGCGGCTCCAGCGCCGGCGACGGATGCGGGAAGTGGTCGATAGCACGGTCAAACATTTTGAAGCCAGCGATAACGCCCAGCTGCTCGACAGCAACTTCCACGACGCCTACCGGCTGATGACGAGCACCGCCGCCCGCGAGGCGTTCGACCTTTCGAAAGAGAAGAAGGCGGTCCGCGAGCGTTACGGAATGAACCGCTTTGGTCAGTCGTGTCTGCTCGCGCGGCGGCTGATCGAAGCCGGCGTGCGGTTCGTCACGATCAATACCTTCCTGACCGTCTTCGACGAAATCACCTGGGACATCCACGGCTCCAAGCCCTTTACCTCGATCGACGGCATGAAGCGGATCGTCGCGCCAACCTACGACCAAGGCTATAGCGCGCTGATTGAAGATCTCGCGCAGCGCGGGCTGCTCGACGATACGCTCGTGGCCAATCTGGCCGAGTTTGGCCGCACGCCGCGCGTCAACCCGGCCGGCGGGCGCGACCACTGGCCGCAGTGCTTCACGGTCGGCTTCGCCGGCGGGGGCGTGCAAGGGGGCCGTGTCGTGGGGGCCAGCGATCCGATCGGCGGCGTTCCGGCCGAGCGGCCCTGCGATCCGGGCGATGTGATAGCGACGATCTACCACAGCCTGGGGCTTGACCTGGAAACGCCGCTCCCCGGCCCGGCGGGCCGCCCCTTCCCGCTGGTCGATTTCGGCAAGCACGAGATCCGCGAGCTGTTTTAGGGCTGTTTTCCTGTTGCAGCCAACTCCGCCACGCACTCACGCACCCGTGTTGGAATGACTATGCAAGGACTTCGCCCTCTCCTTTCGCTGTTGTTGCTCCTTGCCAGCGCCACGTCGGCAGCGGCCGAGATTGCGATTCTGCCCGGCCAACTGATGCTCACCGGCCGCGCGGCGCGGCACCGCGTCTTGGTTCAGCAAGTCACCGCCGAAGGCTACGGCCAGCAGCTTGTCGAGGGTGTGGAGCTGACCAGCAGCGACCCGAACGTGGCGAAGATCGAGGGGCAGTGGGTCGTGCCGGTGGCTAACGGCCATGCCACGATCACGGCGCGACTGGGCGATCAAAAAGCAACCGTGCCCGTCTACGTAGCCGGCATGGAGCATGAGCACGAGTGGACCTTCCGCAATCATGTGCAGGCGGTACTCTCGAAGGCCGGCTGCAACTCGGGCGCTTGCCATGGAGCACTCGCCGGCAAGGGCGGCATGAAGCTCAGTCTGCGCGGTTACGATACCCAGTCCGACTATCAAATCATCACCCGCCAAGCGCGGGGCCGCCGCATCGAACTGGCCGACCCCGGCCGCAGCTTGATCCTCTCCAAGCCCTCGGGCGCGGTTCCGCATAAGGGAGGATTGCGGTTCGAGGTGGATTCGCTCGAATACGAAGTCCTCGCCGACTGGATAGCCAAAGGAGCCAAGCCGCCGACGGCTGACGATCCCCGCCTGGACCAGCTCGAAGTGCTGCCGGCGCTCGCTCGGCTCGCGCCGGGCGACGAGCAGCAGATGCTCGTGCGGGCGCACTACACGGACGGGCACGTGGAGGATGTCACGCGCTGGGCCAAGTTCGCCGGGACGAACGAAGCGGTCGCCAAGGTCGATGAAGATGGCCGCGTGACGGTGATCGCGCCCGGCGAGGGAGCCGTCACCGCTTGGTTTGCCCAACGGATCGTCGTCGCGCGCGTGGCCGTCCCGTTTGCGAACGAAGTTTCCGAGGAAACCTACGCCACGGAGCCTCGGCGGAACGTGATCGACGAGATGGTGCTGGCGAAGCTGCAAAGCCTCCGCATTCCGCCCTCGCCGCAAGCGACCGACGCCGAGTTCATCCGCCGCGTCCATGTCGACACGATCGGCACGCTCCCCACGGCCGAGGAGACGCGCCGCTTCCTTGAAGATCCTTCGGCCACGAAGCGCGACCAGGTGATCGAGGAGTTGCTTGCGCGGCCGGAATTCGTGGATTACTGGACCTATAAATGGTCCGACATGCTGCTGCTCAACGGAACCCGTCTGCGGCCCGACGCGATCGAGGCTTACTACCAGTGGATTCACCGCGAGGTGCAGCAGAATACGCCTTGGGACCAGTTCGTCCACAAGATCGTGACGGCCAAAGGCAGCAGCGTCAAAAACGGGGCGACGAACTTTTACGCCCTGCACCAGACGCCGGAGGAAATGACCGAGAACGTCAGCCAGGCGTTCATGGGCCTCTCGATCGGCTGCGCGAAGTGCCACAACCACCCGCTCGAAAAGTGGACCAACAACCAGTACTACGCGATGGCGAATCTGTTCGCGCGCGTGCGAGCGAAAGGTTGGGGAGGCGAGCCGCGCACCGGCAACGGACATCGCACCGTCTATCTGGCCGATCACGGCGAGCTAATCCAAC
The DNA here is from genome assembly GCA_964481585.1 of uncultured Pirellulales bacterium. GTDB lineage: Bacteria > Planctomycetota > Planctomycetia > Pirellulales > CAYZVT01 > CAYZVT01. Next base: position 9,207 of record CAYZVT010000058.1, read on the forward strand.
CGCTCACCGGCAAGCCGCAACCGCCGGCGCCGCTCGATGCCGAGCCGATCTCGTTCTCCTCGACCGAAGACCGCCGCGAATATCTCGCCGACTGGCTCACCGCGCCGGAAAATCCCTACTTCACCCGCGCGATCGTCAATCGCGTCTGGGCCAATTTCTTCGGCGTCGGTCTGGTCGAAGCGGTCGACGACATGCGGACCTCGAACCCGGCCAGCAACGAAGAACTGCTCGACGCCGCTGCGCAGTATCTCGTCGAGCACGACTATGATCTAAAAGCCCTGATGCGGCTGATTTTGCAGTCGAACACTTATCAGCGCAGCAGCATTCCGCTGCCGGGCAACAAAGACGACAAGCGGTTTTACTCGCGCTACTATCCACGCCGCATGATGGCCGAGGTGTTGCTCGACGCGATCTCGCAAGTGACGCGCGTGCCGACGAAGTTCGACGTCATCGCCTTCCCCGGCGCCGACCGGCAGAAGACGAGCTTTTATCCGCTCGGCACACGGGCGCTACAGCTTTACGACGCGGCGGTTGATTCGTACTTTCTTGACACCTTCGGCCGCAACGAGCGGATGATTACCTGCGAATGCGAGCGCACCGAACAGCCGAGCATGGTGCAGGTGCTACATATCTCGAACGGCGATACGATCAACGAAAAATTGCAGGATAAACAGAGCCGCATCAGCGAGCTGCTCCAGAGCAACCTCTCCGGCGAGGCGATCGTCGAAGATGTCTATCTCACCGCCCTTTCCCGCTATCCGACGCCGGAGGAAAAACAGCAACTCCTGGCGCTGATGGACCAAGTCCCCGCCGACGCGCGGCGGATCGCGCTGGAGGATTTGTACTGGGGCGTGCTGAGCAGCCGGGAGTTTTTATTCAACCACTAGCGCAGTTTTCCTATTGAGATAACGAAGCGCCACTAGCCGGTGAGCGTTGCTCGCCGGCTAATGGGTTTATGAGAGTTGGGTTCATCAGGCAGAGAGACGAATGAAGCACGCGCTCGCCTTGGTTTGGTTGTTGCTCGCTGCCGCTCCGGCGTGGGCCGAGGAGTCGCCCGATTACGCGCGGCAAGTGGCCCCGATTCTGAACAAGTATTGCGCGGGCTGCCACAATGTGGACGATGCCGGCGGGGAACTGTCGCTCGATGACTATGAAGGGCTGCAGCGCGGCGGCGAGAACGGCCCGGCCCTTTTGCCCGGCGATAGTGCGTCGAGCCGCATCATCCGCGTGCTGACGGGCAAAGCCGAACCGGCGATGCCGCCCGATGGCGAGCCGGCCCCGACACCCGAGGAGATCGCGCTGCTCTCGGCCTGGATCGACGCCGGTGCGCCCGGCCCCGACGGGACGGAGACGCAATTGCGGACTCTGCACACGCCGGAAATCGAACCGGCGGAAAATCTCCACGAGCCGATCGCCGCGCTGGCTTACTCGCCCGACGGCAAACTGCTCGCCGTGGCCCGCTTCGGCCGCGTCGAGCTGCGCTCGGCGGGCGGGAAGGAACTGGTGCGGACGCTCGACGGGCATCCCGGCAAAGTCAACGCCGTCGAGTTTACCGCCGACGGAAAATCCCTCATCGCCGCCTCCGGCATTGTGGGCCTCTATGGGGAGGCGCGGCTGTGGAACGTGAGCGACGGCGCGCTGCTGCGCACCTTTAACGGCCACCGCGATACGCTCTACGCCGCCACGGTGAGCCGCGATGGCAAGCATCTGGCGACGGCGAGCTACGACCGCAAAATCATCCTCTGGGACTTGGCGACCGGCGAACAACTGCGCACGCTCACCGGGCACAACGACGCCATTTACGATGTCGCCTTTAGTCCCGACGGCAGCGTACTGGCCAGTGCCAGCGGCGATGAGACGGTGAAGATCTGGCACGTCGCGCGCGGCGAACGGCTCGACACGCTCGGACAGCCCGAAGCCGAACAGTACACCGTTACGTTCAGTCCCGATGGACGGTACATCCTCGCCGGTGGGCACGACAACCGCATCCGCGTCTGGCGGTGGGTGTCGAAGGACGCGCCGCGGATCAATCCGCTCCTGTTTGCCCGCTTCGCACACGAAGGGGCGGTGGTGCAATTGGCCTACACGCCCGATGGCAAGACGCTTGTTTCCGTCTCCGACGACCGCACGATCAAGCTCTTTGAGACCGAAACCTTCACGCAGCGGCACCAGTACGACCGCCAGCCCGACGCCACGCCGGCGCTCGCCATTGATCCCGAAGGCACCGGCTTTGCGGTGGGACGCATGGACGGCTCGCTGCAAAGGTATCCGCTCGTCGCAAGCCAGGAAGCCACGGCAACGAGCGTCGCCCAGCAGACGGCACCGGCAGCGGTCGCGCTCCACGGCACGCCGCGCGAGCAGAAGGAAGCCGAGCCGAACGACGAGGCGGCCCAGGCGACGCCGCTAACGCTGCCGGCCCTTGTGCAAGGCGTGATCCGCTCCACCGCATCGGACAAGGCCGAGGACACCGACCTCTACCGGATCGAGGCGAAGGCGGGGCAAGAGTTGGTGTTGGAAGTGGAGGCCGCGCGGAAAAAATCGCCGCTGGACTCGAAGGTGGAAGTGCTCACCGCCACCGGCGAGCGGATTTTGCAGGTGAACTTGCAGGCGGTTCGCGACTCGTACTTTACCTTCCGGGGCAAAGACTCCACCCAGTCTGGCGACTTCCGCGTACACAACTACGAGGAAATGGAGCTAAACGAATACCTCTACGCCCAAGGCGAGGTCGCCCGGCTCTATCGCCGGCCGCGCGGGCCGGATTCGGGCTTTGATGTCTACGGGTCGAAAGACAAACGCCGCACGTTCTTCGGCACCACCGGCGTCACGCACGCGCTGGGCGAAACGTGCTACATCGTCGAGCCGCACCTGCCGGGCGAAGAACTGATCGCCAACGGCCTGCCGGTCTTTCCGGTCTATTACGAGAACGACGACGACCCGCTGCGGCAGTGGGGCACCGACTCCCGGCTTACCTTTACCGCGCCGCACGATGGGACGTATCTCGTGCGGATCAGCGACGCACGCGGCTTTCAGGGCAAGAACTTTCGTTACGCTCTGACGATTCGCGCGCCGCAGCCCGACTTTACTGTAAAGCTGCATGACGACAATCCGCGCGTCGGCGAGGGGAGCGGCCGCGAGTTCCGCGTCGTCGCCACGCGGATCGACGGCTTTGACGGCGAGATCCGCGTTGAGATCGAAGGCGTGCCCCCCGGCTTCGCCGTGACCACGCCGCTGGTGATTGAGGCGGGGCATCACGTGGCCTATGGCGTCCTCAACGCCGCCGTCGGCGCGCCGCAGCCTACGCCGGAAAACGCGAAGCGAACGCGCGTCACCGCCACGGCCGTCGTCGAGGGAACATCGGTGACGAAAGAAGTCAACAACCTGGGGCAGATTCACTTGGCTCCCAAGCCCGCGCTGCTCTGCTCGCTCACGCCCGAGGGCGTGGAGCCAGTCGCGACGGCGCCGCGCAAATGGACCGTCCTTGAGCCGAAACAGACGCAAGCCGAATCGGCCGCGCAGCTTGCGGTGCAGGAAGATCAATCGATATTCGTGCAAGGCGAGTCGCCGGAAACCGACCGCTACACGATCGTTCTTGAAACGCCGCTCGAAAAAATCACCGGCATCCGGCTGGAGGCCCTGGCCGACGAACGCCTGCCGCACGGCGGGCCGGGGCGCGGCGTGGGCAATGGCAACTTCGTCCTGACCGAGCTGCACGTGACGGCCGCGCCGCTCAATCAATCGGAGCAAACGGTCGAGGTGCCGCTGGCGACGGCTGCCGCCAGTTATTCGCAGCCAGGCTGGCCGGTCTACGCCGCGATGGATGGCAAGCCGGAGACGGGTTGGGCGGTCGGTGAGGAGGCGAAGCAGAAGAAGGGCGAGGAGAGCAAGGAGAAAAAGATCATCGTCCGCCGTCGCGGCGGTGATGCGTCGCACGAGGCGCGGTTCGAGTTTGCCCAGCCGGTCGGCTTCGCGGCCGGCACGCGGCTGGTGGTGACGCTCCAGCAGAAGTCGCAGCAGGCCCAGCACACGCTCGGCCGCTTCCGTCTGTCGGTTTCGACGGACCCGGCTTACACGATGCCCAAGCCGCAAGAGCTAGTGATCGCGCCGGGGGAGACGATCGCGGCGACGCTGCGGATCGAGCGCAACGGCAACGAGGGCGACGTGGCGTTTGAGGCCTTTGAGGTGAATTTGCCGCATGGCGTGTACATCGACAATGTTGGTCTCAACGGCGTGCTGATTCCCGCGGATCACGACGAGCGGACCGTCTACTTCACGGCCAGCGACTGGGTCGCGGAGACGACGCGGCCCTTGCACCTCAAGACGAGAAATGGCCCCGCAAGCTGGCCCGTCCGGTTCCAGGTCCGCAAGCCGCAGCCGCTGGCGCGCGGCAATTAGGAAGTGTCCTGCCCGGCAGTCCAGCGGCGCGGCGGGGTGGCGGCGCGATACGGTGGCGGGGGCGCACCGCGAGAGCGGAAGCCCCCGAAAGCCCCAGTAGATTCCCGCCTGCGCGGGAAGGCGCGAGCGCGGCTACTGGCCTGCACCGGTTGGGGCATGGTATGATGGCTCCAATAGCCGGATGGCAACGCCGTCCGGTTCGGCGAGCGTTGCTCGCCGGCTATTCTAATGTCCCGCCCACGGACTGCTTGTTCAGGAGTCAAAGTGATGAAATTGAGGGTTGCGCTCATTGCGCTTGGATTTGCGGGGATGCTGATCTCTCCGCTGTTTGCGGATGTAGCATCGGAGCGAAAGGCGGCGCGGATGCTGATGGTGACGCAAAGCGCCGGCTTCAAGCACGGCTCGGTGACCCGCAAGCCCGACGCACTTTCGCCTGCCGAGCGAGCGATTACGGAACTGGGCATCTCAAGCGGCCTGTTCCGCGTCGACTGCACGCAGGACGTGGCCAGCGCCTTCACCAAGGAGAAGTTGCAGCATTACGACATCGTGCTGTTCTACACGACGGGTGATTTGCCGATCAGCGAGGACGCCCGCGACTACTTCTTCAACGAATGGCTCAAGCAGCCCGGCCACGGCTTCATCGGCGTTCACTCGGCCACGGACACCTATCACAACTACAAGCCCTATTGGGACATGATCGGCGGCACCTTCAATGGGCATCCCTGGAACTCCGGCAGCACCGTGACGGTGACGGTCCACGACCAGGACCATCCGGTCAGCGCGCCGTGGGGCGAGGAGTTTACGATCAAGGACGAGATCTACCGCTTCAAGAACTGGCAGCCGGAAAAGGTCCGCGTGTTGATGAGCCTCAACATGGCAAAGACCGAGAAGAAAGAGCCGTACCATGTGCCGATCGCCTGGGTGAAGGAGTACGGCCAGGGCAAAGTGGTTTACATCAGCCTCGGGCACAATGAGTCGGTCTGGCAAAATCCGCTCTACATGCAGTCGATTCTCGGCGGCGTGAAATGGATTCTTGGCATCGAGTCGGGCGACGCCACGCCGAACCCGCAGCTCTCGGCGGCCCAGGAAGAGAAGGCCAAGGCCGACGTCGCCGCCGCCCAGAAGTAATCGCCACGCCAGCAGCCCGGCCTCCGCTGGGGGCCGGGCCTCTGAATCGCGGGAGTGCATGAGGCCAGGGTTCAGCGGTCGATGAAGTTCACGTTCGTCTACGTCCTGCTGCTGACCATCGCCTCGGTCGCCATCCTGGGCTACATGCTCCAGGTGCGCAAAGCCGGCCCCCGCGACTACACCAACTCGATCAAGCTCTACAGCGCGGCGACGCTTCGCTATCCCGCCAGCCGGCTGGCGAAGGCGTACAGCGCGCGGCGCGAGGTCGAGGTGCTGGTCGAGTACGGCGGCTCGGGGCAACTCTTTCGGCGGATTCGCCGCAGTCGCCAGGGCGATTTGCTGTTGGTGACGGATCTGAGTTACCTGCAACTGCTCGCTAAGCAGAACCCGCCGCTGGTGAGCCGCGCGCTGCCAATCGCCGTCGTAAGCCCGGTGATCGTGGTGCGGCCGGAAAACGAGCGGCGTGTGGCGAAGCTCGACGATCTATTCCGGCCGGATGTGAAGCTCTCGCTGGCCAATCCCGAATCCAGTTCGCTCGGCCGCGTCCTGCGGTCGGGCTTGGAGCGCGAGGTGTGGGAGGCCTTGTGGGAAAACCGCCTCTCGGGCCGCGAATCGTCAAGCGAAGTGGCCAACGATGTGAAGCTCGGCGTCGCCGACGCGGGCATCGTTTGGGAGACGACTCTGCCGGAGTTCGACGGGCTACTGGCCGTTCCCGCGCCCGAACTTGCACGCCTGCGCGGTCGCATCGCCGTGGGCGTGCTGACCTGCTCCGAACGTCCCGCGCTGGCACTCGATCTGGCGCAACTGCTGGCCTCTCCCGAAGGGCTGAAAGTCTTCGAACGCTTTGGCTTCGAGCCGGTTCCGCTACCGGCGAGCGAGGCCGGCAGCCCGCAGCCTCCGCCGCCGAGCGCGCCTATAATGACCGCGCCCAAAGTGCCGGCTACAGCTTCACCCACTCAGGAACAGGAATAGCACGATGCAACTCGGATTTGTCAGCGCCCTTTTGGGCGATCTCGACTTGGAGCAGGTGCTCGCGTTTGCGGCCGAGGAGCGGTTTGACTGCGTGGAGGTCATGTGCTGGCCGCGTGATGGACGCTTTACCGGCGTTTCGCATCTTGACGTGTCGGATTTCAGCCAAGGCCGCGCCGACGATACGCGGGGCTTGTGCGAGAAGTACGGCATTCCGTTCTCCGCGCTGGGCTACTATCCCAACCCGCTCGCGGCGGACGAAGACGAGGCCCAGTTCGCGCGGCAGCACTTGCGCCGTGTGATTGACGCCGCGGCGCTGCTCGGCCTTGCGACGGTCAACACGTTCATCGGCGCCCACCCGCGTAAGTCGCTCGACGAAAACCTTGCGGACTTCGCGCGGGTGTGGCCGGAACTGGTGCGCTACGCCGAGGAGCGCAACGTGCGGCTGGGGATCGAAAACTGCCCGATGCTGATTCGTGAGACCTGGCCCTTCGGGATCAACCTGGCCCGCTCGCCGGGCATTTGGCGGCAGATGTTCGAGACGATCCCTTCGCCGAACTTTGGTTTGAATATCGACCCGTCGCATCTCGTGATGCAGCTTATGGATTACCTCGCGCCAATCGCCGAGTTTCGCGACAAGCTGTTCCACGCCCACGCGAAGGACATGAAGATCGAGCGAGCACGCTTGAATGAAATCGGCGTGTACGTCCCGGCGCAGATCGCCGGCTGGGGAACGCCCAAGATTCCCGGTCTGGGGGAGGTCAACTGGGGACTGTGGATCTCCGCCCTGACCGACGCGCACTACGACGGCCCAGTGTGCATCGAAGTCGAGGACGAAGCCTTCGCCGGCGATCTAGAAAAGCGCAAACGCTCGCTCCGCATCAGCCGCGACGTGCTGCGTCCACTCATCGGGTGAGGTGCGCCCAGAGGGTGGCAGGGGTGCGCCGCAATAGCGGAAGCCCCCGACGCC
>CAYZVT010000059.1:0-16554 GCA_964481585.1 uncultured Pirellulales bacterium
GTGCCGGGCTTGCCGACGCGCGACTCGCCCATAATGCCGTGCCGACCGTAGAGCCAGCCGTCGAGGCCCCAGGTCAGGCCGTTGACGATATTGTGGTGAACTTCCCACACGTTCCAGCCATCGAGCAACACCTGCGGCGGCCCGTCGGGCCGGTCGTCCTGATCGGCGTCGGACAGGAAAATGAGCTGCGGCGCGCTACAAAGCCAGACGCCGCCAAAGCCAACTTCAATGCCGGTGAGCCGCGTCCCCTGGTCCCAAAACACCTTCCGCTCGTCGAAGCGGCCATCGCCGTCGCGATCGCTGAAAATCAGCACGCGGTCCGACTTCTCGTGCTCATAGTCGGGGTAGGAATAACACTCGACCACCCACAACCGCCCCCGGTCGTCGAACGTGAAGGCAATCGGCTGCCGCACATCCGGCTCGCCGGCAAAAAGCGTCACCCGAAAGCCCTCGGGGACCGTGATCCGCGCCAGCGCCGCCGGCGGGGCAACCGGCAACTCTTGGCGATTCTGGGTGCTGGCGACCGGCAGCGGCTCGGCCCCGCGCATCGTCGGGGACGCGAGAAAAAAGCAAACGCAAGCCAGCGCCATGCGGCGGGAGAGTGTCGCGTGCATCGACGAGAGGGGGCAGGGGAGTGCGGGATTTTGATTGGGGATGGGGGACCTTTGTATCGCAGAAATCACTATAGGGGGAGGGCGACTGGCTGCCAAGCAAACGGCGGCGCGTTCGCGGCACTCAGCGCGCAGTGCTGCGATTGCAGAGACCGCATCGCCTGCCGGGAGAGGCCTTCCCTCGCGGCGCTGCAAGAGCGGATGAGGTTTGACGGGAGCGCCTGTGGTCGCCTTTTTCGCCCGCGGCTTCCAGGCCAGTTAGCTGCTTCGACGCTACCGCCTGCGCGGGAAGGACGCTTCCGCGCAGGCGCGCTGCAAAGCGGCGGGGGGCGTGCAAAACCAGTCCAGGCAGTCGCTACACTTCTGCCGGACGCGGTGCTAGCGGTCTGCGGTTGAAGGCGGTCGAGAGGCTTGGTACTGTTGAATCGATCACTTCCTTGGCAGCTCGCTTCTTTCCCACTCGGTGCAATGGCCTTTTTCCGGCGTTTTGGCGACCTATTGGGGGTTTTCGACCTACGGACAACGGGCAAGTGGTTTCTGCTATCTGTCTTAATTGGCGTGGTGGCGGGCGTCGGAGCCATTCTCTTTCAGCTTCTCACCCAACTGGTGATCACTCTGTCACTGGTCCCACTGGCGGGCTACGAACCGGGTGAAGCCGCCGGCGAACACTCGCATTTCGGCGCCGCGACCGAACTGCCGAGCCAGCCGGCCTCGCCCTGGATGATCGTTGCCGTGATGGCCGGCGGAGGACTGGCGACCGGATGGCTCGTCTACACCTTCGCGCCCGAGGCCGAAGGGCACGGCACCGATGCGGCGATTGACGCCTTCCACAACAAGCGCGGTCGCATCCGGGGCCGTATCCCGATCATCAAAACCATCGCCTCGGCAATCACCTTGGGCACGGGCGGCTCGGCCGGCCGCGAAGGGCCAATCGCCCAGATCGGGGCCGGCTTCGGCTCCTTTCTGGCAACACGGCTCGGCCTGTCGACGCGCGATCGGCAGATCCTGCTCGCGGCGGGCATGGGAGCGGGGGTGGGAGCCATTTTTCGCGCGCCGCTGGCCGGAGCGCTGTTTGCCGGTGAGATCCTCTACCGCGACGCGGAACTGGAGTCAGACGTGATCGTGCCGGCGGCGATTTCCTCGATCGTCGGCTACAGCGTTTACTGCTTGTCGCTTCCGCCTGAGACGCGCTTTGTGCCGCTCTTTGGGCCGGGCCTGGGATACGCGCTCAGTTCGACGCTCGAACTGCTCCCGTTTGGGCTGATGTCGATCCTGCTGGTGCTCGCGGGAATCTTGTACATCAAAGTCTTCTACGGCATGCACGAGCTGTTCAAAAAGGTGCCGCTCAAGCCGCATCTGCGGCCGGCATTGGGCGCCGCGCTGGCCGGGGCGTTCGCCGTGGCGCTGTACTTCGGCTTCGGCGGCGATCCGCGCGTGCTGGCCGTGCTCTCGACCGGCTACGGCTCGTTGCAGGAGGCGCTCACCTCGCCCGACAGCATGCCGATCCTGCTGTTGCTGGTGATCGCGGTGGGAAAGATCCTCACGACCGCCCTGACGATCAGTTCCGGCGGCTCCGGCGGCGTGTTTGGCCCGTCGATGGTAATCGGCGGCTGCCTGGGAGCCGCGACAGGGCAGTACTTCCACGCGCTCTGGCCCGAACTGGTCCGCCACCCGCAGGCCTATGCGATTGTCGGCATGGCCGGCTTCTTCGCCGGCTGCGCGCACGCGCCGTTTTCAACGATCATCATGGTCTCGGAAATCACGGGCGACTACAGCTTGCTCCTACCGACGATGTGGGTTTCGACGCTTTGCTTCCTGTTCTGCCGCCGCTGGACGCTGTACCGGATGCAAGTGCCGACGCGGCTCGAGTCGCCCGCCCATCGCGGCGATTTTATTGTGGACGTGCTCGAAGGGATTAAGGTCCGCGATGTGTATCGCCGCGATCGCAAAATCGCGTTCATTCCCGAATGGTTCTCGCTCGACGAAATTGTGCATAAGCTCGCCGAAACCAACCAGCACTACTTCCCGGTGGCCGATCGTCAGGGGCAGATGGTCGGAATTTTTTCCTCCGACGATGTGCGCGCCTATCTGTACGACGAAACGATCTGGCAGCTCGCCGTCGCGCGCGACATCATGGTGACGAACATCGTCAGTGTCGCGCCCGACGACGACCTGAACGTCGCCATGAAGCGTTTCACGGCGCTGAACCTCGATGAACTGCCGGTGCTCGATCCCGAAGACCCCGGCGCGCTGCTCGGGATGCTCCGCCGCAAGGAAGCGATTGCCGCCTACAACCGCGCGGTTTCGCAGCACAAGCAGCAGATGCTTGAGGCGGTTGAATAGAACCCGGGCCGGCGCGTGGACGGCGAAGGCCCGCTCAGTAAGCGCCGCGACCGGATAGGACGGCGGGAATCGTCAGCAGGATGAGCTTGCTGTCGAACCACAGACTGCGGTTCTCGATGTACTGCACATCGAGCTGCACTTGTTCCTCAAACGGCACGTCGCTGCGACCGCTGACCTGCCAGGTGCAAGTGAGGCCCGGTCGCACCTCAAGACGCCGCAGATCGAACGGCGAGTACCAGGCCACTTCCTCCGGGACCGGCGGGCGAGGCCCGACGATGCTCATGTCTCCCTTGAGCACGTTGATCAACTGGGGCAACTCGTCGATGCTCGTCTTGCGGAGCAGACGCCCCAGCCGCGTCATGCGCGGGTCGTGCGGGATCTTGAACGTTACGCCGCTTTGATGGTGATTCAGATCATGGAGCGAATCCTTAAGCTCCTCCGCGTTGGGCACCATCGTGCGGAACTTGTAGCACGTAAACTCCGCCCCCCCGCGACCGACGCGGGTTTGGGAAAAGAGAACCGGGCCAAAGTCGGTCAGCTTGACCAGCAGCGCCGTCAGCAGCAAAAGCGGCGAGAGGGCCGCCAAGCCGAGAAGCGACAGCGTGATGTCGATCATCCGCTTACCAAATTCGTAGCCCCACGACCGATGCGCGCCGAGGGCAGGAACAATATCGCTGGAGACGAGACTGATCCCCGAGACGGTCGCGGCCTCCAAGCGTCGCCGCACTTCGGGATCGACGCGGACGCGCGGCGCCTCGGGGATAAAGGTCGGTGGATCAATCTCGGCCGTGGATGCTGCGTCTTGGGGTGCCATTCTCGTATCGATTTGCTCAAAAGAGGGCGGCCTGCCCAGCTTTCCTTCACGTGGGCAATCTCATCGAGCAAAAGCAAGCACCATGCCAAGGCCCGCCTCGGCAACCCCACGGCGGCGGCGCGCCAGGTAAGAAGAACAAAAGCCCGTGTTTTGCCGAGAGTTCTCGCGGCTTTGGTCTTTCGCGCGCTGCGGCGCGGCGCGCTGGCTCGCGTCTCGGTGCCGCCGACGCTCTCAGACTGATTCGCAGCCCGCACGAGGAGCGTTCAATCTGAGAATCAACCGTCTGGTGGAAACCGCCATCGACCTTTCGCCAGCAGCGAAAGCGAGAAGAGCGCCGCCGCATCGAGTGCGGCCGAGAAAAGAGATGGGGGCGCGCTGCCCTTCTCACGGCCCCAACGGGGCCAAACTCGAAAGCCCAGGGCGCAGCCCTGGGGTAACGGCTTCGGGGGCGGGGGCGCACGCGCAGCGAATCCCCCGAAGGGCCGGCGGTCATTCTTCAGAGATCGCCCTTCAGAGATCGGCCGTCAGTCGGTTTGACGGTACCGTTCAACGGTTCTACCGCTGCGCTGCCGCAAAAAGTTCGGCGAGGCGTGCCGCTTCGTGGGCAGCCGAATGGCGCTTGGCGACGCGCTGGGCGCCGGCTGCCCCCATGCGGGAGAGCGTCTCCGGCGACGCTGCGAGCACCTCGCGGAGCGCCGCCGCCAAGGGGGCACAAGCTCCGGCCGGCACAAGCCAACCGCAGCGCCCCGGCTCGACCAACTCGACGATGCCCGCGACATAGGTACTGACAACCGGGCGATGCAGCGCGAGCGATTCCATAATGACCACCGGTAATCCCTCCGCGAAGCTCGGCAGCACCAACGCCCGTGCGTCGCGCAGGGCGGCTCGCACCGCCGCGGCGCTTTGCCAGCCGGCGAGCGAGACCTGCCGCGTCAGGCCGCGCGCCGCCAGCAGCGCTTCAAGCTGAGGGCGAAGCGGCCCGTCGCCGATGATGACCAGTTCGACTTGCTCTCGTTCGTCTCCCAAGTTCGCCACCGCTTCAATCAGCAGCGGCAGCCCTTTCTGCTCGTGAAGCCGTGCCACACAGACCAGGCGCGGCGCGTCGGGAGGCGGAGTCGGCGGGGCTAGCAGAAAAGCGTCATCCAGCCCGCAGCGCACGACCTGGATTTTGCTCCACTGGTCGTAGTTCACCAGCCGAAAAAGCTGACTGCGGCCAAATTCGCTGATCGCCACGACGAACGCGGCGTGCTCGATCTTGACGCCCAGATGCAAAAACTCGGGCTTGTCAAATTCCTCTGGTCCATGCACCGTAAAGCTGTACTGCGGACCGCCCAGATGCCGGCAGAGCAGGGCGACGGTCGCCGCGTTCGTCCCAAAATGGACATGCAGGTGCTCGACGCGGTCGCGCCGACACCAGCCGAGCACGACGCAAGCTTCGGCGAAGTAGATCGCGTGCAGCACCGCGCCGCGATCCGACCGCCAGCCTAACCGCAATGCGAACAAAAGCGTCCGTAGCGTCCGCCACGGCCGCGCAGCGAGCCGCACCAGAACCGCTCCCACCAGCCGCGCCAAGCCACCCTCCAGCACGGCCTGCGCGCGGGCACGCTCGGCCTGGTCCGCCGGCTCGACAAGCGGCGTCTGTCCGTGGCGCAGCGTGTAGCGCTCCACTTGATGCCCGAGTGCCTCCAGCGCCGCAATCTCGCGGCGAATGAAGCTATGGCTCGGCTGCGGGTATTGGTTGACGAGATAAGCCAGCCGCAGGCGACGCGCGGCGGCGGCTTTTTCCTGGGGCTGGTGCGGCGCGGCGCGGGCTGGGGAGAGGCTCGTCACGCGGGAGCCTCCTTGTACTCGATCAACGTCTTACGACGCCCCGTGAACCGGCCGAGATGGTATTGCAGTTGCCCGAGCATCTGTGGGAATTTGCCCAGCAACGTGAAGAAGGTGTAGACGAGCGCGTCGCGGCGAGGCATGCGCCGCGCGCGGCAGTGCCGCCAGACGCGCCACGCGAGCAGCGCGTAGCCGCTCACGAGCAACAGGCTCCACCCGCCGCTGACCGCCGCCAACCCCAGCGCGAGCAGCGGCACGACGAGGCCCCAGAGCCAAATGCTGCGGCTCTCGCGGACCCAGTGCCGTTCGGGCGGCTTGCCGTGCAGGGCCGCGCCTTCGGCGTAAGCGTGTCCGGCGCGCACGCTGCGCCGCCACCACTGGCCGAAGCGGGTCATTGCCGCGTCGTGCCAGGTCATCTCCGCATCGAGCCGCTCAATGCGCCAGCCCCGCGCGCGCAGGCGGACGCACAGTTCCGGTTCTTCGCCGGCAATCAGCGTGGGATTAAAGCCGCCAACCTCGTCAAATGCTTTCAGTCGCATCAGCGCATCGCCGCCGCAGGCTTTCGCTTCGCCGACCGGCGTATTCCATTCCCAGTCGCACAGCCGGTTGTACACCGAGCGCTGCAGATCGCGCTCGCGCCGGCGGCCTGCGACGACCGCTAGTTCAGGCCGCGCGGCAAGACGGTCAACCGCTGGCGTGAACCATGTCGCGGCGAGTTCGCAGTCGCCGTCGACGAACTGGACAAACTCCACCTCCGGCCAGCGTGCGCGCAGGCGCGCGACTCCCGCGTTGCGCGCCCGCGCGGCCGTGAAGGGCATTTCAAGATCGAGCATGACAACTTCAGCGCCGAATTGTTGCGCGAGCGCAGCACTTCCATCGGTTGAACCAGAGTCGACGTAGACGACGGCGCTGGTTTCCGCACGCGCCGAGCGCAGGCACGCGCGGAGCCGCTCGCCTTCGTTGCGTCCGATTGCCACCAGTCCGATGCGGCTCATGCGGCGGCCTCCGCTTCGCGGCGCGACTCGACGAGCCGGGCCGGAATACCGGCCACGGTCGCGTCGTCGGGAACGTCGTGCAGCACAACCGCGTTCGCGCCGATCCAGGCCCGGTCGCCCACGCTGATCGCGCCGAGCAGTTTCGCCCCCGCGCCGACTTGCACACCACGGCCGAGCGTGGGGGCGTCGAGCGGACAGTCGAGCCGGCGGAGGCCGAGCGTCACGCCTTGCCGTAACACGCAGTCATCGCCGATGTGGCTATGGCCGTGAACCACGATGCCGTGCTGATGCTCGAACACCACCCGCCGCCCAAGCGCGACGGTGTAGGGAAGCTCGATGCCGTAGTGATTCCGGCAGTAGCGATAGAGCACACGATAGAGCACGCTAAACGGCGCCCGCAGCGCCTTGGGGCGGATCCGCATCCGCCAGTTGCCGAAACGATGGACCGCCACCGCGCGGAAGCCGGGCAGCGTCCAATCGCGGCCGTGTGCGATCCAGTCCTCGCGCCACTGTTGCCAGAGTCCGATTTTCGGCTCGTCGGCGGGCATCACAAACGAAACCCTCGTCCAAAGACGCTATTGCGGAGAAAGTCGCGCAGCAGCCGTGGCGGGTCGCGGTGCGTCTTGCGCTGCAGCCGGCTGCGGCAAATCCACAAGCTATATGCCACCGCCCAGACCGCATCGGTGAGCAGCGCGTACAGCCGGCCATAGTTCTTAATAAAGTACCGGCGGCGGGAGTCGAACCAGTAGGTCGGCCGAGGCCGAAGCTGTGCGGCGGCGTTCGTGGCGTTGGAGCTTTGCCCCACGAGATGCACGACGCGGCTTTGCGGCTCGTACCAGCAGGACCAGCCGGCCCGCGCGGCGCGGAGGCAGAAGTCCAGCTCCTCGTAGTACAAAAAGTAGGCCTCATCGAGCAGCCCGATCACCTCGAACACCTCGCGCCGCACGAGCATACTCGCCCCGGCGACCCAATCGGTCGGGCAGGCATTTTCCGACACCGACGGCGCGACCGCACGCCGCCGCAGCAGCCGCGTCGCGACCTTCCACCGCAGCCCCCCTTCCAGTTCGCTCAGCAGCGTGTGAAAGCGAAACGCCGAGCGCTGGGGCGTTCCGTCGGGATCTTCCAAGCGGCTGCCGACGATACCGACCTCGGGACGCTTTTGGAGAAAGTCGACCAGCGCGGCGACCGCGCCGGGCCGCACGACCGTATCCGGGTTCAGCAGGAGCACGAAATCGGGCGGGGCCGGCCCGTCGAGCGCCCGCCGCAGCGCCACGTTGTTGGCGTAGGCAAAGCCGTGATTTTCTTGCCGCACGAGCAGATCGACCCACGACTGCCAGCCGCGACTTGCGATCGCCGCTTGCAGTTGAGCGGCCGAATCGTCGCCCGAACCGCCTTCGATCACCACCACCCGCGCGGCGGGATGTGCTGCCAACTCCTCGGCGAGCGATTCGAGGCAGTCGATCGTCAGGCGGGCGGTGCGGTAATTGACAATCACGACCAGCAGCGTCGGCTCACCGCCGGCGCGGAGCGCAAGGGGACGAGCCGTGGGGGCGACCATGCGGTGCATCATGCGAAATCGTCTCCTTCCGTGTCCTGCGCTCGGGTCGCAGTCAGCGTACTCGGCGGGCTGCGGCGCAAGTGCGGCCGTGGAGGCGGAGCGGCGCCCGCGACCGGCTCGCGGGCGGTGCGGACCCAGGCTTGCTGCCGACGAACGAGAAAGGCAAGGTAGATCGGCGCTTTGCCCAGCACATAGAGGGGAATCGCCAGCAGCGCGCGCCAGCCGATCGGGCGCGGCTCGTGCCGCCGCCAGGCGGCGAGCATCGTCAGTAGCGCCGCGGCCCCCACGGTCGCGAGCAGCGCCGCCGGCAGCACGTTTCCGCCTTGCATGGCTACCGCCGTGGATAACGCCGTCACTGCCAGCCAACTGAGGGCCAAGAGCGACAGCGGCGGGATCGCCAGATCGAGCGCCGCGATCAGCAGCGCGGGACGCAGCTCGCGCAGCGCCGCCCGCGCCAGCCGCGGCGTCTGGGTCACGAGGGTAAGCAAATGTCCGTGCTCCCACCGCGTGCGTTGGGTGCGTGCGGCCTCGCCCGCCGAAGGGAGCGTGCTCGTCACCTGGGCCTCGTGGCAAAAGAGCGGCCCCCGCCCAGCAAGCAGCACATCGACCGACAACTGCATGTCTTCGACGAGGTGAGCGCCACAGATCGACGCCTCGCGCAGTACCGGCCAGGGAAACGCCATGCCCGAGCCGGTCAGCAGACAAGGCAATCCCAGCCGCGCCAGGCCAAGCGGGCGAACGAGGTTTTTGACAGTGATCGCGCATTGGGAAAGTTCGCTGCGCGGGGAAGCTGGCCCCGGTGCTTCGAGCCGATAGGCGGCCTGCACGGCACAGCCGGTCCTCTGCACGGCAGCCCGCAGATGCTCCACCGCTCCGCGCGCGGCGGTACAATCCGCATCCAACAGCAACACCAGCTCGGGCGGATCGGTGGCGAGATAGTTCAGCCCGGTGCGAATCGCATACCCCTTGCCGCGATGCTCGGGGTCGTGGCGCTCGACGACCTCGACTCCCCAGGATCGCGCCACCTCGGCGGTCGCGTCGGTGCAGTTGTCGGCGACAACGACGACCCGGTCGCCACCGGCAAGCTGCGGCAGAAGCGCCTCCAGCGTTTGCGGCAGCAGCATTGCCTCGTCGTGCGCCGGAATCAGCACGGCCAGCGATTCCAGCCCTGGCGGAGGCGCTCCGCCCGCGCGGCGGGCCGGCAGCAGCGCTGCGGCGCACTCGACCAGCAACAGCCCAAGCGGAACACAGAGCAGCACTGCGGCAAGCGTCAAGGCAAAATCGAGCCACGGTGGCGCAGTCATAATTCCCTTTTCAAGAACCGGCGACGTGTCAAACGATCACGCCACGCGCGATGGGGTCTGAAAAAAACCAATTCCAATCAGGACACAAAGCCGAGCACCGGCGCGTCCACGTCGATCAAGTCGCTCACGACCTGTTCTCCATCCATATTCTCCGTCCGAGGCCCCACGGTGCTAAAGATGATGCCATCGACGCGGGCGGCAAGCATTTCGAGATCGACCGGATGAGCGGTCGTCGGGCCGACGACGATGACGCGCGTGTAGCGCTGGCGAAGCTGGTCGAACAGCTCGCTCATGCGGCGGCTAGCCATGCCTTCCACCGGTAGCGGCGTACTGCCCGCCAACAGGCAATCGACGCCGGCCAGCCGAGTCGGAGCGATGAGCCGCTCCACGTCCGCCGCCTCGCCCGTCACGAAGTCGGCCACGCCCGCCGGATCGGCCGGGCGGACTTTTGTGCGCGTCAGGAAGCGCGGCTTGCTACCGCGCGCGTTCGCCGTTTTGCCTTCGTCCGCGGCCGGGGCGAGCAACTCGGAAAACGCCTGCCGGCCGTCGAGCGTCTTGCTGATATCCACCAAGACCACCTGCTCGCCACGCTGGACGAAGCACTGCGCGACGCGCGCAATCAGCGAGACCGAGGGCGAACGATGGTTCAAGCTGCTAAAGAGCAGGACCGAGCCGGGATGCTGGAGGAATTGCTGAATCCGCAGCGCGAGCATCCGCGGGCACTCGTCGTCGCGCCCCGCCTCCAGCGGATAATAAGCGTGCTGCGACAGGGCCGGCAGCGTGCTGCGGGCGAGCACCGGCAAACCCAGTCGCCGCGCGGCACTCTCGGCCGGACGCTCGCGTTTGGAGAGCACCTCGACCGCCAGCGTCGGCATCGTGAGCAGCAGCCCCACGCAACCAAAGGTGAGCAGGAACAGCCGGCGCGCGTCAGTCGTCTCCGGCTCTAGCGCCGGGCCGGGAGGCTGGATGATGGTGAAACCATCGGCCTCGGCGCGTAGCGAGTTGCGCAGCGCCGCGAGCCGCGCTTCGGCCTTCTGCCGCTGGAGCGTGGCGATGTTGACGTTGTCGGTCAGTTCCTGAGATTGC
This sequence comes from uncultured Pirellulales bacterium, assembly GCA_964481585.1. Lineage (GTDB taxonomy): Bacteria > Planctomycetota > Planctomycetia > Pirellulales > CAYZVT01 > CAYZVT01. Next base: position 10,539 of record CAYZVT010000059.1, read on the forward strand.
TTCCGCAGAGCCAGCACCCGATCCATCTCCGCCCGCTTCGTGGCGAGCAACTCTTCCAGATGCTCGATTTCGCCCTCACGCGCGATCAGGCTCAGTTCAAGCTGAGCCACGGTCTGGGCCAGCATGTCGGGCGACATCTGGCCATACGTGAGATTGTCGTACAGCAGATTGGGCATGCGGGCATTGATTTCGTCAAGCTGGCGTTTCCAGCGCTGCACCGGCGCGCTCTGCTGCATCGCCAGCAGTGTGTTCAGTTCGGCTTCGATGCGCTGATACTCGGCGTCGCTGATATACCGCTTGGCATGCAGCGACTTGGCCCGCTCGTATTCTTGTCGCGCGAGATTGATTTTGGCGCGCGTGGCGATGCGCTGCTGTTCTTCGCGCAGACGTTCTTGGAGAAACGAGCGGCGCTGCAAGTCCACGCTCGCTAGCAGCCGCTTCGGAATGTCGGCCGCCTGCGGCTCACGTTCGTCGTCCAAAGTTTCCGCCTCCGCTTGCTGCGAGTCCACCGCGCTCGTCGCGCTGGCTTGGACGACTTGACCGCTCTGGGACTCGCTGCCCTGGGACGGAGCGCTGGCTTGTGCCAGCTCGGTTTCTTGAGCGGCGGTGAGTTTATCAAGCTGCGCCTCGCTGTTGGCCTTCGCCAGCCGGGCCGTTTCCAGCGTTAGCTCGATCTCGTCAAGCTGTTCCTGCAAGCGCGTCAGATCGTCTGGCACGTCGATCACCTGCTGATCGCTGCCGAACTCGAGGTAGGCTTGCTTGGCCAGATCGACCCGCTGCTTGCTGGCCTCCAGGCTCGCCTCGGCGTCGGCCAAAAAGGCTTCCAGCGTCCCTTGCCGCATCTCGCCGAGTTGCTCGGCAAAAAGCTCCAGCAGGCGCGTCAGCATCGCTTCCGCCTGCTCCGCGTCGCCCCAGGTGAACGAGATGATGACCGAATCGGCCCCATAGGGGACTTCCGCCCGGATCGACTTGGCCAGCGCCTGGCGGGGCACCTGGGGCGCGAACTCCGACTGGAGCGCCGCCAGCATGCGGGGCGACTCGACGGCGTGAGCCAGGGTCGCCAGCGACGGCGGCGCGTACTCGGAAGTTCCCGCCGGCGCGCGCTCGAACAGGACGGTACTGGTGTACGTCCACAACGAGCTTTGGAAGCGGGCCGCAACCGCCAGCGCGACCGCGAAACTGAGCAGGGTGCAGAAGGTGAACCACTTCCAGCGCCGCAACAAGAGCAGCCCCAGGGTGGGACTGTTCCGGCGAGGCGTCTCCGCCGCGGACGCATAATGCGCGGGGCGGCTCGGCAGGATGACCTGCGGCTCGCGCGGAACGAGTTGGGAGGAGCGGCTATTTTTTACCATCGTTGCCCAAGCCTCATAAAAAGTGCAAAGAGTCCGCCCGAATAACAGCCGCCCGCGTGCGCGGCGGTCGAAGTGGGTTTACAAGTGGCCCGGCACCAAGCGCCGCGCCCGGCGCGGGGGCCTCTGCTCGACCGCCGCCCGGTGCGCATAGCTCCGCGGGAAGGCCTGCAACGACCAGTGCGCGTACCAGCTGGCGGTCATGCCGAGGTTAAACAACCAGAGAAAGGCAAAATCTTCGTCCATCCAGACCGTCATCAGCGACACCAGCGAGGCGAGCAGGGTGGAAAGCATGATTGCCGGAAGCCGCGCTTCGTGGGCCGGCAAGGCCACGGCCATCTGGAACAAGTAGACCAGCCCGCACACTGCCGCCGCGAGAAACAACCCCAGCCCCACATAGCCGCAGGTGAGGAGCGTGTAGAGGTAGTGGTTGTCGATCGACCGAAAGAGCGACTGCAAGTGATGGGGCAGGTACGGCTCCAGCGGCGTGCCGAGCCGGCCAAAACCAAAAAACCCCGCGTCGGCGATCGCCTCCTCGTAGACGAGAAACTGCAGCCAACGGTGGCTCGTGCCCGAGTATTCCGCATACTCCCCATCGACGCGCACGATCATCGGCCGCGCGTCGAGCGATTCGGCCGACCAGACGTGCAGCGCGTCCCAGACCAACTCGCGGGCAGTAACGACCGCCAGCAGGCCAACCACCGCCCCCACGGCCAATTGCCCGCGCCAGCGCGGCCACCAGAAGAAGGCGGCGCCGTAGAGGGCCGCCAGAAGCGTCAATTGCGGCCCGCGCGAGAGGGAGAACAAGGGAATCAGCACCACCGCCGGCAGCGCCGCCTTCCACCAAGCCCGAGCACCTCGTTCACGGCGGTAGGCCATCCAAAACGCTTCCACGGCCCAGGGGAGCAGCAAGAGTCCGACCAGGCCGAAGTAGATCGCGTGGGTCAGCGGCCCGACCGCGCGGCGCAGCCCCCAGCGGTAGAGCGACTCGCTCCCGTACCAGCCGCGCCCGGCAAGCCCCTGCAGAAGATTGATCTTGGTGATCGACTCCAGCGCCCCCAGGACTCCCAAAATGAGACAGACGGTCGCCGCCAGCCACAGGAACTCGCGGAAATCACGTAGACGAGGAAAGGTGATCCGCCCCATCACGTACGGAACCGCCCATCGGGCGACGCTCGCCCAGCCGACCGATGCGCCAAAGTGGTAGCCCATCGAGGTGGAGATCAAATGGGCAAGAAAAAGCAGCAGCGCCAGCGTGTCGAGCAGCAGCCAGCGGCCGGTGATTTCCGACCAAGGCACCGTCAGCGCCACGTAACCGATCATTCCCAGCGCGATCAGCGAGCGCAAGTCGACCGTCATCGAGCCGAGATCCCGCTCCATCCAACTCGGCAGCACCAGCGCCAGCGCCCAGCCAACGGCAAGCGCCGTGCGGCGGCCGTGGGCGCAATGCGTGCAGACGAGCGTCACACAGACGATGCTAGCGACGACATAAAACATAAAGCTTGGCAGCAGCCCAGGTGCAAAGTCGCTCGGCAGTCAACGGCGGCGCGGCGTGAGAACAACGAATCGTTTGGGGGAATGCAAACCGCGCGCCCGCCTCGAACGCGGACCGTGAGCAAACGAGGAGGCGCGGCGGAGGCGGCGACCGAGAGGACTGATCCTGGTGCGGGCGTAGCGCTTTGCGGGTCATCGAGCCAGCAGGTGGCAATTTTTCCCGCCGAATCCGCACTTGAGCAGAAGGCTCGTAGAACTCCTCCACTTTCTCAGTTTGGCATCCCGCCCCTCACTTCCTGCCTCATTTTGAGAAGTGCGCAAGCTGCCCTGTCCAGGCAAGCTGCCGGCGCTCGGTTTGCCTGCCGCGTGCGCCGCCGATCGGGCGTAGAGCTGCCCTAACCGGCAGGGTTTCTCATTTCGCGGCCCCGGGAGCCCGCTTTCCTCCACCTTTCGCGCTAGCCGGCCCCCATCCGTCGTAGCCTTTGGGCCGATATCTGTTGTGAGAACGCTCGTAACGGCGCACCGGGGGCGGGGTGAAGCCGATATCGGCTCGCGCGGTAAGGATGACCGCGATGTGCTCCTGCTTGGATGCAAGGACTGAGTTCATGGCTTCTTTCTGGCGTTACTGCGGCTGCTGGCTGGTGTTGTGTGGGCTAGTAGGCTGCCATCATACGCGCGAGATCCCCAGCGGACTGCCTTGCGAAATCCCCTGTGCGGTGCCGTGTTACCCGCTGCCGCCGGTCGATGTCTGCGAGACGGCCTGCCCCGAAGTCATCCCGGCGGCGGCTTTGGCCGGCCCGCCGCTCGTGGCCGATGCGGCCGAGGTTCAAGGCAAAACGCCCTATCTGCTCTCGCTCGAAGAAGCGCGCGAGCTGGCGCTGCGCAATAGTAAAACGATTCGCGTCGTCGGCCATTTGCCGCAAGAGGCGGCTACGCTGGTCGCCGCCACGTCGGCCATCTTTGACCCGATCGTCGGCCTCAACGGCATCGGCGGCCGCTTCGATCGCCAAGTGCCGAACCAGATCACGACGCTCGGCGCGCCGGTCTTCGAGCAAAGGTCATCGCTGTTCGGCCCGCAGGGGCTGAACCAGATGTACGTCACGCAGCCGTTTGACACCGGCGGCCAGGCGACGATCGGCTTCGGCACGAACTACCTGTTCCAAGACCCGGTCGGCAACTTCGCGCTGGTCAATCCTTACTGGCGGTCGGCGGTGAATTTGAACATCACGCAGCCGCTCTTCCAGGGCCGAGGTCCGCAAGTGACCCGCGCGCCGATCGCGATTGCCCGTGCGAACCACAATCAATCGATCCATAGTTTCCAAGCGGCGGTGCAAGACGTACTGCTCAACGTCGAGCTGGCTTACTGGGATCTCGTGCTCGCCCACCGCAACCTGCAAACGAGCGAGCAAGTGCTCAAGCAGGCCGAGTTGACGTTCAACATGGAGCAAGAGCGGCTGCGGATTGGGGAAGGCTCAGTGCCCGACGCGGCGCAGGCCGAGGAGCAATTTCAGTTCGGCCGCATCCGCCGGACCGACGCGCTGCGGCAGGTCGCGCTAGCGAGCTACAATCTGCGGCGGCTGATCGGCTTGCCGGCCGATGACTATCGACAACTTATCCCCAGCCGAGACCCGATCCCCTCGCGGCTCGACGTGGACTGGGAAGCCGCGCTCGACTCGGCCCAAACCCGTCCTGAGCTGCTCGCGCAGCAAGCCCAGGTCCGCGCCGCCCGAGTCGATTTGGCGCGAGCCAAGAATCTGCTGCAACACGACGTCGGCTTGGTGTTCAACTACGCGATGACCGGCCTGGAAGAAAACTTCGACCACTCGGTCTCCACCATCGCCGATGGCGAGTATCAAGACTGGACGGCCGGCATCATCTTTGAACAGCCGTGGGGCCAACGGGCCGAACGCGCCGAAGTGCGCCGCGCCGAGCTGGCCCTCAGCCGTAGCGCGGCGACCTATCGCCAAATCGAGCACGAAGTCGTCCACGAATTGGCGGCTGCCTACCAGGATCTGGTTTCAAGCTGGCGCGTGCTCGAACTGCACCGCCGTCGCCGCGAAGTCGCCCAATTGCAAATCGACGCCCGCAAGGAACTCTATCAACAGCGCCGCACGACGCTCGATCTCCAGCTGCAAGCCGAAGCGGGCTTGGCCGTAGCGCTGCTCGCCGAAAGCGCCGCGCTGGTTGACTACGAAAAGGCGCTCGTTCGCTGGCAGTACGCCAGCGGCGTGACGCTCTGCGACCACCTCGTAATCCGCGAGTCGGAAATCGCCGAGCCGGTCGAAGCCGAGCCACTCGACCCGCCGCTGCCGATGCCCCAGCCGTAAGCAGCGGCAAGGGGCGGACCGCGACAGCGGAAAGCGGAAAGCGGGAAGCGGAGGAAAGGCGGAAGGCGGAGGGGGGAGGGCGGAAGGCCCGCGACACGTCATTCCCGCGGAGGCGGGAATCGAGACCATGAATGTTCGTCCCTGGATTCCCGCCTGCGCGGGAATGACGCATTCGCCGACGCTGACGCTGACGCTGACGGCTGACCGCTTCTTGCGGTTGTCACCGCGCGCGAAGCTGTTCCAGACGGCGGGCGAGCTGTTCGCAGTAGCGCTCGCTGTTGTGATGCTCTAACACCCAGCGGTGTCCGCGCTCGGCAAGGGCGTCGGCCTCTTGGGGATTTTCCAAAAGCCGCTGCACGGCGGCGCGCATCGGCCGCGGATCGCCCGGCGGCACGACCACGGCCACGTCGCCGCGTAGATAATCGGCCGTGAGTCCTTGGGTTCCCGTCACGACCACCGGCCGCCGGCACGACATCGCCTCCAGCAGCGCGTTGATGCCCGCGCTATAGTTGTTCTCGAAGACGCTGACCACAATCACGTCGGCATCGCGGTACAGTTGCACCAGCTCCGGCCAGGGGTAGAAGTCGCGCGTCATGTTGGCCGGCATCGGCTCCGGAAACGCCCGTCGCAGCGCGACGGCGTCGCGCGAAAACCCGCTGATCTTCACATCCAGATCGAGGTCCGCAGTCGCCAGCGCGAGCGTGCGGTAGTCGCGCTGCTCAAGGCCCACGCTGGCCACGATCGGGCGGCGCTTGCCGGGCGAGGGGGGGCCGGGCGTGAAGAAGCGCGTGTCGGTCTGATCGAGCAGTCGCCACACGCGCTCCGCCGGCAAGCGCTCGCCCGCGA
>CAYZVT010000060.1:0-16510 GCA_964481585.1 uncultured Pirellulales bacterium
AGAGCAGCGGAATCATAATCCGCGTGTCGGGGGTTCGAGTCCCTCCTCCGCTACCTTGCAACAAAGCCCGCAATTCCTCGACGCAGGGATAGCGGGCTTTCTTTTTGGGCACGGGGGGCTGCCTCGTCGCTACTTTCGATACCGTCGCGCAAATCAGCAAAGGCGGCCGCCGCAGCCTTTCATCCGGCACGCCGCCGCTTTTCTGAGCTACAGTTTGGGTGGCGGGAAGGCTTTCCACGCCGCCGCTGGGGCGCGAAGCTACGTCGAGTTTCAGCAGGGTCTGCCATGATCGAAGAATTTCTGTTTTACTTCGCGCTGCTGGGGGCAGTCTGCTTTGTCACCTGCTACGGTGTCTGTCGCTGGTTGGGCGATCAACGCTGTCTCGAGTGGAGCATGCGTCTGCACCTGGCCTGTGCCTTCGCGCTGTACGTGCTCATTTGCTACCAGCCGCAAAGCGCGGTGTCGCAAGCGATGCGGCCATCGTTTGAGACCGCCCTGGCCTACGCCCACTACTTGCTCTTTGGTTCGCCCATTTCATAGTCGTGTTTGCCGCAGAGCACGGCCCGCTTTCCCTTCCATCCACAGCGTTTCGGGATTCCGTCCATGTCGAGGCTGATCCGATTCCTCCGCGAAGAAGCTGCCGCGACGGCCGTCGAGTACGCCGTTATGCTGGCGCTCATCCTCATGATCTGCATCGGCGCCATTGGCCTAGTCGGACAGCAGACGCATACGCTGTGGAGCGACAATGACACCGGGCTGAAGAGCGCTTTTAATCCGTAAGCGGCAGGGGGGGGCGGCGCAAGAAGGCGGAGGGCGGAAGGCGGGGGGCATGGCGAAGCGGAAGCCTTCGAAGCTCCGCGTGTAGCTGGTGGCCTATAGCTTGCGGCCTCCACGGCGGCACGTTTTTACCGGCTGTAGCGGCCGCTGGTCTACTGCTTCTTGCGCTTAGGCGGCTTCTTTGGTCCGCCGGTCGCTGTATCAATACCCGGCAGCGGAAAGGCTAGGTTCGGCACGTGCTCGCGCTGCATGATCTTGATGAGCCTGGCAAGCTGCTCGGGATGCTCGGCCGAGAGATCGTTGCTTTCGGCGGGATCGTCTCCCAAGTGGTAAAGCTCGGTGTGCCGGTTGCCGCGCGCCAGGTTTTGCCGCACCGCTTTCCACGGCCCCTTCCGCACGGCTTGCTGCGATCCGTAGCTGGCAAACTCCCAATAGAGATGCTCATGCTGCTGCTGGCCCGGCTGCCCTAGCAGCGTGGCGGCGAAGCTGATGCCGTCGATTTTTTCCGGCACGTTTGCCCCGGCTACTTCGCAGAGGGTCGGCAGCACGTCCTGAAACGCGCTGAGGTGGTCGCTCGTCGTGCCGGGAGCGATGCGACCGGGCCAGCGGGCGATGAGCGGGACGCGAATCCCTCCCTCGTACAGACTTCCCTTGCGGCCGCGACGGCCTGCGGCGCTATGGAAGTAATCGGAGTCGGTGCCGCCGAGCCGATCGAAGGCCGGCCCGTTGTCGGAACTGAACAGAATCAGCGTGTTGTCATCCAGCCCCAACTGCTCCACCAGTTCCAGAATCTCGCCGATGCCCTGGTCCATATGCGTGACCATGCCCGCGTAGCCGGCCCGCGGCGTGGGGTGCTTTTCATACGCCGTGTGCTTGTAGGGGACTTCTTCGATTTGCTCGCGGTACGGCGCGGCGCTCGCGTCGGGCACTTGGATCGAGAGGTGCGGCACCGCGAAGGGGAGATAGAGAAAAAACGGCCCTTCCTGGTGCTCGCGGAGGAACCGCTTCGCCTCGGCCACGAATAGGTCTTGCGTGTACTGCGTCCCATCGAGCGGCTCGCGGCGATCGTTGCGCCAGAGATAGCTTGGGTAGTGATCGTGGGCGTGGCGCTGGCAGTTGTACCCGTAGAACAGATCAAAGCCCTGCTGGTTCGGATCGCCCGAAGTGCCGAACATGCCGAGTCCCCACTTGCCGATGGCGGCGGTGGCGTAGCCTCGCTCCTTGAGCAATTCGGCAATCGTCACCGCCTCGCGGGGCAGCGGGCGCTGCCCTTCGGGTTTGACTTCGCTGTTACCGCGAATCGCCGCATGTCCGCTGTGCAGGCCGGTGAGCAACATGCACCGCGCCGGAGCGCAGACGGCGCTGCCGGAATAGTGCTCGGTGAAGCGCATTCCCTCGGCCGCCAGCCGATCGAGATTCGGCGTGCGAATGATCTTCTGTCCGTAACAGCCCAGCTCCCCCACGCCGAGGTCGTCGGCCAGGATGTAAATAATGTTCGGAGCCGCCACGGCGGGAACGGCGAGCGCGGCGAGCACCAACCCAGTGGCGACAAGCAGGGAGCGAACCGGCATGGGAACTCCTGGGGCAAAATCGGGAGGAACTCGGGTGGGCTGCGCGAGGGGGCAGGGCGACGCCGCCGCAGGTAGTATAAACACTGCGGCGCGGCGGTGCGACGCGCAGGTGCTTCTCGCGGCCTGGGAAAAAATCGCGGTCGGCGGCAGCTTCGACCCGCGAGAGTAGATTCTGCTGCGGCCGGCGCTAAAATTGGCGGTGCAGCAGCCCGTGTGCATGCGGCGGGGCCGCACCTCGTCCTTCCCGCGCAGGGGGGAATCTAGAGGGGCCGCGCCGAGCAAAGGCGAAGCCCAGACGCCTCCTGTCGAGGTCTGGATTCCCCCCTGCGCGGGAAGGACGCTACAGCTAAGCGGAGCTTGCGCTAACACCAGGGGACCGTGGGATGAGCGTGCCACAACGCCCGCGCTTGCGGGGGCTGGAGATTTTTCCGCTGGGGGAGTCGTCTGAGCAGTTCGTGCTCCGCGATCCATCGGGCGCGGCCGACGCGGTGGTGCTGCCGCTCGGGGGGGCGATTCTCGCCTCGTTCATGGACGGCCGCCGCTCGCTCGGCGACTTGCAGGAAGCGTTCCAGCAGCAGACGGGCCAGACGGTGTCGCTCGTCGAAGTGCAGCGTTTGGTCGAGCAACTCGACGAGCGATACTTCCTCGACAGCGACCGCTTCCGCGCTTACTGGCAAAAGCACGTGCAAAGCTATCTGGACCATCCCGTTCGCCCGGCGGCTCACGCCGGCGGAGCCTACGAGGGCGAGCCGGAAAAGCTCCGCGCGCAGCTTGCGCGGCTGTTCACCTGTTCCGCAGGCCCCGGCGCGCCGGGCGCGACGCCTGCGACGAATGGCCACGGCCAGCTTTGCGGCGTGCTCAGCCCGCATATCGACCTGCACCGAGGCGGTCCGACCTTTGCCTGGGCGTATAAAAAAATTGTCGAGCGGAGCGACGCCGATCTATTCCTCATCTTCGGCACCGCCCATACCGCGATGCGGAATCTGTTCAGCGTCTCGCGCAAAGATTTTGCCACGCCGCTCGGCACCGTGGAGACGGACCGAACCTTCATTGATTCCCTTGCCGCGCATCTCGACCGCCGCGCGGGCGAGGGGGCCTCGCAAAAACTCTTTGAGGATGAAATCGCACATCGGCATGAGCACTCGATCGAGTTCCAAACCGTCTTTCTGCAATACTTGCTCGGCGGCCAGCGCCCGTTTCGCATCGTGCCGATTCTGACTGGTTCGCTCCATGCCTTCTTCGGCGACTCGCGCTTGCCGATGGAAGACGCGGCGGTGTCGGCCTTTGTCGAGGCGCTACGCGACGCGGTCGCGGACTATTCCGGCAAGATCTGCTACATCAGCGGCGGCGACCTGGCGCACATCGGCCGCCGCTTTGGCGACCGTGAACTGCTCTCGGCCGGGCGGCTCGACGAGTTGCGGCAAGACGATCACGCGCTTTTGGCCCGCGCCTGCGCCGCCGATGCCGACGGGTTCTTTGCCCACGTCGCCCGCCGTAGCGATCCCCACCGCATCTGCGGCCTTTCGCCGACCTACACGATGCTCCAAACGATGCAGCCCACGCGCGGTGAGTTACTTCGCTACGATCAAGCAGTCGAGACGGACGCCACAAGCTGCGTGAGCTTTGCCAGCCTAGCGTTTTACCGCGACAAGTAAGGCGTGCGGAAGCGTCCTTCCCGCGCAGGCGGGAATCTAGTGGACAGCGGCCAGCGGTCAGCGGTCAGCAAATCGTCGGGTGCCACTGCTGGCTTGTCCAGCAGTGCCCTCAATCGATCGGAACCTACCGTTTGATTCTGTAGCGGCAGTGCGGAACCGAGGAAACATCGGCCTGCGGGACAGAGCTTCCTCGCCAACACTTATCGGGGCAAAACGGATAGCTAAACAACGCTCACCAAGAGCACTGCTGGACAAGCCAGCAGTGGCACCCAGGGCCGAGGGTCGAGCGCGATCTAGAGTCGGCAGTTGGTAATCTGCGTTTCTAGAATCGCCGTCGCGCCGAGGGCTTCGAGCTGTTCCATGATTGGAATCACTTCTTTGCGGCGGACCATCGCCCGTACGGCGCACCAGTCGGCGTCTTCCAGCGCGCTGACGGTTGGCGAGCTAAAGCCGGGGGTGATTTTTTCGGCTTGAGCCAGCTTCGCACGCGGCACGTTGTACTCCAGCAGCGAGTAGCTGCGGGCAATCACCACGCCTTCCAGCCGGCGGATGATGCGGTCGGCCAACTCGTTGTCGCGCGTCGTGGGATTCTGGACGACGACGGTTTCGTACCTGCCGATCTCGTCGAGGATGCGGAGCTTGTTGGCCGCGAGCGTGCTGCCGGTTTCGACCAGGTCGACCACCGCATCGGCCACGCCGAGCGCGATCATCACTTCGACCGAACCGGAGATATGCACCAGATGGGCGGTCGCGTTGTGCTGCTTGAGGTAGCTCGTCGTGCAGTGCGGAAAGCTGGTGGCGATCCGCGCACCATCGAGATCGGCAGCCGTGCGCACGTCGCTCGAATCGGGCACGCAAATCGCCAGCCGGCAAGCGCCGACGCCGAGCTTTAAGCGCTCGACTAGCTCGACGTTCGACTCCTGCACCAGATCGCTGCCGGTGATGCCCATGTCGATCGCCCCTTCGGCGCAGAGCACGGGAATATCGTCCGTGCGGAGAAAGGTAATGTCGATCGGCATCTCGCGCACGCGGGCAAACAGGCTGCGGTCCTGGCGACGAAAGCTCAAGCCCGCCTGGGCGAGCAACTCCTCCGCCAACTCCGCCAACCGGCCCTTGCTGGGCACGCCAATCCGAAAGTTTTTCATCCCGCTTCTCCGCTCTCCTGCTTCTCAAAAGATCCGTTATGCTTCGCAACGCGCCTCGGGGGCTTCCGCTCCTCGCGGTGCGCCCCCGCCACCCTTGCGCTTTCCACCCCAGCGTCTTCCGCCCTCCGCCCTCCGCCTTCCGCCAGCCTTACGTTCTGTCCCCCCTACTTCTGCCCGCGCTGGGCCTTTTCGACCAGCCCTGAGATTCCTTCGCGGCGGGCGAGTTCGGCTTCGACTTCGGCCAGGCTGACCCCGTTGTGAGCGAGCAGGACGAACAGATGGTAGACGAGATCGCCCGCTTCGTAGATCAGGTGCTGACGGCCTTCTTCGCCTGGTTCGCCGGCGGCTTCGACTACCTCGGCCGCCTCTTCGCTGATCTTGCGGCCAATTTTCGGCACGCCTCCGGCGAGCAGCCGCGTCGTGTAGGAGCCGGCGGGCATCTGGGCCTTGCGCTGCTCGATCGTCTGCATCAGCCGGGCCAGGATGCTAGTCGCTTCTGGTGAGGTCACAGCGGTTTGCACCTTCCCAAGACGCCGGTTTGCCACAACAATACTACGCTCGGGTTTTTCCTGGCGGGGGCCGCCGGAAGTGCCCGAAAAGCCCACTTTAACCCGCCACTGGCCGCTTGGCTAGCGCCGATGCCATCTGGCCTCGGCCGCTCTGGATCGAATCTTTACGTATCCCTCCCTCCGATGACGCCGGAACTGTTTGCTCTCGATTGTTGGTTTCTCACCGGCCCGACCGCCAGCGGCAAGACGGCGATTGGCATCGAGCTGGCGCGGCGGCTCGGCGCGGAAATCCTCTCGCTCGACTCGATGGCTGTCTACCGGCACATGGACATCGGCACGGCCAAGCCCACCGCCGACGAGCGGGCACAGGCGCCGCACCATCTGATTGATCTGGTCGAGCCGGAGGAGGAGTTTAGCGTTGCCCGCTACCTCGAAGCCGCGCGGGCGAAGGTCGCCGAGGTGCGCGGGCGAGGGAAAGAAGTGCTGCTGGTCGGCGGAACGCCGCTGTATTTGAAGGCGCTGCTGCGGGGCATTTTTGAGGGGCCGCAGGCCGATTGGCAGTTCCGCCAGGAGGTCGAACAGGAGTTGCAAACGGTTGGGCAGGCCGCGCTTTTCCAGCGGCTCGCCCACGTCGATCCGCTCTCGGCCGCCAAGCTGCACCCGAACGACACCCGCCGACTGATTCGCGCACTGGAGGTCTACAAGCTCACCGGGCAGCCGATCAGCCACTTGCAGATGCAATTTGAGGAGGGACGGCCACCCGAGCAGTGTCGGGTGTTTGTCTTGCAACGCACCGTGCCCGAACTGCACGAGCGCATCGACCGCCGCGTGGACCGCATGTTCGAGCAGGGCTTGGTCGAAGAAGTTCAAACCTATCTCGCCAGCGGCCGAGAGTACGGGCGCACCGCGCAGCAGGCGGTCGGCTACCGCGAAGTGCTCGACCACCTCGCCGGCAAGACGACGCTGGAGGAGGCGCGCGAACAGGTCAAAGTCCGCACCCGCCGCTTCGCCAAACGCCAGCGAACGTGGTTCCGCAGCCTCAGCGAATGTCGCTTCCTGCCCCTCACCGGCGACCCCGACCCGGCCGAACTGGCCCAACAGATCCAAACCCTCGGCGCGCCGCCGGCGCTCTAGGCATCGTGCCAGAGGCTGTCTAAAATGCTCAGTTTTGACTCGCGGGGGATCGGGGGCTGGGGACCAGGGACGGCTGCGGGCTGCAAGCTACAGGCTGCGGACCCACTGACAGGTCGTAGCCTGTAGCTCGCAGCTTGTAGCCTGAAGCTCGCAGCTTTCACTTCCGCCTTCCGCCTTACCCACCAACGAGGCTCTTGTGCTACGCTCTCACACCTGCGGACAGTTGCGTCGCGAGGACGCCGGCAAAACCGTGACCCTGTGCGGTTGGGTCGATCGCTACCGCGATCACCGGGGGATCCTGTTTGTCGACCTCCGCGACCGCTACGGCAAGACGCAGATCGTCTTCGGCCCCGAGAGCGGCGCGGACGTGCAGCAGCGTGCCCGCAGTCTGCGGAGCGAGTACGTGATTAAGGTGACGGGCGTCGTCGCCGAGCGGCCGGAGGAAACGGCCAATCCGAAGCTGGCGACGGGCGAAATCGAAGTGCGGGTGACCGAGCTGGAACTGCTCAACGCCAGCCTCAACCCGCCCGTCTCACCAAGCATGGTCGAGATCCCCGGCGAGGACTTGCGGCTGAAGTACCGTTATCTCGACCTGCGCCGCGCGGAGATGCAGGAGACGCTGCTGCTCCGCTCGCGGATCACCAAAACGATGCGCGACTACTTCGACGAGCACGGCTTTATTGATGTCGAGACGCCGATCCTCGGCCGCAGCACGCCCGAAGGGGCGCGCGACTATCTGGTGCCGAGCCGGATGCATCCGGGCGAGTTCTACGCGCTGCCGCAGTCGCCGCAGCTTTACAAGCAGATTTTGATGGTCGCCGGCTACGACCGCTACGTGCAGGTCGCGCGCTGCTTCCGCGACGAAGACCTCCGCGCCGAGCGGCAACCGGAATTCACGCAGCTCGATATGGAAATGTCCTTCGTCGACGCCGACGACGTGATGGCGATCATCGATGGGCTGGTGGCGCGCGTCGCCCGCGAAGTGCTCGGGCTGGAAGTGCCGCTGCCGCTGCCGCGGATGACCTACGACGAGGCGATGGAGCGCTACGGCCATGACGCGCCCGACCTGCGCTTCGGCATGGAGATCATCGACTGCACCGACCTGGCTGCCGAGACGGAGTTTCGCGTCTTTCGCGGCACCGCCGAAAGCGGCGGCCGCGTGCGCGGTCTGAACGCCAAAGCCGCCGCCGAGAAGTTCTCGCGCAAGGCGATTGACGAACTGACCGCCTACGTCCAGCAGGATTTTGGCGCGAAAGGGCTGGCCTGGTTCAAGGTCGAAGAAGGGGGCAAGCTCGCCTCGCCGATCGCCAAGAATTTTGAGGAGCCGATTCTCGCCCGCATCGCCGAGCGGATGGGGGCCGAGCCGGGCGACTTGCTGTTGTTCATCGCCGACGGGTGGGAAGTCACCTGCAAGGCATTGAACGGACTGCGTACGAAGCTCGGCGCGGAACTAAAGCTCTACGACCCGCGGGCGATGCACTGCTCCTGGATCGTCGAGTTTCCGATGTTTGCTTGGGACGAGGAAGAGCAGGGCTGGGCGGCGATGCATCACCCCTTTACCGCGCCTCGGCCGCAGGACTTGGAGCTACTGCGCACCGATCCGGCCCGCTGCCGCGCGCAAGCCTACGACCTGGTGATCAACGGCTCGGAAGCCGGCGGCGGTACGATTCGGATTCACGACCAGCAGGTACAGCAGCAGGTATTCGAACTGCTCGGCATGGACGAGCAAACCGCCCGCGAGCGGTTCGGCTTTTTGCTCGACGCGCTGCAATACGGCGCCCCGCCGCACGGCGGGATTGCGCTGGGACTTGACCGCTGGGTGATGCTGTTCAGCGGCCTGCGCAACATCCGCGACTGCATGGCCTTTCCCAAGACGCAGAAAGCCGCCGATCTGATGACCGAAGCCCCCAGCCCGGTCGATCCCCGGCAACTCCGCGAGCTGCACATCCGCACCACCGCCGGGAAGCCGTAGAGGCGGCAGCGGCCGAGAGGCGAGAAGGCGGAGGGCGGAGGGCGGAGAGACGCTGGGTGCCACGGGCGCGAGCGCCCGTGTTGCGGGGCCGGCCGAGCCTGCTGTGGTGGGACGGCCGACATTTCGGCCACGGTCTGCTTCGATTCGCGGCAGCAGAGATCTTTGTTTTCTAGCGAGCCTTGTGCTCGTGGTCGGCCGAGCCTCGAGCCGCCGACCGCAGAGTTGGCTCGACCACACGCCCTGCTGATCGGGCACTTGGGTAGCGGTTCAATTCAGCTACAGACGCTCCTCGGCTGGGCAACAGCAACGCCCCGTCCGCTTCGCTCGTGAGGCTGCACGGGCATGCGCCCGGTGCCCCGCCACGCTTGCCGTTAAACTTTGCGTAAGGCGTTTATCCTCCCTTTGCTACGCAGGTTCGCGGTGTTTCTGCGCCGGTGCTAGCGGAGAGTTGACGCTTCGCTGCGCGGCCGCGACACTATACGCTTCGCTTGAGCCAGGGCTTTGACCTCAGAAGGATGCAGCGAGATGCGTTACCGCCATATGCAATGGGCTACGGTGTTGGGCACGGGCCTTTTCACCGTTCTGACTGTCGGCTGTAAGCAGGAAGTGGACCCGGCTCCCGAGGCGGCCGCGCCGGTCGCGGTCGAAACGCCCACCGAAGCGCCGGCCGAGCAGCCCGCTCCCGCGCAGGGTGCCAGTCCCACCGCCGAGCAAGCCGCTCGAAACACTCCCCCCGCAGCGAGCCCGATTCCCGACGTGGCGATGCCCGAGGTGCTCCTGAGCGAGACGCACGCGGCGCTTTGCAAGGTGGGCGTCGGCGAGGCGATGCCGGAGATGACGCTGCCCAACTTGCAAGGAGAGCCGACGTCGCTAGCGAGTTTGTTGGGCGAGAAGTTGACGGTCGTGTTTTTCTTCGACGGCAGCCGGCCGATGTCGCGTGCTCAACTGGCCGACATGGGGCCGGATGTGGCCGCGCCCCATGCACAGCAGGGGGTGCAAGTGGTCGGTATTGCCGTCGGCGAGTCGATCGAGGCCGCGCGGCAACAGGCGAGCGAAGCGGGGGCGGACTTCCCGATCCTCGTCGATCAGGACGGCTCCGCCTTTGCCCAAGTCGGCCGCGACCGGCTGCCGCGCACCTACTTGCTCGGCCCGAACGGCAACATTCTCTGGTTCGACATCGAGTACTCGCGCTCCACGCGACGGCAACTCGATACGGCGCTGAACTTCGTGCTCGGCGAGCCGACTTCTTAAGCCTCGCGTGCCGGCTGCGGTCGCGCCGGCAGCGACGGCCGCAAGAGCGGCGCGTGGCCGAGCGCTTTGCGCGCGACGCTCACTTGCCCGGCGTGCAGCGTCTCATGCCAGATGGCCGTTTCCAGCACCGAAGCAAAGTCGGTCCACATTGCCGGCGACCCGTCGGGCACGCTGCGCGCCAAGTCCTCCTCGCTCATCGCGTCGAGCACTTTCAGCAGCGTCTGCCGCCGCTCGCGCCAGTAGGCGAGCACTTCTTCCACCGGCGGATAGGCGCTCGGGTCGCTGACCGGCTGCGAACCGATGCCGAATAGCTCGCGGTAGCCATCATGGTCCCGCACCTCGTTCGGCGCGAGCAGCGAGATAAAAAAGTTGTCGACCGTGCTGATGTGGCCGACGAACCACAGCGCATGATTGGCGGTCGCATCGACCTGATACGTCCACTCCTCGGGGGTCTGGAACGCCTTGAGGAGCGATTCGGTCAGCGCTCGCACCTTTTCGAGTTGGCTTTTGAGGCGCATCTTTACGTTCATCGGAAAGGCCTTGGGACGAGGGACGGGGGACGGGGGACGGGGGACGAGAGCGCGCTACCTTTCGCTTTTCGCGTGCGATTAACTTCTTTTCGCCCGTGGCCTCCAGGCCGGATAGCCGCTCTGGCGCTCCAGGGAACCGCTGCGCGGTTTACGTTTCCGTCGGCTCTTGGCGCAACACGCCTAGTACCAATTCGAGTGGCGTGAGTTGCTGCTCGTCGGGGGCGATGCTCTTGCGCCACTGGGCGTTCTTGCGCTGGGTGATCGGCAGCAGTCGGCCGAAGACCTGCGCGGCGAGTGTCGTGAGTCGGATCGAGCCGTCGCTCGCTTCTTCGGCCAGACCGAGTTCCATCGCGCGATCAAGCGACACGCCGGGATCAACGACGACAAAGCCGATCACGTCGCAGACGGCTTGCCGGGAAGGCTGGCCGCCGACGAGGCTAATCATCAGCAGCACGTCGTCCGGCTCGACGCTCGGCAGGGCCAACTCGGCGGCGTACTGCTCGGCGATTGCCCGCAGCGCTTGGCGAATCAGCGCCGCCGTGTCGGTAAAGAGCAGGGCGTGGCCGCTCATTGGACCACCTCCCGCATCTGCTGGAGCATCTGCTTAAAGAGGGCGACCTGCTCGGGGCTGTACTGCCCAAAAAATTCCTCGTCGATCTGCTGCTGCACCCGTTCGACCGCCGGCCCGAGCGCCGCCAGCCGCTGGCGACCCAGATCGGTCAGATAAACGCCCAACGCGCGGCGATCCTGCGGATCGGGGCGTCGGCAGACCAGCCCGGCTTTTTCGGTGCGATCGAGCAGCCCGGTCATCGAACTACTGTCGAGGCAGACCTGCTCGGCCAGATCGCGCGGCTTCTGGCCATCCTGGCGCTGGAGGCAGGTGAGCAGAAAAAGCTGCGGCGGCGTCACGTCATGTTCGGCCAGCGCTTCGGCGTAGAGTTTGCTGATCCGCCGCATAGCAACCCCGAGGCTGAAACAGAGCATTTGTTCGCGTTTGAGCACGTGCAGTTTCCTTGCAGGCACATATTTTGTATCCAAGTAATATTGATGCTAGTCAATTTGGCTCCGCTGTCAAGCCGGCATGAGCCTTTGCCACGAGAGCGAGGGCAAGCGAGGGGGGAAGTGTTGATCTAAAGCCCGAATTGTGCTACGTTTAGCTCCTGTCGAGACGATTGCGGGACCGGCGGAGGCGAATGTCTCGGCGTGACATCGCTGGTGGGGCCGATCATGTGCGGTAAGTGCTTGTTCCGAAAGCAATTCCGATTATTTCTTCTGGCGGTGACCGCAAAATAGGTCGGAAACGGGTCAATCCGCGACAAACCGCGACACTCGCGCGCGAAAAACTCGGGAAAAACCCACTTTCCCGCCTCTCGGCGTGTCTCGCTTCTGTCACGCACCGTGACACGGGAGCGCTTCTCGTCGCCCCCTAGCTGCTTCCTAAGCATGAATTTCTGCCATTTGTCATTGTCGCTATTCTTGTACAGAATGATTCCGCTGGCTCAGTGTCGAATCCTGGCTTTTGGTATTCCTGCTGGGTATATTTATGTGGGTTCAACTGCCCACCGATACTTTCTCTAAGCAGCTCAAGAAGTGGCCGAAGAAGCACAGCCGCGAGCTTGCAGCCATGCTCGCCAATCTGCAGACGGTGCTGCTCGCGCTACAATGCGGAGCGACCGTCGAGTCGCTCACCTTCGGCTTCGTCCATCGCGAGCCTGGCGGCGTGCTGGCGCTCGATCAAGAGGGAGGTGGGGCTGGGCTGAAGCAGTCGCGGCTTTACGTTTACCCGCACAAGCCGAGCCAGATCTTTCACCTGATTACCTTGGGAGACAAAAGCACGCAGCCGCGCGACATCGCTTACGCCAGGGCGTACGTCGATGGTCTCAAGGGGAGTGACGAAGGCGGAAGTGTCACCACGAAGTGAGCGCCCAAGCGCACGTGCGCTAGGCCAAATGAATCGGCGGTAGAGGGAAATATGAGTGAAAAGAGCTACGCGAGCGTGGCCGGGATGGCCCGCGATCTTGCTCTGGATGCAGATGTGTTGGAGACCGTCGAGGGAGCTTTAGATCGACAGAAGATCGTGCGCCAACTGATGGCGCTGCGAGCCGCACGTGGCCTATCGCAAAGCGACATTGCAGAAGTCATGCGTTGTTCGCAGAGTCGCGTGTCCAAGATGGAGAGTTCTGCGGACGACGAGCTGCGATACGGAGATCTGCGTCAGTATGCACACGCGGTGGGTTGCGAACTGGAGTCCGCCGTCCGGCCCAAGAATCTCGAACCTGCCGAGGAGGTGAAGTGTCTGGCAATTGCCATTCGCGATCGTTTTTCCCGGATGGCGGACCTTGCGCAGGACGACGAGGAAATTGCCGCCGGCGTGGCCCAATTTTTTGTCGAAGCGTTGTTCAACTTTTCCATAATCATTGGAAAGGCGGCGAAGACGCTTCCTAAAAATCCCGATGGTTCGCCGAGGCTAGAAGTCCATTTCGGGGTGGGGGACCGGCGGGACGCTGAAAGGAAAGGCTCATCGGCGAAAGCCACGCCGCGGCAGGAGAAGGTGTTTCCACGTAACTCGCCTTAAAACCCGCGTTTCCGTTTTTCGTAGTCCCCTAGCTGGCGAGCAACGCCCGCCGGCTAGGGGCTGATCGGCGAGCGTAGATCGCCGGCGATTGCCCCCTTTGACGAGCCGCCTTCCAGGGCGTACAAATAACGCAGACGCATTTTCGTCGTCGGCTTTCGAGAGGGGTCCCCTGCAATTGGGACTTTGCGAACCTGGTCAGGGTCGAAAGGCAGCAGCCATAAGCTCGGCTCTCATTGTGCAGGGGCCCTCTCTCGGAAGCGGATGACACGGTTCTTTCTCGGCCACCGGCCCCCCTCTTGGCTGGCGCGACTTCGGTGGGGCGAACTGTCTTCAGGGAGCCGCGCAGGAGGCGCATCGTGCAAGCAGCGAGCGACGAGAACGGGGCGAAACCGGGCCGAGCCGGCGATTATGTCGTCGTCGCTCGTCGTTACCGGCCCACCAGCTTCGAAGAGCTGATCGGCCAAAGCCATGTGGCCCAGGCGCTCTCCAGCGCGATCACGACCGGCCGCATCGGCCATGCATATCTCTTTACTGGCGCGCGCGGCGTCGGCAAGACCTCAACCGCCCGCATCTTGGCCAAGGCGCTCAACTGCGCAGACGGCCCCACGCCGAACCCCTGCAACGAGTGCGATATTTGCCGCTCGATCGCCCGGGGCGAGGATGTGGACGTGCTGGAGATCGACGGGGCGAGCAATCGCGGCATCGACGAGATTCGCCAGTTGCGGCAAAACGCCGGCGTGCGTCCGAGCCGCGCGCGCTTCAAGATCTACATCATCGACGAAGTCCACATGCTTACCAAGGAGGCGTTCAATGCGCTGCTCAAGACGCTGGAAGAGCCGCCGGAGCATGTGAAGTTCATCTTCGCCACGACCGAGCCGAACAAGATCCCGATCACGATTCTCTCGCGCTGTCAGCGGTTCGATTTTGCCGGCATCGACGCCACCGACATCGAAGGCCGGCTCGCGCAGATCGCCGAGGCCGAAGGGGTCGAAGCCGACGCCGAAGCGCTGCAGATGATCGCCCGCCGCGCGGGCGGTTCGATGCGCGATAGCCAATCGCTGCTCGAACAGCTTTTGTCGATCGCCGGCAGCCGGATCACGGCCGACGATGTGACAGCGCTACTAGGAACCGCCCCGGCGGCACGGCTGGGCGAGCTGGTTCGCAGCCTCGCCGCCCACGACGCCGCGACGGCGCTGGCGGCGCTGGATGCGGCGGTCGAGCAGGGCGTCGAGGTGGCGCAGCTGGTCGATCAACTGCTCGGCTACTTCCGCGACTTGATGGCCGCCTCCGTCGGCTGTTCGCCGAAGCTGTTTTTGCACGTCAGCCCGGCACAGCAGGGCGAGTTGCAAGCCCTGAGCCAGCAGCTTGGCGTGGAGACGATTCTGGCGATCGTGCAGATTCTGGAACAGACCGCCGCGCGGATGCGGTCGAGCACGCATGGCCGCGTATTGGCCGAGATGGCGATCGTGCGGATTGCGAAGCTGGAAGACTTGGACGATTTGAGCCGGCTCGTCGACGCGCTGCACAGCGGCCAGCCACTCCCACAACCGCCGGCATCGCCCTCGCCGGTCGCACCGCGCGGGAGCGCGGCGGCAGCGGGTGAGTCGCTTGCCGACGCAGTAAAAAAAAACGGGACAGCCGTAACGGCTGAGCCGGTGCAAAAGGAGCCGCCGCGGCATGCGAGCGCGCCGCCTGCGGCCGGCGAAGGTGTCCCGGAGACGATTCGCCCGCAAGGGGCGCTCTCGGCGGAGACGGCGACGCGCATCTGGCGTCACGTGGTCGAGAATCTTGGGGAACTGGTGGCCGATCAAGCGCGGTTGAGCGAGCGCGTGACGCTTGCAGGATCGAACCGGCTGGTCGTTAGCTTCCCTGCGAAGTATACTTCCTGCAGACAATTCTGCGAGCTGCCCGAGCAACGGGCGAAGCTCGAAGCGGCGCTCGCCGTGGCGGCGGGCGCGCCAGTGCGGCTTGATTTTGAAGTCCTGCCGGAGACGGGCGAAGCGGCCCCGCCGGTCGCGTCGGCGACCGTCTCGCGGCGGCAGTTGCAAGCCCAAGTCGCCAGCCGCCCCATCGTGCAGCGGGCGATGGAACTGTTTGAAGTCGAACAGCCGCGCGTCGAACCGCCGCGTCCGCAGCGCTAGAGCCGGTGGCGGCCGTCATCTCGGGGAGAAGAGGATGTTCAAAGGACTCGGAAATCTCGGCAACCTGGGCGCGGTGCTCAAGCAAGCCCAGGAGATGGGGACGAAGCTCCAGGCCGTCCAAGAGCAACTGAAGACCAAACGCACCAGCGGCAGCGCCGGCGGCGGCATGGTCGAGGTCGAAGTCAACGGCGCCAGCGAAGTGCTCGCCGTGCGGATCGACCCCGAACTGTTCTCCAAAGGTGACCGCGAGATGATCGAAGACCTGCTGCCAGCGGCCGTCAATCAAGCGCTGGAGAAGGCCAGGCAACTGCACGCCGAAGCGATGGGCGAGTTGACGCAAGGGATGAATCTCCCCGGCTTGAACGAAGCGCTGGCGAACTTTACCGGAAATCCACAGCAATAGGCGCGCGGAGCGCCGTGAAGGCGATCTGCGTCCGCCGCGCCGAAACACGAGGGATGAGCGAAGCTTGATCTCTGAGTCAGTCAGCCGCTTGATGGAAGAGTTTGGTAAGCTGCCGGGCATCGGCAAGAAGACTGCCGAGCGGCTCACGTACCATGTGTTGCGTCAGCATAAGAGCGAAGCGCTGGCGCTGGCCGATGCCATTCGCGACGTGAAGGAAAACGTCCGCTACTGCCGGGTGTGCTACAACCTGGCCGAGCAGGAGTTGTGCTCGATCTGCCAAGACCCGCGCCGCGACCGCGCGCTACTGTGCGTGGTCGAGCAGCCCCGCGACCTGATGGCGCTGGAGGACTCCGGCACCTATAAGGGACTTTACCATGTCTTACTAGGGAGAATTGCTCCCTTGGAAGGGGTGGGACCGGAGCAGTTGACCGTCGATGGGCTGGTCGAACGGGTGCGTTCCGGGGAGGTAAGCGAGGTCATTATGGCCACCAATCCGACGCTCGAAGGGGACGGTACGGCCCTGTACATCTCGAATCGGCTGGCCGATTTTCCGGTGCAGATCACCCGGCTGGCACGGGGGATAACATCTGGGAGCGTGCTGGAGTTTGCGAATAAAGAGATTCTGGCTGACGCGATGCTCGGCCGGCAAAAATTTTAATCCACAATTTATGAGTCTTTGGCATCGCCTTTTTTCCGCAGGCGGTAAAATACAACAGGCACCGGCAGCAGAGCCGGAGCCGACCGAGCGAAGCGTCGAGGCGGTGGTCCTTGGGGCGCAAGAGAGGGGTGGGGCACCTCGGGGACCACGCGGAAGACCCATTCCTTTAACCTGGCAGGCTCACTCCTA
>CAYZVT010000061.1:0-16402 GCA_964481585.1 uncultured Pirellulales bacterium
CGCCGGTCCCGCGCGGTCCGAACCGGCGAGCGCTATTCGCCGGCTATTCGGAGCTTGATTCCCTCAAAAAGAAAACTGCCTCTCATCCCCGCGAGTTGTTTATGGTTGATTTCCGCCGCGTTCGCTTGTTTATCGGTTTCCCTTTCCTGTTGGCCGCTTCGCTGCTGGCGGTTGCTCCTGCGGCGGCGGCCGAAGGAGCGCAGAAGCCGAACATCGTGATCGTGATGGCCGATGATCTGGGCTTTTCGGACATCGGGTGCTACGGGGGCGAGATCAGCACGCCGCATCTCGATCGCCTTGCGGCCGGAGGGCTGCGGTTCACGCAGTTCTACAACGCCGCGCGGTGCTGCCCGACGCGGGCTGCGCTGCTCACGGGGCTGTATCCGCATCGGGCTGGCATGGGGGGCATGGTCGGCGGCCCGGAGCGCAAGGGGCCGTACCAAGGGTATTTGAACGACCGCTGCGTGACGATCGGCGAGGTGCTCCGCACGTCCGGCTACGCAACCTACCTCAGCGGCAAGTGGCACGTCGGCGAGTTCCGGCCCGTCTGGCCGATCGACCGCGGCTTTGACGAGTCGTACGGGCTGGTCAGCGGCGGCATGAACTACTTCAACATTCACAAAGGCAAGCACCAGTCGGTCAAGCGCGTATTCGTCCACAACGACGCGCGATTGGCCCCGGCCGGCGACGGCTTCTATGCGACCGACGCCTTTACCGACCAGGCGGTGAAGATGCTCCAGCAGCATCCGAGCGAGCAGCCGTTCTTTTTGTATCTCGCCTACACCGCACCCCACTGGCCGCTACACGCGCCGGAGGAGGACGTGCAGCGCTATCTCGGCAAGTACCGCGCAGGTTGGAGCGCGCTGCGCAAGCAGCGGTGGGAAGCGATGCAGAAGGCGGGGCTGGTCGGGCCGCACTGGACGCTCACCGAAGCCGACAGCGGCGTTTCCGATTGGGAGAAGCTCAGCGAAGAAGAACAGCGCACGATGGACCGCAAAATGGCCGTCTACGCCGCACAGGTCGAGGTCATGGATCGCGGCATCGGCCGCGTCGTCGAGCAGATCGAACGCATGGGGCAGCTCGACAACACGCTGATTCTGTTTCTCTCCGACAACGGCGGCTGCGGCGAAGGGGGAACGCTCGGCGCGAACATGCGGCCCGACTTGAAGGACAAGATCGGCACCGAAGACTCCTATCATAACTACGGCCGCTCGTGGGCGAATCTATCGAACACGCCGTTTCGTCTCTACAAACAATACACGCACGAAGGGGGCATCGCCTCGCCGCTGATCGTCCACTGGCCGGCCAAGATCGCCGAGCGCGGCGCGCTGCGGCATCAAGTTGGGCATGTGATCGACCTGCTGCCGACCTGCCTGGAGATTGCCGGGGCCGAGTACCCGCAGCGGTTCGACGGGCGCGAGATTGAGCCGGTCGATGGCATCTCGCTTCTGCCCGCCTTTGAGGACCGGCCGCTTGAGCGGGAGACGCTCTACTGGGAGCATCAGGGCAACCGCGCCATACGCGAAGGCGACTGGAAACTCACATCGGCCAGAGGCCAGCCGTGGGAGCTATTCAATCTCGCAAACAATCGGAGTGAGGCGAACAATCTGGCCGACGCGCATCCCGAGAAGGTGAGCGAGCTGCGGACGAAGTGGAGCACCTGGGCCGAGCAAGTCGGGGTGAAGCAAGACTAGCGGGTGTCGTGCGCAAACACCCCATTCCCGCGCAACACGTCCTTCCCGCGCAGGCGGGAGTCCAGGGGGGCAACGTTAGTCGTCTAGATTTCCACCTGTGCGGGAAGGATGCTGCCGTGAAACTCGCGTCAATGGCGTGGGATTCGGGCGTGGACTCGGGGGCGGCGTCCTTACTGCGCTCAAAGAATCGGTAAAGCACAACAAGAAAGCTGAGCAGCCAGTATGGCTGCTCAGCCAGAATGGACGATCCCCGCGAGCGACACGCTGCGGCCTTAGTCGTTGTCTTCGTCGGCCGGCGTCACTTCGACGTCGGGAACGGTGACGGTCGTTTCCTTGCTGTTAACATCCACATCGGGAACGGTCACTTCCTGCTCTTTGGTCGTCACATCGACCTCGGGCGCATCGACATCGTAGCTCGGCAGATCGCCGACATCGCCTTGCACATCGACGCTCGGCGCGCGGCCTTCTTCCTCCTTGACAATGTCATAATCGGGCAATTCGCCGGCGTCGCCTTGCACGTCGATGTTTGGCGCGCGGCCTTCTTCGGTTTGCCGCACCTCACAGCCGACGAACGCGGAGACAAGCGCGGTGCAGAGGATAGCGGTAGCGGGCTTAAGCGTCATGGTGCCTCTCCTTCGGTCGTGGTCGACTTGCCCCATTCTGCCCAAGCAGCAATGCAAAGCCGGTGCCAGATGATGGCACTGCATGCGCCAGCAGCATCCAGGGGGTCGGTACTTCTTTGCGCAAGATATAGCTGCCGCAAGACTTGCAGCACGGCCCGATTTTTCCCGTGGCGGAGCGCCGCTCGCACTTCGAGCGGGTGTGACGGGTGCGAAGCCGGCATGCGCTTTGCGACAAGTTGTGCGACGACGGATTCGCCGTTTCCACCCCTCAAAGGAGCCACGATCATGGCGGATCAAGCCAAACGCGGAGGCCAGAAGCAGGGCCAGACGGCCGGGGCCGAGAGCAAAAAACATCGCGGCGTGCGTCCCGGTTCGACCACGCAAAACAAGTCGCAGCGGCAAGAACACGCCGAGCGGCGACCGAACAAGAAAGACCGCATCGCGGAATAAGCAATCAGAGCCGCGAATCGGAGCGCCAATCAACGCCCGTTTCGCCCGCGGCCAGGGGAGGGCAGCCGTCAGCGTGAGGCACTGTCATTCCCGCGCCTCACGTCATTCCCGCGCAGGCGGGAACCCAGGCTTTCGGGTTCACTCTCTAGATTCCCGCCTGCGCGGGAATGACGTGTTCTGCTGACGGCTGCTGGCTAATAGCTGACGGCTGATCGCCGATCGCTTCCGCCCGCCGTGCCAGCGGCCCGGGTTGTTGGGGCCGCTGGCGTGCGGGGGCGGGAAGCAATTTACTTCGACTGCTGGGCAACTTTGGCCCAGCTTGCCGCCGGGGCGGCGATGCGGAAGCCGACGTACTGCAAGCCGGGATAGCCGGCGTTGTTGTACTCGCGATCGGTGACGCGCTGCGGGCTGCCATAGAAGCCCCACGAGCCGCCGCGAATCGCTTTGTAGGCCCCCTCGGTATCGTCGAGCGGGTTGGTCTGCGGCTCGGCCGAGTAGGGATGGTACGTGTCGTTGCACCACTCCGAAACGTTGCCGGCCAAGTCCATGATCCCGTCGCGGCTCGCGCCGGCCGGGTAGGTGCCGACCACCATCACGCCGCCGCCTTGGGCGCTGCGGACGTGCGGGTTGATCGTGTATTGGCTCGGATCGACGACGTTCGCCCGCGTCTGGTCCACCGGCTCCTCTCCCCAAGGATAGGTGCGCCCCTCGCCCCGGCCCGAAGCAACGTATTCCCACTCGGCTTCGGTCGGCAGGCGGAAGCCGTTGGCCTTGGTGTCGATCTTGTACTTCTCCCCATAGACCGGCTGCAGCCCGGCCTTCTTCGAGAGCCAGTTACAGTAGTCGGCCGCGTCGCGCCACTTGACATAAATCACCGGCTCGCGGTCGCGCCACGAGAACTCGTCGCGGAAGCGGCGATGGTTCGGATCAAACGCCTCATACTGCTCGTTGGTGATCTCGTACTTGCCGATCACGAAGTCGGAGACTTTGACCTTGTGGACCGGAGTTTCATCGACATCGCCTTCGGTCGTTCCCATCTGGAACTCGCCGCCGGGGATCTGCACCATTTCGGGCATCGTGCCGTCGATGCGCTCGGGCATCGGCGACTGCTCGACTTTGACCAGTTCGATCTTATCGACGAGCACTTCGCCCCGGTCATCGCCCCACGGTTCGCCCTCCTTCACGCGGCCAAAGAAGGGCTGCTCTTTTTGCCACTGCAAGTTCAGGTAGCTCGTCTTGTCGTAGAGCGTCCAGAGGAAGGAAATGGTGGCGAACTGGTCCTTGCCGGTCGGCGGCATGAAGGCCGGGATGTAATAGGGGAAATCCTTCTCGGCAAGCTGCACCCCATCGGCAAACAGCGTCAGCCGCGCATCGTGCGGCGAGGGGTTGCTGTAGGTGATGCGAACGCTGTAGGTGCCGGTCTTGAGTCCCTGGACGGGCACTTTGAACCCGCTGCCATCGACCGCTTTGTTGGCGACGGCTTTCGTGTTGCCTTGGGCGACGACTTCCGCGCCTTCGGCCAGTTCGCCCGACTCGGCCTGGAGCGTGATCGGCTTGCCCACCACGTCGGCTTGGGCCCAGAGGCGATTGAGCAGGTGATAGCCAAAGGGGCTGTTTTCCTTGGTAATCTCGCCGATGATCTGGCGACGCCCGACGAAGTCGAGCAGCACCTTGCCGTCGCGCTCCAACCGCACCGCCGGCACGCCGGCCGTTTTCGGCAGCACGACATGCTGGATGCCCGCCGGCAGATCGACCGACTGCTGACTGTCGCCGACGCTCAACGTGAGCTTGGCCGGCGCGGTCAAAAACGCGGTCGCATAGACGGCATCGTCCACGTCATCGTGCAGCTGGTCGCGCGGCCATTGGTCGCCGGTGATCGAAACCCACTTTTCTTCCTTCATGTCCCAAGCGCGGGTGAAGTGCTTCGGCCGGGCGCGGTAGGCGAGATAGACCTTGTCTTGCACGATTTCCGGCTGGCGGCCCGACTTGTACCACTTGACGTAGTAGTCGGTCGCGTCGAGGAACGATTCGTCGCGCGTGTAGTAGGCCTTTTGGCAGCCGCCCGGCCAGCGGAACGGCATCAGGTTCGAGTCTTCGTTGAAGTCGCTCCAGGTCGTGATCTCGACCCAGTCGGCGTTGTCGCGGGTGAGCGCTTCCCAGACCGCGCCGTAGCCGTGGACGCCGTGGAAATCGCGGAGGTTGGCGCTGTTGTAGTTGGGCGAGACGCCGGCCATGAAGATTTTGCCCTTCTGGATCGCCGCCCGCTTGCCGTTGGCGTTCGTGCGAATGTTATCCCAGACCGACATATCGGCGGCGAAGTTGAACATGCCGTCCAGCTTCGGCTGGCTGCGGTAGTAGTTCAGCGCGGTGTCATAGCTCCAGGTCGTCGCCAGCCGGGGGTTCCAGGCGAAGGGGACGAGGCACACCGGATGGCCTTCCTTCTCCACTTCCGCGACCCACCTGACCATCGCGTCGGCCATGCCGCCGTAGCTGGAAATGACCGTCTCGCCGTTCCAGCGGAACTGATTCGGATGGTTCTCGTACGTCTTGACCATTTCGGCAATCGCCTTGCCGCCGCCGCCGCCGAGACCGAGAAAGTCGGGAGAGAAGAATAGCTTGAAGTCCGAGTTGGAGCGCTTGGCGGCTTCGTAGATCCGTTCCGCCGCGCCTTGGTAGCTGCCGTCCCAGCGGCCGACGTTCAGCACGAAGCCGTCGAGGCCGTGCCGCTGCGCCAGTTCGATCTCGCGCTGGTAGTGCTCGACCGAGTTGAAGTAGCAAAGCATGTAGTGCGCGAAGACCGGGTGATGGAGGTTCTCCGCTTGCTTCTCCGCCGCGCGGGCTGGCGCAGCGCACGTTGCCAACAGGCCGAGGGCCAGCAGCAATCGAGCGATTGATCGAGCCATAAGAAAGCCTGCCTTCTCTAAAATTCAAGAGCTGGGAAATGCGAGGGCCACGCGCATCGAGCGGCAAAGGTCCAACGGCCGTGGCTCTCTGGGTGGGCCAAACGACGTTCACTGTACCGAGTCGAGCAGTGGATCACAAACGCTCTCCTTAAAAAGAAAGGCCCTGGAAAAACCGCTTGGAAGCGCGCTGGGGCGGGAAAAGGCTCCCACTTGCTCACCGCCAGCGGGTTAACTAGATTGAGAATGACTCGGCTCGCCGCGAGCGGGCGAAAGCACGGTTTCGCAGGCCCGCGTTTCCTATGCCGAGAAATACGTTCACTCCACAGTTCCAACCCCCGGAGAGGCCGATGACGCTGCGCCGTATTTCGCTGCTGTTTGCCGTCGCACTGCTGCTGTCTTCCTCGGCCCAGGCCGATAGTTCGCGCGAGGACTGGGTGAATGTCGTCCTAATTTGCGCCGACGATCTCGGCTACGGCGATCTGGGTTGCTACGGCAGCGAAGAAAATCAGACACCCCGGCTCGATGCAATGGCGCGGCAAGGAGCACGGCTCACGCAGTTCTATAGCAACTGTGGCTACTGCGCTCCGTCGCGCGGTTCGCTGCTGACGGGGCGTTATCCCTTTCGCTGTGGCATGACGCGCAATCCGCATCCGAAGGAAGACTACCCGGCCCACGACCAGATCGGCCTGCCGGTGAGCGAGCGGACGCTCGGACAGGCCTTTCAGCAGGCCGGCTATCGCACGGCCTGCATCGGCAAATGGCATCTCGGCCATCAGCCCCGGTTCTATCCCGTGCGGCGGGGCTTCGATGAGTACTTTGGGATTCTCTACAGCAACGACATGCACCCGGTCCGGCTGTTCGAGGGAGAGAAGCCGGTCGAGTTTCCGGTTGACCAGGCGACGCTCACGCGCCGCTACACGGAGCGTTCGCTCGACTTTATCCGCAAGAACCGGCAGCGGCCGTTCTTTCTCTATCTCGCCCACACGATGCCTCACAAGCCGCTCGTGGCGTCCGACCGCTTTTACGGAAAGAGTGGAAACGGTCTATACGGCGACGTGATCGCCGAACTCGACTGGAGCGTCGGAGAGGTGCTCGATGAACTGAAGCGGCTCGACCTCGACCGCCGGACGCTCGTGCTTTTTACCAGCGACAACGGCCCCTGGTTCGGCGGCTCGACCGGAGGGCTGCGGGGAATGAAATCGACGTGGTGGGAAGGGGGCGTGCGGGTGCCGCTGTTGGCCTACTGGCCCGGCACAATCCCCGCCGGACACGAAAGCGACCACCCGGCGATGCTCGCGGACCTGTTTCCCACGGCGCTGACCGCCACCGGCACGCCGCTGCCGGAGGACCGCACGCTCGATGGGCGGAACCTGCTGCCGACGCTCGCCGGCCAGGCTGATCCGCCGCACGAGGCGATCTTCATCTTCCAAGAGCGCATCCGCACGGTGCGCGAAGGGCGCTGGAAGCTGCACTACGGCGGCTCCGGCGGCGACCCGAATTTTCCCGCCGACTGGGTCGATCCCCGCCGCCCGAACGGCACAACGCTCCTTGCCCCAGACCGCCAATACGGCCCCGCCGACTACCCCGGCGTGCGCGGCGGCGACACCTCGCGGCAACACGCGCTGTACGACCTGCAGACCGATCCGGCCGAACAGCACAACGTCGCGGAGGAGCACCCGGAGATCGTAGCGCGACTGGCCCAGCGCGTCGACCGGATGAACGCCGAGTGGAAGGCCGCCGCCGAGTAGCTACGTCACTGAGGCGACGGGATTTGATTCGCCAGCGAGCAACGCTCGCCGGCGATTTGGAGCTTGGGGCGAATTGCATCGCCTCGGCGCTCGACTTACGATGAGAGCCGTGGCCGGCTTGGCTGAGACTCGCCTCGTGCGGCCGCTCCCACTCTCACTCTTGAGGCTCCGCGTCTTGATGACCGTCCCGCGTGCCGAGAAGAAATTTGCGCGGCTCGCGGCGAGCCAGAGGCGTTGGCCGTTGCGGCTGCAAATTTTAGTGCCGCATGCCGTGCTGATGATTGCCGTGCTGATCGCGGTCAGCTTGCTCAACGCGGTATTGGCCACGCGGCTTTCGCAGCGCCAGATCGAGCAGCAATTGCAGGGAATCGCCAATACGTTGGCGCAATCGAACTTCCCGCTCAGCGACGCGGTCTTGCGGCAAGTCAGCGGTCTCTCCGGCGCGGAGTTTATCTTGACCGACGCCGAGGGGAACGTCCTGGCGACCGGCTCTCCGCGCGCCGCGAAGCTGGGACGGAAGCTAGGCCCCTCGCTCCCTCAGCCCCACCTGCAATGGGATGCGCCGCTGCGGCTGGGATCAGCGCGGTTCTTTCACATGGCGCTCGACATGCGCCAGCGGATCACGCTCAGCCAGCCGCATGTGCTGCATATCCTCTATCCTGAGGCGGGGCTGCGCGAAGCGAAGCGGCAGGCAGCTTACCCTTCGCTGGTCGTCGGCGGCGTGGCGTTGGTGACCACCAGCGCGCTGGGCCTGTTGATCGCCCATCGATTAAGTCGGCCGATGCGCTTGATGAGCAAACATGTCCAGCGTCTGACCGAAGCCCAGCACCAACCGATCCCGCTTCCCAAGCACAACGACGAACTGCGGGATTTGGTCGTTTCGGTGAACGGGCTGGCCGGGCAGCTTGACGAGATGCGGATGGCGATTCGCCGCAGCGAGCGGCTGGCGCTGTTAGGGCAACTGAGCGGCGGGATCGCTCATCACCTGCGCAACAACGTGGCCGGGGCACGCCTCGCGGTGCAACTGCACCAGCGAACGTGCGCCAGCGACGATGCCGAGAGCCTGCAAGTCGCTTTGCGGCAATTGACGCTGACCGAGGAGCACTTGGTACGGCTATTAACAGCCGGACGACCGCTCCAGTCCTGCAAAGTGAGTTGCAGCTTCGGGGCGCTGCTCGAAGAAGCCGCGGCCTTGGTGGAGCCGGCCTTGCGGCATCACAAGATTGCCTTACAGACTTCCATCGACGCGGAAAGCTCGCTCATTCATGCCGATCCCGACCAGATCCGCAGCGTGATCCTCGGTCTGCTGCTCAACGCCAGCGAAGCGGCTGGCCCGGAAGGCTGGGTGCGGGTTTCTTTAGACGAGATCGACGACGCGCTGCGGTTGCGGACGCTCGATAGCGGACCGGGGCCGGCCCCGGAAATCGTGGACCGGCTGTTCGAGCCGTTCGCCACCACCAAGCGCGAAGGAGTCGGGCTGGGACTGGCCGTGGCTTGGCAAGTCGCTCAAGGGCATGGCGGCACACTGCGGTACGTCCGGCAGCAGCGCCCCACCTGCTTTGAGTTGGTTTTACCCCGGCAACCAAGTCCGCCGCTGTTGACGGCGGCCGCAACGGAAGGGGCGCCGCGCCCATGAGTCACGTCTTAGTCGTGGACGACGAAGAAAGTATTTGCTGGGGTCTGAAGCGCCTGCTGAGCGAAGCGGGACATCAGGTGCGGAGCGCCTCGTCGGCCGAGGAGGCGTTTTCCTTGGTGGCACGCCAGGCACCCGACCTGATCGTGCTCGATGTCTGCCTGCCGGGCATCAGCGGGCTGGCGGCGATGGATCAGTTGCTCCAGCTCGCCGGGCCGGTGCCGATCATCGTCGTGACCGCCTTTGGAAATCTCGATTCGGCCGTGCTGGCGCAGCAGAACGGAGCCTTCGACTACCTTACCAAGCCCTTTGACCTCGACCAAATCTCGGCCGTCATCCGCCGCGCTCTGGTTCCAGAGCCGCCCGCGGAACCGGTGGGGGCCAAGGCGTCCTCTTGGCAGCCGGTCGAGGAGCTGGTGGGGCAAAGCCGGCCGATGCAGGAGGTCTTTAAGCGGATTGCGCTGGTAGCGCCCACCAATGCCTCGGTGCTCATCCGTGGCGAGAGCGGGACCGGCAAAGAGCTGGTGGCGCGGGCGATTCACCGCCATTCGGCGCGGGCGGAAGTGCCGCTGGTGGCCGTGAACCTCGCCGCGCTCAGCCCGACGCTGGTGGAGAGCGAATTGTTTGGGCACACCAAAGGCGCCTTCACCGGCGCCGCGTCATCGCGGAGGGGATTGCTGCAACTGGCCCACGGCGGCACGGTGCTCTTGGACGAAGTCGGCGATGTGCCGCTCGGCGTGCAAACGAAGCTGCTGCGCGTGCTCGAACAGCGGGAGGTCACGCCGGTGGGAGAGGTGCGGCCTTGCCCGACGGAGTTCCGTCTGATTTCCGCCACCCATCGCGATCTGCGCCGCGAGAGCGCGGAAGGTCGGTTCCGGCAAGACTTGTACTTTCGTCTGGCCACGTTCGAAATCCACCTGCCGCCGCTGCGCGAGCGGCCGGAAGACATTCCGCTCCTGGCCAACCGCTTGCTGCGGCGGGCCGTGGGACCGGAGAACACGACCGCTCGACTTTTGGACGAGACGATGGAGCAGCTTTGCCGCCGTCCGTGGCCCGGCAATGTGCGCGAGCTGCGCAACGCGGTCGAGCATGGCGCGCTGCTGGCCCGTGGCGGGGCCATTGCGCCGGAGCACTTACCGCCGGTGCTGGACTTCGCAGCGGGCGAGCCGCCGGCCAGTAGCCCTCCACCAGCCTTGCACCAGGCGGTCGATCAGTGGGTGCAAAACAAGCTGGCCAGCAGTCCGCTGCCGGACAATCTTTACGAGCAATTTTTGGCCGCCGCCGAGCCGGCTCTGTTTGGTCCGGTACTGGCGCATACGGGCAAGAACCAGGTGGCCGCGGCCCAACTGCTGGGGATTCATCGCACCACGCTCCGCAAAAGGCTGCAGCCGCCCCCGACCGGACCGGACCAGCGCTGACGCGGGCTTTTCCGCTGCAAGGCGACCGTGGACACCACGAGGGCCTATTGGCCGCCAACCGTGGCGTGGGCGTCAAAGTACCACCGCTCGTCGCGCTCGCGCCAATGCTGGAGATGGCTGCGCGTCCCGAGGAAGGGCGAGCGGAGAAGGATGCGGAATTTTCGTCTGCCGGGCGACGCGTCGAGAGTCTCGACCTGCACCTCGACCGAGTCTCCGGCGGGACGGTACTTATCGAGGATCGACGTGAAGTGCCGGACGCGCCAGCGGTGGAACTGGCTGAGCTGGAGCAAATCGTCCTCCAAAAAGGCTTCGGTGTCCGTCCACTGGCCGGTCAGGCAGGTCGAGGTAAAGTCGGCGGCGACCGACTCCGGAGAGGCAGGCCGCAGCGCCAGCCGCCACACGGCCAGCCCCAGCAGGCCGAACAGGAGCACCCCGGCCAGGGCCAGGCGCGGCTTGTGAGGAAGGCCGCTGGGGGTTTGGAACACGCGTATCCAGGCAGGCTGCTTCGCTTCGGGCTGTCGGGCGGCGCGATTGGCCGCACGCTGCAACTGCGTCACCTCGTCCAGGCCGTGGAGCTTTTGGTCGGGGCCGCGCACCAGCGGCAGCTTGCAGCTCCCGCATTCGGCCCGGCGAACCACTAGCGCGGCCGGGATCGCTCCCGACTGGCCGCAGCGTGGACACGCGTAATGCACCGGCGGTGCTTCGCTCCGCGCGCGGAGCTTGCCATCGCGGCCCAGGGCGAACTGGCACTGGCATTGCCGACAGATCAGAGCACGGCTCAGCCGCCTCCAGGCGACCCAGCCGTCGGCACCGCATTCGGGACAGGTCAACAATACCCGCAGCTCGCCAAAGGCGCCTGCAGGCTCCTCGTGCTGGTCAGGCGTGGTGCGGGGAGAGCTTGCCACGGGTTGCTTTCCGTTCTTTCCAAGCGTCGCGGGACCGGCGAGCATTGCGCGCCGGCTAGCCTTCTAGAAATCCGAGGCACTGATCGCCTCACTGCTCGCCCGCGTCGTCAGCGAAGCGAGCACCCACAGCGCAGTCTTATCGGAGATGAAGCGGACCGAACCGTCGGCGAAGGCGAATTGGGAACCGCCGTCGTGGAAGCTGTAGTACAGATGGCCCCATTCGTTGGAATTGTTGATCCGCATCTCGCCTGGAATGGCATCCAGTCCGGTGGCCGTCCGATCGCACCAGTCGAGGCGCTGGCCGATGGCATACGACGTATCGTTGCTGGCCCAAGCGCCTCCGCGCGCGCGGGCACAGGTCGGCGAAGTGCGGTCGGCATTGGAGGGAGTCATCGTTCGCCCCCGCCACACGTCTTCACGCCCGGCGCATTCGGCGATGAGGATCGTGTTCGACGTGCCATCGGTCACGCCGTCGAGCGTCGGGTATCGCGGCCGAGAGCTGATGAGCTGCACGCGCGGGTCGCCGGTGATCGACGTGGTCCACGTCGGCAGCGCGCCGGCCCCAAAGGGTTGCAGCACGCCCGACAGCACAACATCATCCGAGGCAGTGGTTCCGTCGGGGAACTCGGGGAAGGGAGCGCCTTGGGGCAAGCTGGAGGGCAACTCGGCAAGAATCGCGCTATGCACGCCTTCGGGCGAAAAGTAATCGCCCGCCGCCCCGATCTTGTGCCCCTTATCGGCATCGTCTTTGAACTGGGTGCGCTCCTGGATCGGCGAGGAGGGACACATCATCACGTCCAGAAATTTTTGCACCGTAATGCCGTTCGGCACGGCGTGGCCATTGGGATCGGGCAAGAAGGTGGTGGGGTTGTCTGGATCGGGATCGGTCGGGTCCACGATGTAGTTGCTGTGAATCCGCCACCAATCTTGGCCCAGATCATAATTTAAGTCGCTCACAATGCTCGATTGCTCCAGGAACGGAAGCACGTCGGGCACCCAACTCCGCGCAGCGCCGTCGCTCTCGACGCGCTTCGAGAAGGGCAGATGCGAGTTCGCACTTTCGAAATTGTGGAAGGCCAACCCGATCTGCCGCAAATGGTTCTGGCACGAAGCACGTTTGGCCGCTTCCCGCGCCGCCTGCACCGCCGGCAACAGCAGCGCGACCAGCACTCCAATTATGGCAATCACCACCAGTAGCTCCACGAGGGTGAAACCCCCACGCGGTCGAGACATAGCAACACTCCTCATTAGGTAGGCAGACGAACACGCGCGCCACGGCATTCACATCCGCAGGCGGTGGCGAGCCTACTTGCAGGCGCTGTGCCAGACGCCGCCGAGATGGGCAGAATCGCCGTAAGTGCCGTCCGAGCCGATCCTTTCCTGCCCGGCTCCGCGCCCCCCTCGGCGCGCGGCGGCTGTAGACGCAATCGACAGCGCTGTCGAAAAAACCGACAGCCAGCCGCCGGCAAGCGGCACGCGCCCTCACGCGAAGCGCGCGAAGAGAATGGCCCCAGTCGCCCCAGCGACGGAGCGACTCTGCCGGGCGCGCATAAAAAAAGCCCCCGGCAAGGTTGCGTCCCAGGGGGGCAAAGGACGGGAACCTTGTCCGGGAGCGATTGGACGCTTCCGAAGGGGAATCGGCGCTGCCAAGGGTGTTTCCGAAGCGGGTCGCTCGCATCCGTGCTCGCGCCGCCGCCTCGTGGTCCGCAGAGACAGGTCCAAGTTGGACCTGCTCCAGTGCAGGACCCCTCCACGTGGATCACGCATCTATTCTGTTTTTCGCTTCCCCTTCACCCGCCGGCTGCCGCTTGGTCTGCGGCCCCGCGTGGCTTGTGGCGAAGCGTTGTGTTGCTCATGAGGCGGGGAGAATATCCCGTATCCAAAAACGGGTCAACACCGGTTTTTCGCCGTTTCTTTTTAGGAAAATTGGGCAAGGTTGCGCCGCTGCCGCGCGCGCCATAGCAGGCAGCGATCAGCGGTCAGCTTTCAGCAGTCAGCAAAACACGTCGTTCCCGCGCAGGCGGGAAGGACGACGGTGAACCCTGCACCCTAGATTCCCGCCTACGCGGGAAGGACGGCGATGTACCGCGCCGCTTCAGCGGCTTGCGCTCGTGGACTCCGAGAGCGTTTCGAGCACCGGATCGCCCGTGCGGCGCATCTGCTCTAGAATCTTCGCGTGGAGCGACTGCACCACCTGTTGCACCTCGGGACGCGAATCTTTGATGAGATTGGTCGTCTCCTCGGGATCGTTTTTCAGATCGTAGAGTTCATCGCGGCCTGGGTTCAAGAAGTCGCGCACCAGTTTCCAATCGGGTGTGCGGTAGCAGCGCATGTGCGTGCGCGTCTGATGCTTGGTCGAGTACTCGGCGTACAGATCGTTGTTCCACTCCGGCGTCGCTTCGTCCGTCAGGAGCGGCACGATGCTTCGCCCCCGGATGGTTTCGTCCTGGGGCAGTTCTCCGCCAGCGAGCGACACGAGCGTCGGATACCAGTCGAGGTTCGAGACAGTTTGCTCAACGACCGTGCCCGGATGAATCTTGCCCGGCCAGCGGACGAGCGTGGGCACGCGGAGCGAGCGGTCGTACATGTTCGGCCGCTGGCCGCGGGGGACATTTTCCGTGCCTGGTGGCGGGTCTTTCACGATCCAGTGGCCGTTGCCTTTGTGCCAGATGCCCCCGTGGCCGAGATTGTAGCCGTGGTCGGAAGTGAAGATAACGACCGTGTTCTTGTCCAAGCCCTGGGCTTCCAGCCGCTGGAGTATCCGGCCGACGTTGCGATCGACGCTCCGCACGCTGGAAAGATACTCGCGCGTGACACGCTTCACCTTCTCGGTTAGCAGCCCTGGGTAGTCGGGGTTAGGAATTTTGATGTCGAGATCGCGGTACGGCGCGGCGTCCTCCTCGGCGACGGGCAGCCACGGTCGATGCGGCGCCCGATAGTGCAGCGAGAGGAAGAACGGTCCCTGCTTGTGGCCTTCGAGGAACTGCAAAGCATGGTCGGTCAGCACGTCGGCCGTCAGCCCCTCGAACTTTTGCGGCTTGCCGTCTTTTTCTAGCACGGCTCCCGCCGCTTTCGTCCCGCCCTCTAAAAAACCCATGAAGTAGTGATAGCCGTTCCGCGTCGGATGCCACTTCTCGTCGGCGTGTCCCAGATGCCATTTGCCGACCAGCCCGGTCTGGTAGCCGGCGGCGCTTAAGACCTCGGCAAACGTGGTGGCTCGGGGATCGACACCAATCGCTTCGCTCGGGTGAATCCAGTCGGTGATGCCCATCTCCGAACCGTAGCGGCTGGTCATCAGGCTCACGCGCGAGGGGCTACAGACGGGCGTGACCGTAAAGCTGTTTTTCAGATACGCCCCTTCGCGGGCGAGACGGTCCAGGTTTGGCGTCAGCGCCTGCGGATTGCCCGACGCCCCAAGCGCAAAGGGGGCTTGGTCATCGGTCATAATAAACAGCAGGTTCGGCCGCTGGGCCGCGTCGAGCGGCGCGGTGATTAACAGCAGAAAAACGAGACCGGCCGCGATGCGCAGAGAGAGTGTCATAGCTTACTTCCGCCGTTGGAGAAAGGCTGCCAATCGAGAGGCGCCACGCCGCGCGGCACATCACGGCCTATTGTTGTCCAGCGCCGCTGCGCATGCAAATCGGCCGTGGAAGCCTACCGAGCGCAGCGCGCCGGCTTGGTCAACCCGGCGCGTTACTTCGCCGCTGCTCCCGCCTGTTGCTGGCGGTACTGCGGAAAGCGGTCTTGGAGGGCTTGGACCTGCATCTCTTCTTCCCGAAGGGCTTCCATCGCTTTGACCGCCGCTTCGGCCGCTTCGATGGTCGTGAGGCAGGGCACACCATGCGCGACGGCCGCGGCGCGGATGCGCCCCTCGTCGGTGCGAGCGCCCTTGCCGCTGGGCGTGTTCATCACCAGCGACACCTCGCCGTCTTTGAGGTAGTCGATCAGGTTGGGATGCCCCTCTTGCAGCTTTTGCACCGTCTGGACCGGAATCCCATGCTCGCTCAAGACCTGCCCCGTGCCCCGGGTGGCGATCAGCTCGTAGCCCAATTCGTGCAGCCGCTGCGCGAGCGGCACCACGCGTTGTTTGGCGCGCTCCGCGACCGAGAGGAAGATTTTCCCCGACTGTGGCAGCACGACGCCGGCCGCGAGTTGGCTTTTGGCAAAGGCGATGGAATAGCGCTCGCTAATGCCCATCACTTCGCCGGTCGAGCGCATCTCGGGACCGAGCACGATATCGACGCCGGCGAACTTGATGAACGGAAAGACGCTCTCTTTCACCGAGACGTGCGTGGGGATCGGGTCTTCGGTGACACCTTGCTCGACGAGGCTCACGCCGGCCATCACTTTGGCCGCAATCTTCGCCACCGGCACGCCGGTCGCTTTGGAGACGAACGGCACCGTGCGGCTGGCGCGCGGGTTGACTTCGAGCACGTAGACGTGCGGCACGCCGTCCTGGTCTTTGATCGCAAACTGCACGTTCATCAGCCCGACGACCTTAAGCTGGCGAGCCAGTGCGATCGTCGCTTCGCGGATCTCTTGTACGACCGGCCCCGGCAAGCTGTAGGGGGGAATCGCGCAGGCCGAGTCGCCCGAGTGGACCCCGGCCTCTTCGATATGCTCCATGATGCCGGCGACAATGACCGTCTCGCCGTCGGAAATCGCGTCCACGTCCACTTCTTTGGCGTCTTCCAGAAACTTGTCGA
This sequence comes from uncultured Pirellulales bacterium, assembly GCA_964481585.1. Taxonomy (GTDB): domain Bacteria; phylum Planctomycetota; class Planctomycetia; order Pirellulales; family CAYZVT01; genus CAYZVT01. The sequence goes on from CAYZVT010000061.1 coordinate 16,081, forward strand.
TCAGCACCGGCTGTCCTTGGGCGACGACAAAGGCCTCGCCGACGTAGCGTTCGAGTTGGGCTTGGTCGTAGCAAATCTCCATCGCGCGGCCGCCGAGCACGAAGCTCGGCCGCACGAGTACCGGAAAACCGATCCGCGCCGCTTCGAGCCGCGCTTGGGCCATGTTGCGGGCAATGCCGTTGGGCGGCTGCTTGAGATCGAGCCGGGCGAGCATCTCGGCGAACTTCTCGCGGTCTTCGGCGTCTTCGATCGTATCGACGCTCGTGCCGATGATCGGCACGCCGGCCGTGGCGAGCGCGCGGGCCAGGTTGAGCGGCGTTTG
>CAYZVT010000062.1:0-16247 GCA_964481585.1 uncultured Pirellulales bacterium
CGTAGTAGCTGTGGAGCACGGAGACGGCGCGGAAGCCGTTTTCGCGGAAGAAGACTTGAGCCGGCAGGTTCGTTTCGCGCACTTCGAGCATGATCCGCGTGCGGCGCTGGTTGGAGAGCTTGCTGACGAGCTTGGCGATCATCTGGCTGCCGACGCCGCGCCGCCGCATGTCGGGGGCAACGCAGAAATTGAGCACATGCAGCCGGTTTTTGTGTAGCTCGTAGATCATGAAGCCGACGACGCGCTCGTCGTGCTCGGCGATCATGCCGATGCAGTTGCGCTGGCGCAGGCAACGGATGAAGTCGTCTTCCGACCAGGGGAACTCAAAGCTCTGCTGCTCGATGGCGAGCACTTCGGGCATGTCGCGGCGAATCATCCAGCGAATATGGACCCGAACCTGCTGACGCGGATCAACGCTCATCCCCGGCCTCCTTCCCTGTCGGCCTAACGCCTGGCCCTGCTGGGCGTGGCGATTGTGATTCCATTCCAGATTGTTGCCGGCCGACATGTCCTGAATCGGAGCCGAAGGCCGCCGTGTGACGTGGGTGGTAAAAGTAGCAGAGGCGCGCCATTTTGCCAAGACGATCTGCCAGAGCCGCATCGCGCCCGAACTGCCGAGCGTGCGCCGCCAAGTTTGCCAAGCGAACGTCTTCACTGCTAGCACGCTTTCCCAGCCGAGCCACCCGCCGAAGCGTTAAAACCGGACCGCCCCGTTTCTTATCGGCCGGCCAGCCGGGCGAGCTTTGGCCGCTCCGCTGCATTCGTGCGACGGGTGGCGGGGGCGCACCGCGAGGAGCGGAAGCCCCCGCCACCCGTCGCGGTGCGCCGCCGCCATCCGGCGCTAGCGGACCCAGGAGTTGCCTTCGCTCTGGGCGATTGTGCTTTGCTCGTAGCGCGGCGGCGCTTCGCGCCAGGGCGAACGCAGGGCGGCGAGCAGACTGAGCGCGACGATCAACCAGCCGACGAACGCCGGCGTGAGAAAGAGCCAGTAGAAGATGCCCACGAGCACGCCCAGCACCTGCGGCCAGCGCCACGGCAGATCGACCGCCACGCCGCGCCGCATCGCCCACAGCATGCCGAGCGTCGTCAGGCCCAGCGCCAAAGCTGCAAGGAGTCGGCGCGACCCGTCGCCCGCCGGCGGCGCATATTCTAGCTCCACCGTCCGCACCGCGCCGGGAAAGTTCAGATGGAGCGGCAGTCGGCCGTGCTGCACGACCGACTGCCAAAGATCGGCCGACTCATAGCTGCTTTGCTCGGCGGATCGTAACTGGCTGAGAAGCGCCGTGGTGCCCAGTCGCGCTGCGACGGCTTCATGGGCGCTGACCAGCGCGCGGGCTTCGAGAAAGTCCTCGGTCGCACGGTCCCCGTCGGCCGTCGCGCTGTGCAGCACATCTTGTTGGGCGTGAACCAACCGCTGTGCCCAGAGGCGATACCAGGCTGCCAGGTGATCGGGCGCAAGCGCGGCGGCCAGTTCATCGTCGAGATCGAGCAGCGCAGCGGCGTTCCGCAGACGCATCAGTTCGATCCGCGCGCCGCGGAGCGCTTGGCCTTGGACCGGCTGCGCGGGGCCGGCCGTGGCGGGGGCGTAGACGGTCCAGAGCGTCCGCTCGATGGGGATTTCCCGATTGCGAGTCAGCAGAAGCGGGCTGGGGAGCCGCACCTTTCCGTCAGGCACGCCCGCCGTTAGTTTGCCGGTGTACAGAAGCTCGATGCGTTGGGGCAACTGTTGCGGGCCGAGCATCAAGCGGAAGCGATTTTCCCCGCTCGGCGTCAAAACCGCCGGCAGCCCGGCGACCGTCGCTTGCACCAGTTGCGCCGCAGCGGGCAGTTCGACGAGACAGTTGGCAAGTCCCGCCGGCTGCAAGTCGAACCGCGCGACGCCGCGGTAGCTGCCGTCGTCGTTCCAAGCCACGCCCACGTCGGCCAGCGAAATCTGCGGCCGGCTCAGCGCGCGGCTGACGCTTTTGGGAATGGCTTCAAACTGCTCGGCGACGACCTGGAACGAGGCAAAAGCCTCTTGTGCGAGGAGCGGCTGCGGAAAGCCCTCCGGCAGTCCCGCCCGGCTCAGGCCGCGCGTCTCCCAGGCGATCTGCTGAAGATCGGACTGCGTCGGCAGGACGAGGTAATGCTCCGTGCCCGCCAGTCCGATCGGCGTCACTTGTGGCACGCGCAGCCGGTCGCTGGCCGAGACGAGCACCGGCGCGCGCAGACGCACGCGGTAGGTGTCCGCGATGGCCGCTGTGGGGCGAATGACAAGCTGCTGGATTTCTTGGCCCGGCAGCCGCACCAGCGCCACGTCGGCGGCCGGAGTCGTTTCAAACGGCCCGTTCCACCATTCCGGCACGGTGAGCCGCAGCCGATCGACCAGCCCGCGCTTCACGCGAAGTTGACACTCGACGACGGCCTGCCACGATTCGGCTCCGCGCTGGAGCGAGGTGACGAGCGTGGCGTCGGCTTCGGCATGGTTGTAACTCACGGCGAGTCGGGTTTGGGGGAGTGAGCCGTTGACGAAATAGCTGCCGACCCACCGCCCCAGGTTTCCGGCCGGCAGATCGCCCAGCGGTTCCTCCGCCGGGGTAAGATGCGGCGCGCCGCCGAGCTTGACGAGGGCGTCGGCGCGGCGGAACAAGTGCAAGGTGCGCTGCCGGCGCTGGGCGGTTTGCAGTTCTAGGGTCGGCACGCGGAACTGCCCATTGGCGGGAAGGGGCAGTCGTCCTTCGAGCCGCAGAACGTGATTGCCCGTGACCGGACCAGAGAGAAAGACGGTGACTTGGTCGGTGCCGTTGCGTGCCCAGCGGACGGTGCGCTCGCTGCGGTTCTCGCGGACGGAGACGCGCTCCAACACCATTTGCGGCGGGACGGTCAGCCGATGCTGAAACTGATGCCCCATGATCGGGTGCATCTGAGCCTCGTAGTACAATTGCGCTTCGCGGTGGGCGACGCTCAGATAGAGCGCTTCCTCGGCTTCGATCCGTGGCTGACGCGGCCGCGCGGCCAAGCTCCAGGCCACGTCGGGCTGCTGAAGCTGGTAGGCGAACAGCGGCTTGGCGCGGCTATCGCCCCAGAGGGCAGCGAAGTCGGGCACGGCGAGCGATTCCATCCCCTCGGCCGGCTGTTCTTCATGCGCCAGCGCGCCGTCGATCGAGACGGCGAGCCAGCGCTTGCTCGTCCGGTTGCCGACGACGCTCAGCACCGGCAAGGGGAGCCGTCCGACGCCTGAGACGCCGGTGAGCAACATCTTCGCCTCGATCGTGGCCTGCTCGGTCAGCGGCCGTTTGAGATCGAGCACGATCGTCTGGATCGGCCCTGGCTCGGTGGTGACTTTGGCGACGAGCGAATCTTCGTCGAACGGCAACAGGCGCAGACGCGAATCGGCCCGCAGCCGCAGTTGCCGCACCCGGCCCGCCAGGACATGGACCTTCCACCGCGCGTCGAGCGCGACGGCCCCCGGCTGAACCCGCAGCCAGAGCAGTTGCTCGATCTCGGCATCCCCCGGCCCCAGTCCGCTGCTGTCGCCGACGGGCCAGCGTACGGTCAGGCGCTCGGCCGTGCCGAGGTCGGCCTGCAGTTCGCCGCGTGCTCGGTCGTAGCGCACCGCGCCGGTTGCGGACGTGAGTTTTAGCTCTGGCCCGTCCGGTGGAACGGTGAGTTCAACGCGCGAGGTGGCCAGCGCCGGAATCGCCAGATCAAAGCCCGACATCGTGCTACTGGTCCGGACGACCGGACCCATTGCCAGGCTGAGTCGATACTGCCCCGGCTCCTCGACCTCGAACTCGACCGCCCGCTGCTCGGCATCCCACCGCACGGCGATGGGGCGACCATCGAGTTTGCTGCCGCCGGGAAGCAGCGTCAGTTCGCTCGCGTTGAGCGGAATGCAAATCGTCCGGCCACGGGCGAAAACGCGCAGGTCGTAGATTGCCTTGAATTCGTCCACCGCCAGACGCCGCAGATCGGCTTGCAGCGAAAGCCGGCCTCGGTACGTCGCGCCGGTTAGCAGCCAACCGCGCGGCTGGCGGGTGATCTGCTCGGCGCGGCGGCTGAGTTGTTGAAAGAGTGTCTCGGGCACCTGATACTTGCCGCCGGTGGGGCGCTGCTGGTTATCGACCGGAATAAAGACCTCATGCGTGGTCGCAGGCGGCGGAGCGGCCTCCGCGCTAGGCTCCTCGACCGTCTGCGCAAAGGCCGTCCCAGAGCCGAGCGCCAAGCAGGCGGCGACGAGCAGCGACGGCAGCGCGTGCGGTTGCAGCACGAAGTCGGTGCTGACGTCACTCTGCGCGGGAGGACGCAATTCGTCGCTCCGGCGCAACAGTCGAGCCAAGACGCCGCCTAGCGTCCCCAGAAACAGCCCCGTCGCCGGCGGCACGCATGCTTCCGGTAGCAGCAGGGCGGCAATCGCGGCGCTCGCCAGCAGCGGCAACACCACCTGCGGCCGTCGCCCCAGTTTCCAGTAAACGAGCGTGGCGGTCGCCAGGAACGTCAGCCAGCCGAGCATCTGGACGGCGCTAGAGCGCACGATGCGCACGCTCGGCAGCGTCTCGCCCGTGCTGCGCAGCCGATACGCGCTCCAGCCGCCCAGATGCGCCGACGCGCGCCAAGCCGGCGTCCACGGAACCTCCGCCGTGTGGCCCTCGCCCGCCCACTGCGCGACGCTCACGAGTGGCCCGGAGGAGGGCAAGTGCTGCTCGCTCTGGAGCGCGCGGGCCAAGGGGCCGGGCAGGATTTGGAATAGCGGCGTCGGTTGGAGCGGCGCGAGTTGTTCTCGATACAGCGCCGCGGCAACATCGGAGGTCACGATCAACGTGCGCCCGTGGACCAGCACGACCAGGTTGGCCTGTTCCAGCGCGGCCGCAGCCAGTTCGGCGTGGCTGCCACGCAGTTGGCCGCTTAGCGTGCGGCGCGGCGTGAGGCCGCTTTGGCGCAGGGCTTGGCGATCCATCACGATTTGCGGCAGGTTTTGGTTTGGCTCGGCGCGATGCAGGTCCGCCAGGCGGAGCGCCGCCTGCGGAAGCAGTTCTCCCCAGCTGAGCGCCGTTCGCCCCTGGGCTTCCGCGATGAGCCGGCCCATTTCGTCGATCAGTTCGGCCGCGGCCTGAATCCCGTACAGTTCCTCGGTCAGCCCGCGCCGCACGAGCGCCACCCACTCTTCGGCATCGGTCGGATCGAAGGCCGGCTCGCTCGCCGAGCGGCCGAGCGGGCCGAACAGCCGCTGCATCCACGTCAGTCTCGGCAGGTGACGTTCGCTCCCCCCGCGTGCGCGGTAGCCGGGCGGCAGCCAGAGCGTCGCTTGGCGGTCGATGACCGGCAAGTCGATCCGCGGACTCGGCATCGCGCGCGTCTCGACAAAGCCCAGCGGCGCCTCGGCGATGTCGTACTGCACGCTCACCGTCGCAAACCGGCGGTCGCTGGGCAGTGCGACGACAAACGCATTGCCCGACCCGCTGGTGATGCCGTGCGGCACGCGAACGTCGTCGATCCAGACCGCTTTTTGCCGTGCCCCGGGCGGCAACTCGATCCTCACCCGCTGCCGGCCCAGATTGTGAACGAGATACGTGGCGAGATAGTTCGTCATTCCGTCGGGCGCTTGCCGCGCATCGAGCTGCGCTTGCCAGACCCAAGCCCGGGGCGGCGCGCTGGCGGTCCTTGGCGGCGCCAGCGCAATCGCCGGATCGCCGCTGACCAGCACATCGCGCGAAGGCTCGTAGCGATACGCCGCCCGCGCCAGCGGATAAAGCTCCGACGCCGCCTCGACCGGCACGGCTTCCAGCCGCCGGTTCTCGATCGCCACTTCCGATTCGCTCGCCGTGTAGATCGTCAACTGGCAGCGCAGCGCAACCGCCTCCGGCAGCGTGGCCAAACTGAGCGGCGTTTTCTCGGCCAGAGGCACATTGCGCGAAGCACGAATCTCAAACGGCACGCTGCGCGGACGCCGCAGGAGCACTTCCCACGTCTCGCCGTCGGTCTTCAGTCCTGCGGCCGCTTGTTCCTGCGGGGTCAACCGTCGCGTGCTTAGCTCTTCGTCGCTTTCGCTGCCGAGCATCCAGCGCAAAGGCTGCTCGCGCGATTGCGAGAAATGCACCAGCACGCGCTCCACGCGGGCCGATTCAGGATCGCAGCGGATCGTGTACGACTCGGAAAAGCCATCGGCCAGCGCGGTGGCTTTGACGTCGATCTCGCCCGAATAGTGCGCGCGCTGCTCGGCGAGCGAAATGCGGAGCGGATCGGCTTGGCTGTTGTACTCACACGCCAGACCTTCCCACTGCGCATCGAGCAGTTGCAGATCGCTCCGCGATAGTGTCGTGGCATCGAGCCGCGCGACCTTGTCGTCGCCTTCGAGTTGCAGTTGGTACGGAGCGACCGCGCGGACGAGCATCAAGTCGCGCTGGACGCTGAGATTGAGAAAATCGAGCATCCGGCAGGCTTTTAGCGTCAGCGGCCGTTCGAGCGCCGAGCGGCGCGAGCGGCCGGTAATCTGCAACTGCAAGGGCCGCTTCGGCGCGAGCGAACGGGCGAGCCGCACGTTCAGTTCGCGCTGCCCGTCAACCACGTCGGTCGTCCAGTCGCTCACCTGACCGCTTGGGATGGACTCGACCGTGTCCACGATCCAGTGGGGCGAAATGGCGGCGCGGAGCGTATAGCGGTCGGCGTCGCTCACGGTGAACGAGGCGATCATGCGGCCGGCAATCTCGCCGGCCCCCACATCGACCGTCATCCCCTGCCGCAGCGCAACCCGGCCGATTTGCCGCCCGAGTACGACTTCCGCTACTGCCTCCGGGGCGAACTGCTGGAGCGTCAGTAGCTCGCCCGTCTGCGGCGCGGGCAAGGGTTCGACTTTGGTTTGGCGGCAGTCGGTGAGCGAAAGCTCCTTGAGCGTCAGCGGCGCGGGAAGGAGCAGCCGCGCGGTCCCTTCGGCCCAAAACACGCCCTGGGCTTGAAGCGCCGGCAGCGGCCACGGCTCGCCCATCACCAGTGGAGCCAGCGCCACCAAATGCACCACCCGCGAGGTTCCCTGAATTGGCTCGGGCAGCAGCAACTCAACATCGCTTGCGCCTCCCGCTTGCGCCTGGGTGACGGTCCAGGGAATGTCCTTTTCGCCGAAGCGGGCACTCACCAGCCGCAGCGACGGATCGAGGCGCACCGAGAGCGAACGGAGCGGCTCGTGCAGCGCGTCGAGCGTCAGTTGCGTCGTCACCTCGACGCCGCGCGGCGAGAAGTCATACGTCGAGGCTTGGCGCAGTAGCGCCAGCCGCTGTGGATGGGCTTCGCCCTCCGGCCTCAGCCGCAATCGCACCTGGGTCGGACCGCCGAGATTGATCTGCCAGCGCCGCTGCCCCGAAGGCAGTTTCTCGACGCCCACGATCACGCCCGGATCCGACTCGGGGACTAGCTTGCTCGGCAGATCCAGTTGCAGATGCTTGGTGGGGCAGGCGGGCAGTTGCAGCTCAAACACCATCGCCTGGCTGCTGTCGCGCTTGCCGCGCAGCGTCCAGGCCATCTGCAGCATGCCGCTTTGCTCGACGAGCACGCCGAGCGCCCCGCTCGGTTGCAGCCCCACGGCGGCCGCGAGCGGCTGGCCGTTAGCGGCAGTCCAGATGGCGTCACGGACGGCGAGCGAAAACGGCTCCAGTGGCAGCACCGTCCGTGAGGGAGCCTGCTGCGCGATTTCGAAGCGGGCTTGGCCGATCAGCAGGTCGTCGCCGTCGAGCCGCGCCTCGTAGGTCGACTGGCTCAATCGCGCGCTCTGCGCCACCGGCGCGCCGGTTTCACTGGCGCGGGCGAGTTCGACGAGCCGCTCAAACTCGGCCGGCTCGACCGGAATGTGCGGGACGCGCGGCAGCGGCCAGCGGGGCATCTGATCCGCCGGAGCATAGATGCGGCGGTAGTGTAGCGGCGGCCCCTCCGACGCCGGCTCGGCGGCCTCGGCCGTCCGCAGCGCCGCCAGGGCGGCGGCCAAGATTCCGGCGGCAACTAGACCGCAGCGCAGGCGGCTCATGCGTCCCCTTCCGAGCTATGCAACGCCACGGTCGTCGTCGCCGACGAGGGCGCGGGCGGTAAGACCGCCGTGGCCGCACCATCGCTCGCCGCGCGCTGAGGGGTGATGAGGCTCGAAACGCTCGGCGCGAGCACTTCCTGTTTCGGTCGCGCGGCCAGGCGCTTGAGCAGCGCCGAGATCACCACCAACACCACGCCCAGCACGGCGGCCTGCGCGGCCAGCAGCGCCGGCTCGGGATACAATAGGCCCACCGCCAGCAGCACGACCGAGAGCGCCAAGATCACGCCCGGCTCGCGGCTGGCCGGTACGTAGAGCAAGATCAAGCCCAGCAGCAACACAACGCCCGAGCAGAGCAGCACGACCGTGGCCCGCGTGGCCGTGCGAACGTGCAACTGGTCGGGCACATGGCGCACTTGAAACAGGTACTCGTTCGTCGCGCCCGGCGGCGGCTGTGCTCCGGCGGTCGCGCCGATCCAACTTTCAAGCTGCGCCTGACTGCGGAGCGGATATCGGCCCCAATAAAAATCGCCCCAGCCCCAGCGGAACTCGGGAATCAAATCAACGCCCGCGGCAACGACGTGCTCGTGACGCGGCAAGACCAGTTGCCAGGAGAGGTATTCGCGGAGGATCGAGCCTTCCAACTGCGGCAACTCCAGAGCCAGCTTGCCCACGCCCGTTTCGCGCCGGAGGAAGATGTAGCGCAGCTCCAGATGCCGCAGCCGAGCGTCGCCGTGCGGCGGCAGCGGCACGGAGAGCAGCCCATCGCTGTTGATTTCCGCCGGCACTTGGACTTTATCGAGTAGCACCTCGATCGCCCCTGACTCAATCCCCTCGGGCAGTTTGAGCGTGATCTGCTCCTCGTTGCTCGAAAGCTGATAGCAGATCCGGTCCTGGCGGCGGCTGTTGGTGAGCCAGGTTTGGAGCCACGCCCGATAGACCACCGTCGCGCCGGGCGAAAGCCGCTCCTCAAGCTGCACGGCCAGCGGCAACTCCGGCGACGGCTCCTCCGCGCGCAGCCGCAGATCGTGCTGCGCAGCTGCGGTCCGGTCAAGCTGCGTCGCCGTCCAAGTTCCCTTGCGGTGCGAAACACTGATGCCCGCTCCCGGCTGAACGAGAACCTCGTTTTTTTCTAGCTCCCCCTCGGCCGGCATCACGAGCGGAACCGGCAGCGCGACGCTCTGCTGCGGCAGAATTTCGGGGGTGGTGAGCGGATAGCTCACCTGCAGTTCACAGTTGCCGATCTTCGCCTGCGGCAGCGTCACCCGAACGAGCGTCGTCGGCGCGGCCCCCTCCTGCGTTTCGTCGCTGCTGAGCACCACTGGCACTAGCGGCTGCTTTTCGTAAAGCACCTGCAACTGCTCGAACTGCTTGAGCGTGGTCGGCACCGCGAGCGTGAGCTTATCGACCGGCTCGTACTGCACGCGGTACGAGAGCGTTTGATCGACGCGCCCGCCCTCTTGTTCCAGGCGGACGACGCTCGCCGCGCTCGCGGTGATCCGCTGGGCGTGGATCTCCAGCGCAGCGGCGAAGAGCGACGGATCGCCTTCGCCGCGATAGTAGAGCGGCGTCTGCTGCCGCGCGGGGAGTTTCACCCGCGGCGCGATTTGCATCGGCGTCAGCCCCGCGATTTTTTCCGGCAGAGGCGTCAGCTCGACGTTGTCCTCGGGCAGCACCACCACCGTCGAAGGCGTTTGCGACGACGCCTCCGGCACCGGAAGCGGCAACGCGACTTCGCGCGCTTCCGGCTTTAACTCACGGCGGGCGCGCAACACCAGTTCGACCTGCCCGGTCGTCGGCTGCAAGAGTTTTACGGAGATCACGCCCTGGGCGCTGGTGTCGATCGCATCGACGTCAAAGACGTTGGCCGGATTAACCGTCTCTAGCTCCCAGCCGGGCATCTTGATGTCGAACTGGAAGGCTTTCGCACCGCGGATGCTGTATTTGAGCCGCGCTTCTAGTTCCGCTTGCCGCGCTCCGACAAACAGTAAAAACTCCGGCTCGACGCGCACGCGCGTGGTGCGCGGCGTGACCCGCGCCGGCAACGAGCAGGGCTGGCTGAAGTACTCAAAGCCCGCCACCAGATCGGCGCGGCGGAGCGACTCGGGCAGGTCTTCGACCTGCCGCAGGTTGCGCTTGGTGCCCCAGAGCACCTGCCAATCCCCGATTACTTCGACGGCCAGATGGCCCCACTGGCGAATCGCCCCGAGAACTTCAAAACCCGCCAGTTCGACGGACCGATCGGCGCCGGCAAGCTCCCGCGACTGCTCGGTGACGAGCCGCACTTCGACCGGGCCGACCGTTTTGCGGTCGAGCTTCACATCGACGAGCCGATCGTCCCCGTCGGCGGGACGGGATTGCTCGACCGGAGCGAGCGTATAGCCGGGCTGGCTGCCGGCGACAAGCTCCGCCCCCGGTGGGAGCCGAACGCGGAACTGATCGAACTCGCCGCCAAAGCTGCGCACCGTGAGCCGTGCTTCGCTCCGCACGCTACGCCCATCAATCCGCACAAGGATTACGCCGTTGGCTTCCAGCGCCGTGGGCACTTTGGCCGCAGGCCGGTCGCCTCCGCGCCAGGCTAGCTCGAACTCGCCGCCGAGTCCCAGGCCGGAGAAGCGGGTGATTTTCTGCTGGTATTCAGTCGTCAGCGGCTGCGCGCCATCGACCAGCCGCCCCACGGCTTTCGGCATCGCCACGTCGATTTGAAAGCGCGAGGTCGTCGCTCGCGGCGCGCCGAGTTGCAGCGCTGTCTCGCCGCCCAGCTTGGTGAGCGGAACGACCGCGTCGAGCACGATGCGGTGCGTTGCGCCCGGCTCGCTTTGGAGCCAGCTCACATAGCCGCCGTGCTGCGCGTCGAAGTGCAAGAAGTGCTGCCCTGCTCCGTTGTGGTGAGCCGGCTTGCGCAAGACCACCTGGGAGAGGCCCAGCGGCACGCGAACCCAGCCGTGGGTGCGGACGAGAACCGTTAGCTCGATTTGCAGCCGCGCAAAATCGCCCTCGGCTTTGCCGGTTACCAGGAGCGATTCGAGATTGTAGCGAGGCTGATTCTCGGGGCCGACGATCTGGTTGCGGAGCTTGACCGCCTCGATGAACTCCTCAAAGGGAAAGCGGAGGACGGTTTGCAGATTGCCGTTTTTGTCGGGCAGGAGGAATGTATCCGGCTCAAGCAGTTGGACCGGCCCTTGATTGGCCGGCGGCGGCGTGGGGGGCGGAAGCGCCGGCGCAGCGCCGCCCGACGGCTCCTGCGCTGCTAGGGCAGTCCCTAGCAAAACCCAGCCGCAAAGACAGAGAACGACCTGCCGTAAAGGAAACATTCCCAAGACGATGCAAGTGCCCGGCTGCACGCGAGCAGCCCTGGAAACAGACTCAGCCCGAGACCGACGGCTGAATGGGGATAGGAGGAGTTTCGACGCTGTTCCGGCTCTGCGTTCCAGTTTACCCTGCCGCTACGGATTCTTGAAGCAATAAATCGCCCACAACCGCCGGTCTGCGCCGCCTCCCGAGGCGGTACAAACGCTACAGCTGGACCCCAACGGGCAAATTCAAACGGGGTGGCGGGGGCGCACCGCGAGGAGCGGAAGCCCCCGAGGTGCAAGAAAGCGGAAAGCGGAGGAAAGGCGGAGGGCGGAGGGCGGAGGGCGGAAAGCTCCGCGCGGAGCCGGCAGTCCCGCCTGCGCCGGGGGACGCTTTGTGCTGATTGCTGACCGCTCTCCCCTGCGCTCTCTTGCCGGCGCTGACATGCTCTAGGCAGCAACTTCGTTGAGCAGGCGGGCCAGTTCGTCGCTTAGCTCCGGCGTGGCGGCGGCGAGTAGTTTTGGATTCCACACGTCAAAGGGTCCGCCGTCGCGTGCTCTGAGCGAGCCGCCCGCCTCTTGGATCAGCAGCGCTCCGGCCGCTGCGTCCCAGGCGCGCAGATCGGTGGCCCAATAAGCGTCGAAGCGGCCGGCCGCGACGTAGGCCAAATTCAGCGCCGCCGAACCGATCCGGCGTATCGCCTGGCAGGCGGGCAGAACTGCCGCGAACTCGCGGATCGTCGGCAGCGCCGCGTCCACCTGATGTGGGAAACTCGCCGCTACGAGCGCCTCGCGCAATTGCGTGCAGCCGCTCACGCGGAGCGGGCGGCCGTTGAGCTTGGCCCCTTCGCCGGCGCTGGCGGTGAACGATTCTTGCATGAGCGGATCGTAGATGCAGCCGGCGAGCAGCTTGCCCTCGCGCTCCAGCGCCACCGAAACCGCATAATGCGGCACGCCATGCACATAGTTGGTGGTGCCGTCGAGCGGATCAACGATCCAGCGGTACAGGTGCTCGCGCTCCTCGCCGGGCGCGCCTCCTTCTTCACCGACAAAGCCGTGGTCGGGAAAGGCGGCGAGCACGAGCTTGCGGATCGCCTCTTGCGAAGCCAGGTCGGCCTCGGTCACCAGGTCCGACGGCCCCTTTTGACGCGTCTCAAAGCGGCCGATCCAGTCCTGCAACACTGCCGCGCCGGCCTTGGCCGCGATTTCACAAACTGTTGCGAATTCGGACATGGGGTTTCCTTTCCAGCGGCAACGGGGGCAGAGCGGGGTGCCCGCTGGCCAACGAGAGCAAATTCAGTAGACGTGTAGACGCCTTTTTAGCCCGTGGCCGCCAGGGGAGGATAGTCGCATTGACACGAAAGCTAAAGTTGGCTGGCTCAATAGGGGACCGGGCGCGAGCCTTGCGACCGGAAAACTTCTCCCCCGGCGAGAAAATTCCCTCCCTCTGGCACGCAAGTTTTCTTTTCTAGAGGGTAGACACACCCCGATAAATTGGTATGATCAGGGGCAGTTTCAAACATCGGTTCCCCGGAGAAAAGGAGTTTCGAGCAGCGAGGGCAAATCCGCGGTTGCTTTCACCGCCTCATTCTTTTCATCCCCAGCCCTCACGATTCGGCCTCTTCTCTGTTCCGGCCCCGCCGTCTTGCTTTAATGTAAGCGGCGGGGTTTTTTATTGCCGCCATCGCGGCGCTCGCCCGCTTTTGATTGATTCGTCCACGTTCGTTCCCGCATTGGCATGACCTGGCAGCTTCGCCCTCCGCAGGCCCATCTCACGAGCGATGCCCTCACGGCGGTGCTTCTTCCTGAGCAGCCGCAGGCTGGACTGGAACAGTTGCAGCTTGCCGGCCAGCCGCGCGCCGGCCGCATCTTGCAATTGCAGCTTACGCCCGCGACGCCGGAGGTGCCCCAGTCGCCGAGCGATCTCTACGTGCGGGGGCAAGACCTAATCGCCAGCTATGCACAGACCGCGTCGCGCCCTTTCGCGCCGCAGGTGTACTGGCGCGCGGTGCCGACCCGGGCGCTCCCGGCGCTGGCGGCCGTAGAAGTTATCGTTTCGGTGCAAACCGATCTGCTTGATAGCCGCCCCCGCATCGACGCGCGGACGACGCTCGCTGCCAGCGAGGTGCTGCGCAATGCCGATACACAGTGCGAAGAATTTATAGCGGTTGGGTCCGGCAGCGCCGCGCCGCCGGCCGAAGCGGAGGCTGCCCCGGCGTGCGTTTTGTACCGTCTGACGGATGGTGACGTGAGCTACGCCGAATTGATTCTGCCCTCGGACTTCCAGGCACTTCAGTTCGACGCATCCGGCGACAAACTGCAACTGCGCTACGAGCTATTCGGCCGCTTTCTGGAAAAAGGCGTGATCCTTCGCGCGCGTCGTCGTGGCCTCTTCTTGCCCCGGGAAAACGACATCCGCGCGGCGGCCGAATGCTACCGCGCCTTCCTGCAAAGCGACCTGCCGCTGACGACCTAGCGCATTATCGGTACCGCCAGAGCGGCTAACCGGCCTGGCGGCCACGGGCGAAAAGAGGTCTGCGCACGCGAGAAGGGAAAGGAGACGCGCTAGTCCCCTGATCCCTATCCCCTGGTCCCCAATCCCTGGTCCCCATTTTTCCAGTAAAAAACATTTGACATCCGGCCGCCGACTTTGCTACGCTTTTTAAGCGTTTGTTGGTCTCTTCCCCGTACAGCAAAGGGAGGGCAGCCATGCAAGGTCCGCCGAGCTGTCATGCTTGAGGAGCAACCTGTCTCCTCAAGACCGGCGCATCGCGGCTGAGACCTGTTCTGGTCGAACCGCATCGACTCCTATCCAGAAGCCCGGCTCGTCAGCACCGGCGAGCCGGGCCAATTTTTTGCGCTCTTGCCGGCGATTACGGGTGCGGGGTGAGCGGCCGGATCGTGCTGGCGTGGCTGCGGGAGCGAATCCGCAGATTCAAGAATTCCACGGCCAGCGCAAAGGCCATCGCAAAGTAAATGTAGCCCTTGTTGAAGTGCGTGCCGATCCCTTCCGCCACGAGCATCACGCCGATCAAAATCAAGAAGCTCAGCGCGAGCATTTTGAGCGTCGGGTGGCGCTCGACGAAGCCGCTGATTTTTCCGGCGAAGACGAGCATCACGATCATCGCCAGGATCACGGCCACGACCATCACCCAAATTTCTTTCGCCATCCCCACGGCGGTGATGACCGAATCGAGCGAAAAGACGATATCGAGCAGGGCGATCTGAACCAGTACGCTCGCGAAGCTCGGCGCTGCCGGCGCGGCGTGGCCGTGCTCGGTCCCCTCGATCCGCGCGTGAATCTCATGCACGCTCTTGCCGATCAAAAACAGCCCGCCGGCGAGCAGGATCAGATCGCGCATCGAGACTGCGTTGACCTCCTCGCCCAACCAGGACGGCGGAATGCCCAAATCGCTGAGGGCAAAGAGCGGCTTGGTCAGCCCCAGAATCCAGCTAAGCGTCAACAGTAGCAACAGCCGCGTGATGAGCGCCGCGGCGAGTCCCAGACGCCGTCCGCTTGCCTGTTGATGAGCGGGCAGCCGCGAAGTGAGGATGGCGATAAAAACGATATTGTCGATCCCGAGCACAATCTCCATTGCGGTCAAGGCGACAAGCGCGATCGCGTCTTCCACGGGCAGCATCTCCTGGGTTTAGTTACCGAAGCGAAGCATGGTTGCTCTTGCAGGTCTCCAACCGCAGCACATCGGGTACTGCCGTCTAGGCTAGCGTTCCTCGACGACCGGCACGATGGCAGCCGACTCCGGCAGACATGCCGCCCAGACCACCACCCGCGCCGGTTCAATCGACACATGGTACGGTTTGCCGGTGGCCGGGTCTACCGCCTCGGGATCGCGGGCCTGGCCGAGCGCCAAGTTGAGCGCCATCGCCCAGACCTCGGTTCGCGCCCGGTCCTCGGCCTGAATCTGCTGCCCGCTCTCGATGTTCGGCAAGAACATCCGCGCCGCCACGAGCGGAAAATCGGGATCGTTGCGGCGAGTGTTTTGTTCCTGGCGAATGGTGTCGAACGTCTCGCGGCGGGTGAAGAAGGGCCGATTGCACGCCTCAATCAGCGTCCGCATCGTCTGCAGATAATAAAGTTCATCCTGATCCACCAGTCGCATCGCCGCCCGCTGAAAATCGCCGAGGCTTCCTTCCTGTTCAAACGCCGCCTTCTCGTCCGGCGTCAAGAGTTCGAGCACCGCCCCTTGCCGGATCAACTCATAGCCGTGCAGCGCCTGAGCGCGATCGCCAATCCACGCCTCCGCATCGTGCGGCCACGCGGCAAGCTGCTGGTGAACCAGTTCGCGCAGCGCCGCCAGTTCGCTCCGCGTCAGATCTGGATGCTCGACCACGGCTTGAAGCACCTGAAACGTCTGCCCACGCAGCGCCGCGGCCGTTAAACGCGACTCGACATGCTTGACGGCTGCCAGGCGGCTGACGACGAGGCACATCCTTCGCAAGGGGCCGAGCGTCTCGGGGAGTCGGTTGTCGGCGAGCAATTCCGCAACATGAAACGCCTCCAGCCCCACGGCCGCGCGGCAAACATCCACAAAGCCGCGCGGCGCAAAAAAGCCTCGGCGGTAGTCGATCGCCAAACGCGAGGAGGGCGGCTCCAGGCTCTCGCGGATCGAATCCAGCTGCGCCTGATGCGCGAGGCGCAGACGAATCACTTGCTCCAGCGCCAGCGGCGAGAAGCTAAAGCGTCCGGTGGGAAACGCCTCGTCGATCTGCACCCGCAGCGCTTCGAGCGCAGCGGGTTCAAACAAGCCTTCCAAGGCGGCGCCGGCATCCGGCTCGCCGGTCGGGGACGCCAGTTGCGCCGGCAGATACGCTTCCTCGCGGATGCGGGTTAGTTCCTCGCGCAGCGCCGGAAGCGACGACCGCTCCGCGCCGGGCAGTGCGGCCAATTCGACGAGCGCGGCATCATCCAATTCGCCCCGCGCCGGAGGAGAACAGCCGCTCAGTGC
>CAYZVT010000063.1:0-16241 GCA_964481585.1 uncultured Pirellulales bacterium
GGTGCTCGATGTGCCCGGGCTGATGAACGCGTTTAATCGTCCCTTGTATGGTCGGTTGCAAACGCTCATGCGACAGGAGTTGGCTCAAGAGTCCCAGTGGAATCAGCTTCAATACGAGGGACTCCGCGCCGCGGAAGTGGCCAACTTGATCGTACTCCGCCAGGTTCCGGCGGAGGCAGTGCCGACGGTCGTGACGCATGCGGCCGAGATGCAAGAAGCGGGGCTGGCGCTGGCCCAGGCGGGCCATGCGCGCAACGCAGCGCAGGCGCACCAGGCCTACCGCCGGCTGGTGCAATCGTGCAATGCCTGTCATCAAGCAATCGCCACCGAGGCAGTGCCTCGCTTGGCGCCTTGATGCCTTGAGCACACGACCGGCACGCGCACCCTTCGCCCGGCGACCGCTTGCGCTTCGCCGGAAATCGCGCGATCCGAGGCCTAGAACCAGACGATGCTGAGGTTGCCCGAATTCGGCCCCGATTTTTGCGACCTGCTGGGCCCGCGCTGAGCCTGAAACGTCGCCTCTTGGGGGGCGGCGTATTTTTAATGGTCCCGTCCGGGATCTTTCTTCTGCTGTTGCAGTGCTCCTCGTCACGCCCCCCACGCGCAGGGCGACCGGCGGGCGACGCCTCGCCGGGAACTTCGGAAGGTAAGTCCTTCTGCCGCATGAACCTACCACTTTCCCCGTCTTTTTCGGGTGTGACTTTTCGCCGCTCGCACCATGATAGTCCTAGTAGGCGGCACGCGCGGGGCGTGGGGTCGCGTCGGGTGCGGGATGGGACGATGGCCGAGCAAAAACGGGATGAGTTTGTCCGACTGGTAACGGTCCATCAACGCGAGTTGTTTGGCTATCTGCTCGCGCTGGTGCAAAACCGCGAAGACGCGCTCGACATTCAGCAGCAGACGCTGCTGACGCTCTGGCGGAAGTTCGACGAGTTTGAGCCGGGCACGAACTTCATCGGCTGGGCGATTCGCGTCGCGCAGCTTCAGGTGCTGGAGTTCCGCCGCAAGAATCACCGCCGGCAGTACCAATTGAGCCAAGAGGTGCTCGCCGACGTGGCCGACAGCTACGTCGAGCAACAACTCTCCGGGCCGGCGCATTATGAAGCGTTGCGCCACTGCCTGAGCCTGCTGAACGAGTCGGACCGGCAGTTGATCCGCAAGTGTTACCAGGAAGGCTGCCGCGTGCGCCACGTCGCCGCGGAGATGGGCCGCCCCGAGCGGAGCGTCTCCAACTCGCTCCGTCGCGTGCGCCGCGCTCTGTTGGATTGCGTCCAACGGACACTCGCCCGCGAGGATCGCTCGTGAACCGCGATGCTGCTCTCTGGAAGCTGATGGACGCGGCCTGCAATGCCGAGGTCGAGGACGAGCAATTGCGCCAGCTCGACGAGCGGCTGCGCGGCGATCGCGATGCCTGCCAACAGTTCGCACAGTTCTCGCGGCTGCACGCGGCGCTGTACTACGAGGTCTATCAACTCGAAGCGGAAGCAGCGGTTGCGACCTTCATGGCCGATCTGCCGGCGGCCGATCCTGCTCCCCGGCGTGGAGCGCCGCTTGCGCCGACGCGGCACGTGGGCTGGTCCCGCTGGCTGGACTACCGCGCTTACCCGCTCGCCTTCTCCCTGCTCGTGGCGGCCGTCACCAGCCTCTCGCTGCTACTGACGGTCGCGCAGCTCCCGATCTTTCACCAGCCCGCGCTCCAGCACGCTGCGCCCCAAAAAGCGGCTGCCGCCGTGGCTCAACTGGGGCGTACTTGGGACGCGGTCTGGAAGTCCGGCCACCGCGTCTGGTCTGCGGGAGCGGCGGTTCGCCCAGGCAGTGTGCTGTGGCTGGAACGCGGACGCGCCGAGGTCGCCTTCGGCAAAGGAGCGGTTATCACGCTCGCCGGGCCAACCGTGCTGCAAGTGCTTGGCGAACAGCGTGGCCGGTTGGAGCGGGGCCGCCTCGTCGGCCGCGTCGCCCCCGCAGCGCGCGGCTTCGCGGTGGAAGTGGAGGACATGGAAATCATCGATCTCGGCACCGAGTTCGCTATCGCGCATGTGCCTGGGCAGGTGACGGAAGTTAATGTGCAGCAAGGCGCCGTGGAGGTTCGTCCCAGAGCCGGCACGCCCACAGCATCCGGGTCGCCCTGGCGGGTCGAGGCGGGGGAAGCGGTGCTGATCGACCATTTGGGCGGCCGCGGCGCGCCGCGCATCCTGCCGCTGGACAAAGAGCACCCGCCGCTTGCGCACCGCTGGGAAGACGACACTCCCAGAAACGCCGAGGCGTATAGCGACGCCGTGCTCGCTTCGCAGCCGATCGCCTACTGGCGGCTGGACCACGCGGAGCGCGACGAGGTGCGCGACGCCAGCGGCAATGGCCGTCCGGCGGCCGTGGGCAGATTTGTAAAAGTGGGAATCCACGGCCTGCGCGCCCCCGGCCTTGAAAGCTCGAATCTCGCCGCCGCCTTTCCGGGTCGCGCCACCCCCGAATCGCGGTTGCGGAGCGATGCGCTGCAACTGGGAGAGCAGTACTCGGTGGAGATGTGGTTCCGCAATACCCAGCATTTCGGTCTGCGCGCCGTGGCGGGCTACATCTTCTCCTCGGGTGCCGACGGCGCTCCGACCAATCCCGGAGAACATCTGGGGCTGGGGGGGAATCGAATCGCGCCGCAACGCCTCTTCGTCTATAACGGCCAAGAGCTGCTCAGTGGCAAGACCCTGCTCACACTCGGCGGCTGGCATTATGTGGCGCTCGTCCGCGAAGGGGATCAGGTCACCGTCTATCTCGATGGCGGCACAAAGCCGGAAATCTCCGCGACCCTGCGCCGCAATGCGCCCCCCGGACTGCCCGTTTTCGTCGGAGGTCGTAATGACTCCCATCTCAATTTTCGCGGCCAGATCGACGAAGTGGCGTTTTACGATCGCCCTCTAAGCGCGGAAGAAGTCCAGCGCCACTACCAAGCCGCGCTGTTCATGGAGCGCGCGGACGTGGCGCGCCCGAATCACGCTGCACCCTCCCCCGAATCTTTCCCGCTCAACCGGCCCTGAATTCGGAGCCTAGCCATATGCCTAAATCTTACCTGCGAGTCCGATCTTTGCGTTATGAGATCGCTTTCGGCCTAATCCTGTTGGGCCTGATCCCATCGGCCGCGGAGGCGACGCTGATTCAGAAGACCTACGCCGCCGATCGAGATGCAGTCCTCCTCGAATTCGGGCCGACGCGCGATGATGGTCAGGCGACTGTCATCGAAACCGGAACGATCCGAGGCGAGGACGCGCGCTCGATACTCGGTTTTGATCTCAGCAGCGCAATCGACAATCCCAACACCGTGGTGGGCGTCACGCTACGCCTATTCCGCATGAAGGAATCCAACGGATCGTTCCCCGGACCGAACAGGACGTTGGAAACCCGAGTCTATGCGATCGCTGCGGCCAATCGCGACTGGGACGAGGGCAATGGCAGCGGCGGATTGCAAAACGGAGAGGCGAGTTGGAATTTCCGCGGCAGCCCGATCGAGTGGGCCGGCAGCCCAGGTCTGACCACGCCAGGCGTCGATTACGACTCCACGCTGCTGGCAACGAAGGTCTACGACACCGATGAGCTATACCACGACGGCAATGGGATGCAGGGCGGCGATTATCCCTACGACCAGCCAATCGACTTTGAGTTTAGTGGCTCCTCCACGCAGCTCTCAGCGCTGATCCACGGCTGGGCGGCCGATCACGCCGCCGGATTCATGAATCCCGGCTTGCTCTTGTTCGACCCCAACGGGGGTGAGGTCGGCGGGCGGTTTCTTTATTACTCCAAGGACACGCCCGACCCGGCTTTTCATCCGCAATTGATCGTCACCTATAAAACGCCCGAGCCGGCAACGCTTCTCTTGCTAAGCCTGGCGCTGGGGACAATGGGAGGCGTTCATCTGTGGCGGCGACAAGCGGCATCGCGCGCAGCGCATTCGGCGGACGGCGCGACGCACTAGGCGCTAGGACGTGGTGAGGAACGTCACAATGGACAAGCATCTCGCAGACACCAGAAGGCTCGGCCGGCGCGGTTTTACGCTGGTCGAGCTATTGGTCGTGATCGCGATTATCGGCATTCTTGTCGCGCTGCTCTTGCCGGCGGTCCAGGCGGCGCGCGAAGCGGCGCGGCGCACGCAATGCGGAAACAACTGCAAGCAAGTCGCCCTGGCAGTGCACAACTACCACAACACGCATGGGCAGTTCCCTCCCGGCTACGGATATACCGACGTGGAAGACCGCCAGCCGAACTATCAATGGGCCTGGTGCGTTCGGTTGCTCCCCTATCTTGAACAGCAGGCCGCGGCGGAGAAGATCGACTGGACGCTCAACCCAGGCGCGACGTGGGACTACTCGCCCGCGCATCGGCAGGCGGTTTCGCAGCGCATCGCCTCGTTTGAGTGCCCCTCCGATCCGTTTGTGTCGATTCCCTGGAACGTCGACGATCGCTGCGCGATCATGACGAACAAAACCGTCTGGGAGGGGCTGCGCTGGGGACGGACTTCCTACGCCGGCAACTTTGGCATCGGTCAGCTCGAAGGCCCCTCGAATACCTACCCAGTGCGCATCCAGGGCGTGTTCCAAACCAACGTGGGCGTGCGTCTGGCCGCGGTGCGCGATGGCGCTAGCAACACGCTGCTGACCTCGGAGATCATCGGCAGCCACGGCGTTTCCATCCGCGGCGCTTGGGTCCACACTGAGGGGCCGGTCTTCATGCAAAACTACCCTCCGAACGATCGCACCCCCGACCTAACGCGGTGGTGCGACGAGAAGGACAAGAAGGGAGTCTGGGATCTAGCCCCGTGTGACAACACGGGCATCACCGTGGTCAACCAGATTCTCCACACGTCGCGCGGCTTTCATCCCGGAGGCGTGATGACGAGCTTTTGCGATGGCAGCGTCCATTTTATTAGCGATTCGATCGACCTAGACCTTTGGCAAGCCCTGGGCACGCCCAATCGCGGCGAAGTGGTGGCGGAGAATTTGTTTTAGAAACGCGGCAGCTTCCAGTTCCCTGAATCATCTCCGCGTGCCCCTCGCCCGTGGAACTGCTTGACAAAAAGAATCCAATGGAAAAACCGATGACTACTTTTTCATTGCGCACTTCCGTTGCGGCACTGCTGGCGGTCCTGGGCAGTATGCCGCTGGCGGCGCGGGCCGATTTGATTTCCGGTGAGCCGTCGCTGGTCGGCTATTGGCAACTGAACGAGGCCAGCGGCTCGACCACCGTTACCGATTCGGCGAGCGGCTACCACGGTTCGGTCGTCGGCAATCCGGCGCTCGGCGCCCCGAGCGCGATGCCTCGCCTGGGTAGCGCGGTGGTCTTCAACGGATCAGCCAGCAATCGCTTAAGCGTTCCATACCAGGCGAAGCTCAACCCCAGCACTTTCACCGTCGAGGCTTTTGCCCGCGTTGGCGCGGCCACGGATTGGAACCCGGTGGCGAACTCACGCGGGGGCGCGAATGGTAGTACAGTCAACGAAGGCTATGTCTTCTATGCCACGCTCCCGCAGGGAGTGCCTTTTCCGGGGCCTGCCTGGGAGTTCTGGACCGGGATCGGCGGCGTCACCAGCACCACCTTTCATCGCCTGCCCGGCCCCTCGGTGATTCAAAACCAGTGGGTCCATCTGGCCGGCAGCTACGAGACCGCCGCCGGTGCCGACCATAAGGTCTTCTATATGAATGGACAGCCCGTAAACAGCTACAGCGGAACCACTCGATACCTGCCGCAAACCGGCAGTCCGCTGGTGATCGGTTCGGGGGGCGCGACGGGCGAGAACTTCGGTTTCGATGGCGCGATCGACAATGTGGCGGTTTTCAATGCCGCGCTGGAACATCAAACCATCGCCGACCACTACAACTCCTTCTCCGGCACCGCGCAGGCCATGAAGCGCAGCGCGCCGGTGGCCCACTGGCGGCTCGGCGAGCAGATGGGCACGAGCGCCTATAACTCCGTCGACGTTACCGAGCATCGCGGAACGTATCAGGGGGTCACGCTGCGACAGATGGACATCGGCCTGACCGATGACATCGACACGGCCACCGACTTTAACGGCTCGACTAGCCGATTGACCGTCCCCTTCTCGACCGAACTCAACCCGCTCGGCAGCTTTTCGGTCGAGGTCTGGGCCAAGCCCGAAGGAGGGGCCGGCAGCTCGCGCTCGCTCGTTTCCTCGCGCCACACCGACGGCGTCACCGGCACCGAGGGCTTCGTGCTCTTTGCCAGCGACGAGAATCAGTGGGAGTTCTGGACCGGCACCGGCGACTCCTTCTTGCAACAAACGGAGGGAGGGGCCATCACGCTCAATGAGTGGACCCACATCGTCGGCGTCTTTGAAGCCACGGGCATCGATGGAAATGGCGTCTTTACCGGAATCAAGTCGATTTACATCAACGGCAAACTAGTGACGCAAATCACCGACGGCCTATACCGGCCGAACAGCGTCGGCGACATGTGGATTGGCTACGGCGGCGTTAGCACGCCCGCCTTCTTCTTCAACGGCTTACTCGACGAAATCGCCATCTACAACTACGCCCTAACAGCCAGTCAAGTCCGTTCCCACTTTTCCGCTCAGCCGATCCCGGAACCGGGCACGATCGCCCTGCTGGGCTGCGGCGCGCTGGGCCTGCTAGCCTACTCGCTGCGGCGCGGAAGACGAGCGTAGTCGGCACCGGACGCGGAAAGGAAACCGAGATGCTCCAGGCGACTGGCCTTCTTCGCCAAGCCCGACGCGGTTTTACTTTGGTGGAACTCCTGGTGGTGATCGCGATCATCGGCATTCTCGTCGCACTACTCTTGCCGGCGGTGCAGGCGGCGCGGGAAGCGGCCCGTCGCACGCAATGCACGAATAACGTCAAGCAGGTCGCGCTAGCCGTCCACAATTACCACGCCGCCTTCGAGCAGTTCCCACCCGGCTACGGGTATTTTGATGACAAGGCCCCCTACGGCAACACGAGCAACGATGCCGGCAATGGCTGCGAATGGCCCTGGATTCCGCGTCTCTATCCGTTTTTAGAACAAGAGTCGCTCGCGCGGCGCGTGAAGTGGCACCTGCGCGTCGGCAGCCCGAGCAGCACGTGGACGACCGACGATCGAATGCCGATGGAAGCCCAGCTCAGCGTCTTGCACTGCCCCAGCGATACGAACACCAACCGACTGTTTGACGGCCGCCAAAGTAGCTGGGGCGGTTACCTGGTGCAGGGGCGATCCTCGTACGCCGGCAACTTCGGCCAGGGGATCATGGAAGCTCCCAGGTCGAGCCGCGTGCGCGGCGTGTTTGAGTACAACTGGGGCGCGCGATTCTCCGACATCCGCGATGGGACCAGCAGCACGCTGCTGACTTCGGAACTCGTCACCGGCCACACCCTCACCGTACGTGGCACCGTCGCCTATGACGAAGGGCCGGTGTTCATGGTCGACTACACCCCAAACGACCGCACGCCCGACATCGTGCGGTGGTGTGACAAGCGCGACGCTCCCGCGACCAATTCGCCCGGCCCGTGCGCCTACGCCGGAGGAACGATGGGGGGCACCGCGACGGCCGTGAACATGATTCTCCACACCTCGCGCAGCGCCCACCCCGGTGGCGTGGTCGCCGCGCTATGTGACGGCAGCGTCCGCTTTTTCAGCGGCTCCATCAGCGATGCGATCTGGCAATGCCTCGGCTCCTCGGCCGGCGGCGAGATTGTCGATTGGGGGACGCTATGAGCGGGTCGCGGACGCGCGGTCTTGCACCGCTGGCGCTACTGCTTGCCGTCGTCGTAACCACTTTCGGCTGCGCGGACAGCGAGAGTCGGCAGCCGGTCACGGGCCAAGTCACACTCGACGGCCAGCCGCTGCCGTCGGGCATCATCAACTTCCGTCCCGGCCCGGGCCTGACTGCGAACACCTCCGGCACGGCCATCGAAGACGGCCGCTACCGACTTCCGGCTCAGCATGGGCTACTGCCGGGAAACTACAACGTGCAGATCCAAAGCTACCGCGAAACCGGCCGCATGATTCAAGATCCACAGGTTGGTCCCATCCCCGAGCGCGCTGCCGCTCAGTTCGAGCAGCAGGGACCGTTGCAAGCGACGATCGTGCCCGGCCCGAATCAGATTGATTTTCACCTGACCAGCGCCCAGGCTACAGCGCAGCCGTAGCACACGCGTTCCCGCCTCGCTTGCTGCCCTCCTTGACGATTGGAGTCTCCCACCGTGCCGTGTTCCCCGGTCCTCCGCCGACTTTGTCCCGTCCTTGGCCGTCCGCTATCCAGCCGCATCGCCGAGGGTGCCACTGCTGGCTTGCCCAGCAGTGCTTCTCAGAATCGTGCTACGTGCTGCAATCCCGGTCATTTTGAAAGTGACTGTCGAGTCAGATCGGCCGCAGGGCGGGAAAAAGGATACGGCTGGGCAAGCCAGCAGTGGCACCCCGTATTCGCGGCTCTGCTGCTGATTGCGGTTTTTGCACAGGCTCAAACTGCGCTTGCCGAGTCGGTGCTTCGCGCGGGCGCGGCGGCGGTCGATATTTCGCCCACGCAGTATCCGGTCATCGCCAACGGCTTCACCACGCAGCGAAGCTGCGACCGGAGCTACGACCGCATTTACGCGCGCAGCTTGGTTCTCGATGATGGCCAGGTGCGGATCGCGCTGGTCGTGGTCGACAATCTGATGATGCCGCGCGATCTGCTCGATCGGGCGAAGCAACTCGCTTCGGACGCGACTGGTATCCCGACCGAGCGGATGATGATCTCCGCCACGCATGCCCATTCGACCCCTTCGGCCATGCACTGCCTGGGCAGTTCGGCCGATCCGCACTATCCAGAGTTTCTGCAGCGGCAGATTATCCGCAGCATCGTCTTGGCCAACCAGCAGCTCGCGCCGGCGCGGATCGGCTGGTCGGTGGTCGAAGATCCGCAGCACACGTTTTGCCGCCGCTGGTTCTATCGGCCCGACCGCATGGTTAAAGATCCCTTTGGCGAGAAGACCGTGCGCGCCACAATCGGCCCAGGCTTTCAGAGCAAAGACCACATCGGCCCCTCGGGACCGGAAGACCCCGACTTGACACTCCTGGCAGTCCAAACGCGCGACGGCAAGCCGCTCGCCGTGCTCGGCAATTATGCGATGCACTACTTCGAGGGCACGCCCGCGATCTCGGGCGACTTCTGCGGCAAGTTTCAGGAGGCCTTCGCTCAGGAGCTTGCGCTCGCAGGGCAAGATCCGCCGCTCGTGGGGCTGATGTCGCAAGGCACCAGCGGCGACAATACCTGGCGCGACTACAGCCGCCCGGCGCCGAATCTCTCGGTCGATCAGTTCACGCGCGAAATGGCTCAGGTGGCGGCCGAAGCGTACCGCCAGATCGAGTTCCACGATTGGACGCCGCTGGCGATGGCCGAGGCCGAGCTGCCGCTCAAGCGCCGTGTGCCCTCTGCCGAGCGGCTGGAATGGGCGCGACAAGTTTTTCCGCATGAGCTGAGTTTCGTGCCGCGCAATCGGCCGCAGGTCTTCGCCCGCGAAGCGCTCCTCTTGGCGGCGCAGCCGGAAGCCGTGCTCAAGCTGCAAGCGATCCGCATCGGTGAGCTGGGCATCACGGCGATTCCGAACGAGGTCTACGCCCTCACCGGGCTTAAGCTCAAAGCGCAAAGCCCGCTGAAGACCACGATGAACATCGAACTGGCGAACGGCGCGGAAGGCTACATTCCGCCGCCGGAGCAGTTCGTCTTTGGCGGCTACACCACCTGGCCCGCCATGACCGCCGGGCTGGAGGAACAAGCCGAGCCAAAGATCGTCGAGACGGTGCTTTCGCTTTTAGAAAAGGTCGCCCAAAAGCCGCGCCGGCCGCTGACCGAGCCGAGAAGCGAATACGCCGCCGCGCTCGTCGCCGCCAAACCGCGCGCCTACTGGCGGCTGAGTGAGATGAGCGGCAGCCTGGCGGCTGACAGTTCAGGCAATGGAAACGATGCCCAGATCGGCGAGGGCGTGGCCTTCTTCCTGCCGGGTGTCGAGGGAGCGGGCTTTGCCGGCCCGCGGCGCGGCAACCGCGCCTTTCATTTTGCGGGCGGACGCCTGACGGCCGAGCTGCCGCCGGCTACCGACGAGTACAGCGTTTCGCTCTGGTTCTGGAACGGACTGCCGAGCGACGCGCGCCCCGTCACCGCGCAGCTTTGGAGCCGGGGCAAAGGCGACCAGCGCGAAGGACTCGCCATCGGCGGCACCGCCGATCCGGCCACGGCCGGCAAACTCGTCTTCACCGCCAACGGGAAACGCTACGCCGGAAAAACCGCGCTCCCGCTGCGCAAGTGGCAGCAGGTCGTGGTGGCGCGGCAGCGCGGCCGTGTCGCGATTTATCTCAACGGCAGCGAAAGCTCTGAACTAACCGCCACACTTTCCGCTCCGGCTGCGGACAGCGCGGCGTGGTTCTTTGGCGATGGTGCCGAAGCAGGTGCGGGCTTGGAAGGCAAACTCGACGAAATCGCAGTCTACGATCGCGCCTTGACGCCTGCGGAAGTTTCGCGGCAACACGTTATCGCCGGGATCGGTCAAGCGCCGCCCGCCGCGCGCGACTCTGATTCGCCGCTACTAGCCTATATCGAGAAGGTGCGCCAGCATCCGGGCGCATGGCAGCCGCTCTTTAACGGCAAGAATCTTGACGGCTTCTACGTGCTCGTGCGCGGCCAGGCACCGAGCGCCGATCCGCAAAAGGTGTTTCAGGCGAGCGACGGCGCGATTCACGTCTACAAAGACACGCCCAGCGGCCAAACGATGCCCTACGGCGTCATTGTGACGGAGCAGCCGTACTCGAACTATCACTTGCGATTTCAGTACAAGTGGGGCACGAAGCGCTTTGCTCCGCGTGCGAACACCGTGCGCGATGCGGGACTGCTCTATCACTGCTACCCCGGCGAAAAGGTCTGGCCGACGAGCGTGGAATGCCAGGTACAGGAAGGCGACACGGGCGATCTGCTGAGCGTCTACACGAAACTCACCTCCACGGTCGCACGCGAAACGGCGCACCCGGAAATCAAAGGACATTTTCTGCCCGCCGAGCAGGGAGGCACGGAAATCGCCATCGGCGCGCCGCGCGGCGTGCGCCGCATCGTCAAAGGCAGCACCCAGGAAATCGACGGCTGGAATACCGTCGAAGTCATCGCCCAAGGCGATCGCGCCGTGCATCTGGTCAACGGCCATCTCGTCAACGCCTGCACGGCGATGCAAGGTCCGGCGGAGGGCGGCAAATCGTGGGAGCCGCTCACCGGAGGACAGCTTGCTTTCCAAGCCGAAGGGGCCGAGGTGCTCTATCGCAACATCGAGATCAAGCGCCTCGCGTCTGAGTCAGCGGCCGAAGCCTCCGGGCAAACTCGTTTCGACGACCGCCAGCCCCGCTCGCCCGAACAGAGCTTGGCCGCATGGCATGTGCGCGACGGTTATCGCATCGAACTGGTGGCCGCCGAGCCGCTTGTGGTCGATCCGGTGGCGATTGATTGGGGCGCTGACGGCAAGCTGTGGGTGGTCGAGATGGCCGACTACCCGCTCGGACTGGACGGCCAAGGCCAGCCCGGCGGCCGCGTCCGCTATCTGGAAGACCGCGACGGCGATGGCCGCTACGACCAGAGCACGCTGTTTCTCGACGGTCTCAATTTCCCAACCGGCATCATGGCGTGGCGCAACGGCGTGCTCATCACCGCCGCGCCCGATATTCTCTATGCCGAGGATACCGACGGCGATGGGCGTGCCGACAAGCGGGAAGTGCTCTATTCCGGCTTTCAGCAAGGCAATCAGCAACTGCGCGTCAATGGGCTGCGATGGGGGCTGGACAACTGGATTCACTGCGCCAGCGGCAGCCACCGCAGCAACTACGGAGCGAACAGCCAAATCAAGTCACATCGCACGGGCAAGCAAGTGCAAGTCGGCAGCCGGGACTTTCGCATTCGCCCCGACACGGGAGCCATCGACCCCGAATCGGGGCCGTCGCAGTTTGGCCGCAATCGCGACGACTGGGGCAATTGGTTTGGGCTGCAAAACAGCTATCCGGCTTGGCACTACGTCCTCGAAGACCGCTATCTCCGCCGCAATCCGCACTACGCCCCGCCCGACCCGCGCAAGCTCCTCTCGCAAGCCAACCCGCGCGTCTATCCCGTCGCGCCGCCGCTGGAGCGATTCCATAGCGTCGATCATTCCAACCGCTACACGTCCGCCTGCTCGGCCAGTGTCTACCGCGACGATCTTTTGTTCGCACGCAACGAGGTCCAACACCTGTTCACCTGCGAGCCGGTTCATAATCTGGTGCAACACAACCGGCTCATCGCCGACGGCGTGAGCTTTCGCCTTGAGCGCGACGGCGAGGGCGAAGAACTGGACTTTCTGGCGTCGGAAGATCCCTGGTGCCGGCCGGTCATGGTCCGCACCGGCCCCGACGGCGCGCTGTGGGTAGTCGATATGTACCGCTACATGATCGAGCACCCCCAGTGGCTGCCGCAAAAAGGCAAGGACGCGCTGCGTCCGATGTACCGCGCCGGCGACGACCGGGGGCGGATTTACCGCGTCGTCCGCCACGACAAACCGCCGCGCCGTGTCCCACACCTAAGCATTTTTTCGACACAGCAGCTTGTCGAAACGCTGGAAATTTCCAATGGTCCGCAGCGCGACCTGGCGCAGCGGCTCTTGATCGAAAGAGGGGATGCCGAGGCCGCGCCGCTGCTCGAAAAACTGCTTGCCGAAAGCGAGGCTCCTTGGGCACGGCTTCATGCGCTTTGCACGCTAGAGGGGCTGGGCAGGCTGGATACGGAGCGGTTGCGGGCGGCGCTTTCCGATTCGCACCCGGCCGTGCGCCGCCACGCCCTACGGATCGCCGAGTCGCGCAAGGGGGACGAGTCGCTCGTGACGGCTGCGCTCGCGCTCGTGCAAGACCCGGCGGCGGAGGTGCGGCTCCAACTGGCGCTGACGCTGGGCCAGTGGTCACATCCGCAGGCGGCGCGGGCACTGGCCCAACTTCTGCTCTCTGAGCCGAACAGCGCTTATCTGACCGCTGCGGTGATGAGTTCGCTCGACAAGAACAACATCGTCGGCGTGCTGCGCGCCGTGCAGCACGCGGCCGCCAGCGGGCAAGAGTCGGCCGAGCAGCCCTTGGCCGCGCTGCTTCAGCAAGCGCTGGCGTGGGGACATACCGAGGCGCTGGGCGAAGTTTTCGCCTCGGCAAGCACGGCGGCGGAGTACAAGCCGTGGCAGTTTACCGCACTTGCCGAGTCGCTCGGCCGCATCCCACCGGCGCGACGGACGAAACTGCTCGACGACGTTCCCAGCCTACGGCCGATTGTTAAAGCGGCATCGCAAACTGCCCTCAACAACAAACAACCGCCCGCGGCGCGGCGTGCGGCAGCGGGACTGCTGTTTCTTAATCCGCAGCGGCGGGCGGGCGATGTGGAGGTCGCGGCCGAGTTGCTCGCACCGCAGACGCCGCTGGAGGTGCAGATCGCCGTCGCCGAACGGCTCACAAGTCAGAACGATGCGGAGTTATACGCCCTACTTCTCGCCGGCTGGACCAGTTACAGCCCGACGCTGCAAACCGAGATTCTCATGGCGCTGGCCGAACGGAAGCAAGGGGCCAAGCTCCTGCTGGCTCGTCTAGAGCAGGGCGATATTCAAGCCTCGGCCATCACGCCGGTCGTGCGCGAACGCTTGCTCGCGCACCCGGATGCAGCGCTGCGGGCAAAGCTCGCTCAGCAGCTTGAAACCGCCACGAGCGCCGATCGGCGGCAAGTGCTGGTGCGCTACGCATCGGCGCTCTCGCTGCCGGGCAACGCGGAGCGAGGCCAGCAGCTTTTTCGTACTCACTGCGCGGCGTGCCATGCGCTGGGCGGCGTGGGGGGGCAAGTTGGCCCGAATCTCGACTCGCTCACCGATCGCTCTGCCCCGGCCATGCTCGAAGCGATTTTTGATCCGAACCGCTCTGTCGAGGCCCGGTACATGAGCTACGCCGCGATTACCAGTGACGGCCGCGTGCGGACCGGTCGCATCGACGTGGAAACGGGCAGCAGCATCACGCTCGTCCGCGCCGACGGCAAAGCGGAAGTCCTTCTCCGCCACGAGATTGACGAGCTGCGCGCCACGGGCAAGTCGCTCATGCCCGAAGGACTCGAAAAAGATCTCTCGCCGCAAGACGTGGCCGATCTGCTGGCCCTCGTCGCCCGCCAAAGTCCAAAGCCGACCGAATAGCCGCCACCCCTGGCGCTTCGCGCAGCGCGCGAACATGGTGCGCAACGCAGAGTTGCTCTAGCACTGCTACGCCGGATTTTCCTTCCTGCCTCGCTGGCGGTGCGATCAGGCACTTGCCTCCATCGACAATCTTGTGCCGAGCGTGCATAATCGCATGGCCATCGGCCGAAGCGGCTAGCGCACATCACGATTAACGGTAGCGTCTACGCGGTAATCCGGCGTGGACGCCGCAGGCGAAAAAAGTCAAGCGAGTGAAGTCCCCAGAAAGTCCGAGCCATGAACATGCAGCACGAGCTACAGGGAGTCCTGCCAGTTTTTCAAACTCCCTTCCACGACGACGAGGCGGTGGATTTCCACGCGCTGGAGCACGAGATCGACTGGCTGTTTCGGCAGGGCGCCGAGGGTGTCGTCATGGCGATGGTTTCCGAGACGCTGCGGCTCAGCAGTGAAGAGCGTGACGAGGTGGCTTCGGCCGTCTGCCGCTTCGTCCGTGGCCGGGGCGCGGTAGTCATCAGCGTTGGCGCGGAGAGCACGCACCTCGCAGTGCGGCATGCGCGGCATGCGGAGGCGAGCGGCGCGACGGCGCTGATGGCGATTCCGCCGGTAGCGACCACCTGCGACGAGGGAGAACTGCTCACGTACTTCCGCCGTATCTTGGCCAGCAGCGAGCTACCGCTGATCGTGCAGGACGCCAGCGGCTACGTCGGCCGTCCGCTTTCGCTCGAAATGCTGGCCCGGCTTCTTGACGAGTTCGGCCCAGTGCGCGTGCTGTTTAAGCCGGAGGCCACGCCGATTGGGCCACGGCTCTCGGCGCTCCGCCAAGCCACGCAAGGGCGGGCACGGGTCTTCGAGGGGACGGGGGGCATCGCGCTGGTCGATAGTTTTCGCCGTGGCATCGTGGGCACGATGCCGGGAGCGGACCTTGTGCCGGCCGTCGTCGCTCTGTGGCAAGCGCTGGTCGCCGGCGACCAGCGCCGCGTGGCGCGGTTGGGGCCGCTGGTGACGGATGTGGTGGCGCTGCAGTCCGGCCTGGACGGCTTCCTGGCCATCGAAAAGCATCTGCTGGTGCGCCAAGGCGTGCTCCAGCATGCCGTGGTGCGCGGACCGGTCGGCTTCCAGCTCGACGACGAAACCCGCGCCGAGGTGGACCGTCGCTTCGACGCCCTGATGGCAGCCGTCGCGGAAGGCGTGTGATGCGCAACTGCGCTCTAGCGGCGCAGCGCGCGAAGCGCGAGGACGAGCAGCGTGATCGCGGTGAGCGGCAGAGCGAACCAAAGCATAGCGGCGTTAAACGTCGGCAAGGAATCGTGCTGGCGCGCGGCGAGAATCAGGTACGTCGTATAGGCAACGTAGTAGGCCAGGAATAAAGCGCCTTCCCAGCGGGCGATCAAGTAGCCGGTAAAAAAAATCGGCAGGCACGCCACCGCCACGGCGATCATCACGGGCAAGTCGAAGCCGAGCACCGCCGTAGGGACCGGAATCCCCGCCGGCGCGACCAGCCCCGAGAGGCCCAGCACCGCGACAATATTGAAAATGTTGCTGCCGACGACATTGCCGACGGCGATATCGCGTTCGCCACGGATGCTCGCCATGATGGACGTAGCGACCTCGGGAAGCGACGTGCCAGCGGCGACGATCGTCAGGCCAATCACCAGATCGCTCACGCCGAACGCCTGAGCCACCGCCGTCGCTCCTTCGACGAGCCAGCGTGCTCCGAGCACGAGCAGCGCCAGCCCGATGAGGATCAGCAGCACTTGCCAAGCGGCGCTCCGGCTCGTTTTCTCTCCGTCGCCAAACTCCTCGGCATACTCGGCTTTCACCGCGGCGCTCTCACGGCGGCTTTGTCGAATCGCGAGCACCGTGTAGGCCACGGCTCCGGCAAAGAGCACCCCGCCATCCAGCCGGCCGAGTTGACCATCAGCGCCGAGCAGCCAGAGCAGTACCGAGAGCACGATCATCAGCGGCACGTCCCACCGCACCAGCTGCTGGGCGACGACCAAGGGCGTGATCAGCGCTGAGACGCCGAGAATCAGCAGCACGTTAAAGATGTTGCTG
>CAYZVT010000064.1:0-16195 GCA_964481585.1 uncultured Pirellulales bacterium
AGGTGCCGATAATGCCTCCAGAGAGAAAAACCGTGGCCGACAACAAGGCTGCGGCCGCCGCGAGCCCCGGCCGAATCAACTTCAGCCGCATGAAGAAGAAGGCGATGACCGTGGTGGCAAAGACCTCGAAAAAGCCCTCTAACCACAGATGCACGACCCACCACCGCCAGTATTCCACGATTGTCAGATGCGTATGGCGTCCCCAGGTCAGTCCCGCCCCATAAAAGAGGGCGATGGCGGCAGTGGAAATGGCAAGCAAGGCCACCAGTTGCTTCTGATCGTCTTTCCTTTGTAACGCCGGGAGCAGCACGCGAATCATCAGAAACAACCAGAGCAGTAGACCGGCGAGCAAGGCGATCTGCCAGACACGTCCTAAGTCCACGTATTCGTAGCCCTGATGGCCGAGGTAAAACGAGACGGGGTCCGACAGATAATTTTGCACGCTGAGCCATTCTCCCGCCAGCGAACCGACGACCACCACGAGCAGCGCGACGAACAGGACGTTGACGCCCAGCCGCTGCCCCTTCGGTTCGTGCTCGCTCACCAGCGGCCCGATAAACAGGCCGGCCGCCAGCCAAGCCGTGGCGATCCAGAACAGCCCCAGTTGAACGTGCCAGGTGCGCGACACGCTGTAGGGCAGCCACTCGGAGAGCGGGAAGCCATAGAAGGCGTCGCCCTCGACGCCGTAGTGCGCCGTCACCACTCCCAAGAGCATCTGCACCAACATCAGGGCCGCGACGACCCAAAAGTATTTGACGGTCGCACGCTGCGAGGGCGTGGCCACCCATTGCCCCAGCGGATCGCTCTCTGGCGGTAACGGTTCTTCCTCCTCGCCTCGGCGGGCTGCATACCACCAGGCCATGGCCGAGATGCCGGCCAGCAGCAGGATGATGCTCACGCCGGTCCAGACCACGGCCTCGCCGGTGGCTCGATTTCCCACCAGAGGCTCGTAGGGCCAGTTATTGGTGTAACTGATGTCATCGCCCGGCCGATTGGTGACCGCGGCCCACGAAGTCCAGAAGAAGAACGCCGCCAGTTGGCGCAAGCGTCCCTCATCGGTTACGGCCCCGGCGGGAATCGCGTACTCGGCTCGGCCTGCTGAAAACACGTCCGAGTAGTGGGCCAAGTTCGACTGCAAGGCGTCGGCGCGCACCGGAGCCAGCGTGACCGTCCCGGTCGCCGGATCGTAGGTATTGGTCCGCATGAGCGTCGTCAGACGCGCGCTCAGTTGCGCCTGCCGCTCGGCATCGAGCGCTGTGTAGTCGGAGCTGAACTCCGCGTTGGCCCAGCGGTCGAGAATGAATTCCGCCTCACGGTGCAGCCAGTCGGCTGTCCAGTCGGGCGCCACGTAGCTGCCGTGTCCCCAGACGGAGCCGACTTCCATTCCGCCCATCGACTGCCAGACGTTTTGCCCCTGCTCGATCTCGCCCTCGTCGATGACAACCGTCCCTTCGGTCGTGACGACTTTAGCAGGGATCGGCGGGAGTTCTTGATAGGTGCGTACTCCCAGCCAGCCGAGAACCAGAAACGACAAGAGCGTGACCAAGGCAAAGGAAATCCATAGCCGCCTCATGCTGCGCCTCACAAGTGCCAAGGATCAGTCTGGCTGGCCCGGCGGTTCCTCCATCAAATACGACTCGGAGAATACCTTCCCCAGAAGACTTTAGGAAGGAGCGCTCGCAAGTCAGTCGGGGTTTTCCCTGAAATATCCGACAAACTCAGGAAAACAGTCCCGCGTGCTGCCGATCTCCGTCGATTCGTGCGACCGAGGAACCACCGGCCGCTGCGCTGCCGCGCCCTTCTGCTCGCGCTACTTCCTCACCTCCGCCCAGATCGGCGAGGACCAGGCTTCGTTGCCGTCGGCTTGGATCAGGTGGACGTAGAGGTAGTGCGGGCCGGTCAGATCGAACTGTTCTGTTAGCTCTAGCTCGGTTTGGTTTGGCGAGAGCGTGCGGGCGACGTGGCCGTCGAGAATGAAATTGACCGCGCGGATCGGCGCGGTGCCTTGCACGCTCAGTTCCACGGGCGGCATCGTGTCGGTGGAGAATTTTTCGCCCATCCAGTGGCCGCCGGCGCGGAGCAGGAGGCGAATATTTGCGGTCGCGCCATAGGTGCGGCGATCTTTCAGTGCTTGAAAGATCGCCTCGCGGCTCGCGTCTTCCGCCCAGACGCAGGCGTAGCTGGCGCTCGTGGAAAAATGATCGCTGCTGGCGATGATGCCGAGGTGGTAGCCCTTGTTCAGCCCGTTGTGAACGTCCTCGACAATCGCGTTGTCGCGTCCCCCTTGGTAAATCTCCACGAGCGGCCGCCGCAGATCGTCTTGGTACTTCCACGTATCGCGGCGGATCGGCTGGTGGGGAATCGTGATCGTGGTGGCCGGGTCGATCTCTTTCCAAAACTCGGGCACCGGATAGGTGTGCGGCCGCAGCATGTCGCCTCGCAATGAGATCACGTTATGATCGGCCGTGTTGTCGTGGCTCCGCTCGTAGGCGTAGAAGGGAAAGAACTGCGTGCCGAGTTCATGGCGGTAGACTTCCTTGCGGCTGCGCCACCAAAGCTGGCTGAGCGGATCGCCTTGGGCAATGTCGCGCGAGTGGTCGGTGATGCCGAGGAAGTCGAGCCGCGCGACTTCCGCCGCATAACGATAAGCGTCGTCGATCGTGCCATCGGTCGGCACGCGGCAGAGCGACAAGTCGGTATGCCGATGCAGATCGCCAAAGAAAAGCTGATAGCGCTGGCCGCCAAAACTCACCGGCTCGGGCCGCGCCGCGGGCATCGAAGTCGGACGAGCCGGCGAGGAAATCGAAGCGGCGAGTTCCATTGTCTCGTTCGCCGGTCGCCCCATGCCTTCGATCGTGGCGGTCACGATGCCGCGCGGACGCCGGCTCTTGCTGCGATGCGTGCGGCCCGTGGTCCAGACGGCGGCGATGCCCCCGCCGTGCGGCGCAAGTTGGAGGCGTTGCAGCCCATCGCCTTGGCCGATGCGGAACCGGTGCAGCGCTCCCCAGCCCTCGTCGGTCAAGCAGCGCGCGTACACGCCCCAGCCGTTTTCCACATGCGTGCGATTCTCCAGGCCCAGCCAGGGCGTATAAAAGTGCCGATAGGCGATCCACAGCCGTCCGGCCGGATCGGTCGCAAGCTGCGCGCGCTCGTAAAAGACGCCGCTCCACTTGATCCCGGACCAGGTCTCCTCGCGATGTTCGGCCGCAGGCAGCGACGGTTGAGGCACCGCGTCGGCGAGTGGCCGCACGCGGCCATTGGCCTCCACCAGCGCTAGATGCAATTTGCGGAAGCGGTGCAGCGGCCCGATCTGATCGGTATGATTCGCGCCCTGCTTGGCGCGGTAGGGGCGGCCCCAGTTTTCGCCCCCTTCTTCCCAAGCGATCCACACTCGGTCCTCTCCGTCGACCGCCAGTTGGGCACGGCCTTCAAAGGCGGGCGAGCCGGTGACGGCGATCACTGTGCCCAGCTT
Organism: uncultured Pirellulales bacterium; assembly: GCA_964481585.1. Taxonomy (GTDB): domain Bacteria; phylum Planctomycetota; class Planctomycetia; order Pirellulales; family CAYZVT01; genus CAYZVT01. The sequence continues at coordinate 3,473 of CAYZVT010000064.1, forward strand.
GCCGTCGCGGATCGAGCGCAAGCGAATATCAAAGCTTTCGCCCGTAAAGTTGTCCCAGGCGACGTGGAGCCTGCCGTCGGCGGTGCAAGCCGCGCTGGGATGCCAATCGCCGCGCAGCGAGTCGCTCACCAGGATCGGCTCCTCGATGGCTGCGGCCGTCATGCGGCGGGCAAAGATGTCGAACTGCCCGCCGTTGTCGCTCTGCCAGGCAATCCAGATGCCGCCGCGCGGGTCGGCGCACGCGCAATGCCGAAGGTCCGCGCCCACCGCAGGGCTGACACGCTGCGCGGGGCCGACCGGGCGACCGTCTTCGAGCCGCACCGCGTAAACATCCCAGCGATCTTCGTGAGCCGCTTCGTAGCTGAGCCAAAGCTGGCCCTCCGCGTCGAGCGTGAGCGTCGGCTGCGCAAAATCGCCCGGCTCGCCCGGCAGCGCGGCGCGCTGCGTCCACTTTCCCTGCTGGCGGCGGCCGACCCACACGCGATCCCCCCTGCCCGGCTGGAAGTCGAGCCAGGCGTACCACAATTGCCCGTCGCGCGAAGCCACGTCGGCGTCGTACCACAGCGGCTCGTCGAGCACCTCGGCCGCGACCGTCACGTCGGCCGGGTCGTACACGTAGTCGGGCATCCCCTTGATCGTCTGCTTGTTTACGACCTGAACCGCACCGTGAAACTCCGGCGGATGAGCCGCCGCCGGTCGCACGGCGAGCAGGACAAAGAGGCCCAGCAGAGCGGTGGCGCGAGCAAGGGGACCGGAAAAACCCAAAGCGGGAGCAGGTTTCATCGAAGCCCTTCGGTCGGGAGGCAGGAGGAGCGGCATGAGCATCGGGCAGGAAGCGGCACGAGGCGCGTCAAAACCGCCCCCCCGGCAGCCGGCCTTCCATCCTAACGCGGCGGACCGGCCTCGTCCAGCAGGCACCCTGGCGAGGGGCGCGCCGATTTTCGGAAAATGACTGTCCCAATCGGCCCGCGTCGCGGAGTCTATTTACCAGGCAGGCTCCCTCGCCACGCCGCCCGCTGCGCGGAGGGGTCCGCTCCAAGAGGAGAAGAATCGGTGTCTGAGCAAGACGTGAAAAGCCAGTTCGTCGCGCGGCTCGTCGAGCACCAGCCAAGGATTTACGCATACATTCGCGGGCTGATCCCCGAGCGCGCGGCGGCGGACGACGTTTATCAAAACGTGTGCGTGGTGCTCTGGAAGAAGATCGACACGTTCGATCACACGACCAATTTTTTGGCCTGGGCGCTGGAAACGGCCCGCTACGAGGTGCTTGCCCACCACCGCGACCACGGCCGCGACCGGCTACGGTTTGGCCGCGAAGAACTCGAACTCCTCGCCGCCGAGGCGCAAGCCGAAATCGACGAACTGAGCGAGCTGCGCGCGGCGCTGGAAAGTTGCCTCCAAAAACTGCCGGAGCGGCAGCGGCAATTGCTGGTCGAGCGCTATCAGCCGGATCAGACGGTCGGCGAGATTGCGCGGCGGTGGAACCGGCCGGTGCAGACGATCTACACGATGCTCAAGCGGAGCCGGATGCGGCTGCTTGAGTGCGTGCAGTTGGCGCTTCGCCAACAGGAGGCAGGGCATGAATGACCGCTCCGAGCACGCCGAGCTGTTGCAACTGCTCGCGCGGTTGAGCGAAGAACAGCTTGAGGCGGCGGACTGGGACCGGCTGCGGGCGATGCTCGCCGACAGCGCCGACGCGCGGCGGCTCTATCGCCGCGCGATGAGCATCCAAGCGCTGCTCGAACGCTTCGGCGCCGCCGAGGATATTCATGCTGGTCCACCGCCGACGCCCCCCGCGCCGCGGTCGGTCGTACAACTGGGCCAAAGGCTGATTCACCTGGCGAACCAGCCGGTGATTTTCGCGCTCTTGGCGGCCAGTTCCGTGCTCGTCGGCGGGATGTTCTTGCTGGGGCTGATGCAAATGCCTCGCCAAGCCGCGGCCCCCTTCGAGTCGCCCCCCCTCGCCACGCCTCAGCCCGCGCCGCGGTTGGCCACGCTGACGGCGACCGCCAACTGCACCTGGAGGAACGGCGCCTCGCGCTCGCCCGGAAGCGGCCTGCGAGCCGGCACGCTGCGACTCGAACAGGGGCAGGCCGAGCTGCGCTTCGCGCAAGGCGCCACCGTGCTGCTCACCGGGCCGGCCGAGTTCCGCCTCGTGTCGGCCGGTGCCGGCTATCTGGCGCGCGGAGAGCTTGTGGCACGGGTGCCGGCCAGTGCGCGCGGCTTCCGCGTCGATACGCCCGTCGGAACCGTGACCGATCTCGGCACTGAATTCGGCATGGTCGTGGGCGACGACGGTCGGGCTGAAGTGCAGGTTTTCGTCGGCTCGGTGCATGTGCAAGCGGCCAACCACCAGCGGCGGCTCTCGGCGGGCGAAGCAGTGGCGATCCGTCGCGTCCGGCAAGCCGCGCTTGCGCTTCACGACCTACCGCAAAAAAGCTGGCAGCCGATTACGCGGTCGCTGCGAAGCGGCGTGACGCCCGAGCCGCAAGTACGGCTGACTGCCACGCGCACGGTTTCGCTGCGGCCCGATCAGCCGCAGGGCGACGCGCGCGACCTGGCGGTGAAATACGACGCCAGCCGGCTCGCCTACTCGCGGAAGACGTGGCTCCACTTCGACCTGAGCGAGCTGGCCGCACGCCCGCTCACGCAAGCGCAGCTTGCCCTGACCGTCGCCCATGCCCCCTATGCCGGCATGGACGCCGGGCCGCAGCGGGCGTGGGAATTTGAGCTCTATGGCCTGCTCGACTCCAGCGGCCAATCCTGGGATGAACAGACGCTCAACTGGGCCAGCGCGCCGGGCAACAACGCGGGCGACGGCTACCGGCTTGACCCAACTCGCACGACGGCCGCGCCGCTGGCGAGGTTTGAATTGTGGGGGGCAGGAAAGCGGGGACAGACCGTTCACCTCGGCGACCGGGCGCTCCTGGAGTTTCTCAATGAGCGTCGCGGCCAGTTCGTCACGCTCGTCCTCGTCCGCCGGACCAGCGCCGAAGGGCGAGACAGTATCGTCCATTTGTTCGCCGGCGCGGCGCATCCTTTCTTGCCTGCCCCGGCTTTGGAGCTGTGGTGCGAGACGGCTGAGGAGAAGCCGCCCGCGCGTGCCAGCGGGGAAGTGCCTCACTAAAGCTCGTCTCGGCGCGGCTCACGCCTCCGCTCAAGACACGAAAAAAGATTCACAACTTGCTCGAAAAATTAAGGAACGTGCTCGTGAGACGACACCTGCCACCGTTGCCCTGGGCCGCGTCGCTGTTGTTTGCCGCCGCGCTCGTCCTCTCCAGCGCCAGAGCAAGTTCGGCCGCCGTGGTCGAATGGGTGTGGCGCGGCTCGGTCAGTAGCAACTGGCAAACCGCCGGCAACTGGACCTCCAACCCCGTCGTTCCAGGCTTCAATGGCACCTACAGCGGCACGGATGGCTACCGGCTCAACGTCAATAACGGCAGCGGCCACGCGCTCGTCTACGACGCCGCGCTCGGTACCACCACTTATGGCCCCAGTCCGAACCGGGGACTCGTCATCGGCGGCACCGCCAACGGCGGCTCCGGTGGCATGCGCATCACCGGCGGCACCTTCTCGACCGTCGGGGCTGTGGGGCCAGACGTGATCGGGCAAGCCGGTAATGCCGGCACGCTCATTATCCAAGGGGGCAATTTCCTCAGCGGCAGCGCCGGCACCGCGTTCGGAGTCAGCGGCGGTGGCACCGGAACGATCATCCTCACCAGCGGCGCCGCCACGATTCCCACGCTCGATTACCAAGCATTCAACGGCACCCTCTGGCTCAACGGCGGCACCTTTACCACCAACCGCATCCGCCGCACCGCCGGCACCAATTCCATCGTCAACCTCAACGGCGGCACGCTCCGCGCTAGTACCTCGACGACCACGTTCCTTGAGGGCCTCACGCGGGCCAACGTCCGTAACGCCGGCGCGGTGATTGATACCCAAGCGCATCACATCACCCTCGCGCAACCGCTGGTGCACAGCACCCTCGGCGGAGACGCCGCCCTCGACGGCGGACTGCGCAAACTCGGAGGTGGTACGCTCACGCTCTCCGGCAACAACACCTACAACGGAACGACCACCGTTCAGGCCGGCCGACTGAACGTGACCGGCACGCACACCGGCGGCGGACTGTACACCGTCAAGTCGGGCGGCACACTCGGCGGCACCGGCACGATCGCCTCCAGCGTGCTTGTCGAAGCCGGCGGCCGGCTCTCGCCCGGCATCGACACCGGCACGCTCAACACCGGCAGTCTCACCCTGTCGAGCGGCTCCCGGCTCGATCTGCAAATCAGCGGCTCCGCGCTCGGCAGCTACGATCGGCTCGACGTGAGCGGCACCGCCAATCTCGGCGACGCCACGCTCAACATCCTCCGCGCCGGCGACTATCTGCCGGAGCTGGGAACCACCTTCTTTTTTCTCACGAGCACAGACGCCATCAATTCGACCTTTGACGGACTAGCGAATGATTCCCTGTTCCTGCAGGACAGCATCTGGTGGCAGATTCGCTACAACGTCAACGCCGCGACCAACAACTTCACCTCCGGCAGCGGCACCGACATCGCGCTGCGGGCTATGGCGACCACCGTTCCCGAACCATCCAGCTACGCGCTGCTGATCCTGGGCGGATTGGCCGTACTGCCGATACTGCGGCGGAAAAAGCAGTCACGACTCACGGGCAGACCAAATTCAAAGGGATTTGGAGACGAGCGCGGATGACGCCTTGCCCCGTACCCAACGAGCGGCAACCAGCTTCTAGCTATGCAGCGATTGGTCACCCGTTCGTGCGCCCCTACGCAGGTGTGCCGCGGCTCGATTGGTCCGCCGTGCCGCAAAGGGTGCCACTGCTGGCTCGCCCAGCAGTGCCCACAAACGGCGTCGCCTGCTGGACGAATCATCCCTTAAATGATTCGCTGATGAAGTGTGAGCTCGCCGAGCAATGCTGCCTGAGCGCCGCGGCTCCGCTTCAAAATCGGCGGAAAGACGGTGCCGAGGGGAGAGCACTGCTGGACAAGCCAGCAGTGGCACCCAAGCTGCGCTTCGGCTTTACGCTCGTGGAGCTGTTGGTCGTGATCGCGATCATCGGCATTTTGATCGCGCTGCTGCTGCCGGCCGTGCAGGCGGCGCGCGAAGCGGCGCGGCGGACGCAGTGCGGCAACAAGCTCAAGCAACTGGCGCTGGCGCTGCACAATTACCATGCGGCGAGCGGCGCGTTTCCCCCCGGCGGCATCACGAATCTGCCGGCAAACAACAGCGCCCTGAACGAGTGCCGGCTCAACGGCGATCCGAGTAAGGCGGGCGGCGCGCCGTGGAGCGTGCTGATTCTCCCCTTCCTCGAAGACCATGCCCGTTTCGACCGCTACAATTTCAACAAGCCCTTCGCTCCTTCCAGTTGGGAAACCTCTGCCGCGAATTTCTCTAAGCAATTCAAGCCGAACGTGAAGTTCCACTGCCCTTCGGACCCCAACTCGCGGCCCGACACGTTCAACACGAACTACTTCGCCTGTCAAGGAGGCGGCGGGACGGGCGAGGTGGCCTGCACCTCAAGCTGCACCGTCTGTTCCAACCGCGTCTTCTTTCATAACGGAATCTTCCACAACAACTCCCGCATCCGATTTGCGCACGTCCGCGACGGCAGCAGTTCGACGGTTCTGGTAGGCGAAACCAAATACGCCCCGCATCCCGACGCCGAGAACACCGGCACGCCCAAAACTCCTTACTCCTCGTGGGATGCCGCGCTGCGAATCTGGAGCGACAACGGCCTCTACAGCTTTCCCAACGGACTGTGCGCGACGATGGAGCCGATCAACTCCTCGTCGTTCGACGTGCGCGGCGGCTGGCCCGCCGGCGTCGCGCCCAGCACCTTCGGCAGCAATCATCCCGGCGGCGCCCACTTCGCCATGGCCGACGGCTCGATCCACTTCCTCGCTGAAAGCATCGACCTTGCCCTTTACCGCACCCTCGGCCCCCGCAGCGACGGCGCGCCCGTCGGAGGATTTTGAAGAAGAGGATTGGGGATCAAGGGACGAGAGTCGAGAAGCGGCAAGCTACGGCTCCACGCCCGAAGCCTTCCTCCGCCTTCGTGAGATCGCGCGCTGCGCTCCCTTACCGCCAACACCACCATGCACTCGGCGCGCGGCGCAAGTTTAACCAAGCATTCGCTGCATAAGTTTGGATGGCAGGACGGTTACGCCGCCTTCAGCGTGAGCGAATCGTAGATCGGGCGCGTGACCCATTACATCCGCAACCAGCAGGCGCACCCTCGCGGGCAGGATTTCAAGGAGGAACTACGGAGGCACTTACAGCGACACGGTGTCGAAGACGACGAACGCTATCTCTGGGACTGACTCCGCCCCTCGCCGGGGCGGGGAGATATGGTCGCCGTGCCAGTCCGAGGGCTGCGCCCTCGGCTAGCCGCTCTGGCCCCTGCGGAGCCGGCGTGGGCGCGGCTCTTACTTCACCCGACGGCGACGATGGACGGCCACCAGCAGTCCCAAGCCGACCAGCGCAAGCAGGGCCGTTGATGGTTCGGGCACCGGCGCGAGCAGCGCCGCCACCGGGTCGTCGGTGAGCGGGTCGAAGGAGAAGATCCGCAGTTGATCCATGTCGCCAAAGAAACGTCGTTGACCTCCCGGCTGGATACCAAGATGAATTCCGGCGTCGGTAATGGGGGCCACGGTCGTCGTGCCCGGCTGGGCGACGCCGTTGATGTAGAGCGTCGAGACGCCGCTGTCGCGGACCATCGCCAGCGAGGTCCAGCGGTTCGCTTGGATCGGTTGCCCCGCGCCGTCCTCGCCGCCCACCCAGGCGTTGTTGACGAATTCCACCGCCCAATTGCCGTCGATGATCGAGAACTGCAGTCGCCGGTTAAGACTGCTGCCGAAGGAGAGAAAGACGTTGTTGTCTTGCTGCGGATTGGAGGTGCGGACGAATAGCTCGACCACGAAATTGTCCACCGGCACAAAATCGACTCCGCCGATCCCGTACACGCCGCCAATGCCGTTGAAGTGCAAGGCTCGAGTCGACTGCGGCACGTGTACTACGGGAACCGTAGGCCCGGAGACCGAGCCGTTGGTGAAGTGGTGCCCACCGACCGAGTCCCTCGGGCGATTGCTCGCGCCGAGCGAGCCGGCTTCGCCGAGGTCGTAGTGCCCCAGGGGAACAATGGCCCCTTGAGCGGGCGAGTCGGCAATCGCTGTCAGCATTGCGACTGCCACGATTATGAGACAAGGGAACGTAAAGCGCATGGGAAGATACCTTTCCCGGTTTTAGGACGGGTCTTTCAAGAGAAGCGAGTTCCGGGCGCGACGACGCCGAAACGCCGAACAGCTCACTAGCGCGATGCCGGCAATCGACAGCACCACCGTCGACGGCTCGGGTACCGGCGCGAGCAGCGCCGATTCGGGATCGTCGGTGGCGGGATTAAAACTCAGGAAGCGGACCTGGTCGATCTCGCCCACGAAGCGCAGGCCGCCGCCGGGAGGAATCCCCAAATGCAACTGCGTCGAGTTGATGTTTGGGTTAGCGGTCGTCGTGCCCGACTGCGCCTCGCCGTTGACGTAAAAAGTGGAGACGCCATTTTCGCGGATCAGCGCCAGCGAGGTCCACTGTCCGGCACTGACCTCAGAGCCGGTCAAGATCGTGCCGCGGACGTTGGCCGTCCAATGGCCGTCGGCCATCGAAAGCCACACGCCCGAGATGTTCGTGGCAAACATCGTGGTATCTCGATCGGGCGTCGAAGTGCGGGCGAATAGTTCCAGAATGAAGTTATCGCTCGGAAATGCGTTGATCCCCGACGCGCCGAACACCGCTCGGATGCCGTCGAACTGCAACGCGGCCGTCGAGCCGGGCACTTTGCTCACCGCCACCGGCGGCAGAATGACGCTGCCGTTGGTGAATACGCCGCCGTTGATCGCGTCCACCGGACGGCTAGCGCCGTTGATCGAGCCAGGCTCGCCGAGATCGAAATGCGCCAGTTCTACAATCGCCCCCTGCGCCGGCGCCGCGCCACCGGCGAACCAGGGCACCGCCACCACGAGCGTGACAAGAGCGGTTGGAAATAATCTTCGAAGCATTTTTGACACCTTTTGGGCGGGGGACTTTAAAATTCGCCAATTGTGTTGCCGTCGTTGCGGTCGGCCAGAGCGTAGAGCGTCTCCAGGTCCAAACCTTCACCTAAAAAATGGACCGAGCCGTCCACCATCACGACATGCGCGCCGCCGGGATGCTCGGATTGAATGGCGTGGTTGGGGCCGCAGTTACCGCCGATGCCCGCGCCGCCTCTTTTGTGATTCACCGGATGCAGCACGACGCTGGTATTGAAGATCCGCTCATAGTAGTTCGGGTCATTTCCCGGTCCCATGCTGAAGCCGTGATTGCAATCGCTTCTGTACGTCGGCATCAGTCTGCCCCAACCGTCGCGGGGGCCTGTCGATTGTTCGCCCACGAGCATCGTATGTGAGGTTCCGTCCCGAATGCTTGCCACAGGCACCATCTGGTCGATTAACATCACTCCCCCGCGGGAAAGGATGCCGTCCCTCAGGAGATTGAACGTCGCCGGCTGTGCCGTCGGATGGGCCACCGATCCGCCGATCCCCGTGTAATGCGCCGAGCGAATTTCACGACTCGGATCGTGCAGCGTAAAGAGCGGCAACGGGCTCGATGGACAAGTCATGAAAGAAAAATCGACCCTGAGTAATAACTTTCGATTATTGGTATTGCTCTTCACCCAGCCGGTATGATTTCCTTCTTGTTCGAACTTATCGTAGATCGGTTGCTGTTCGAGATAAGGAAAGAGGCGAATCCACCATGAATGCCCATTGGTGTCGCCAACTAGCGTTCCGAGCGGTCGAGGCCGCAGCCCTCCCGGCGGCAGCATGCTGTGTGCGCTTTCATAGTTCAGCGCCGCCAAACCGATCTGCTTCAAATGATTCTGGCACTGCGTCCGCCGGGCCGCTTCGCGCGCCGCTTGCACGGCCGGCAACAGCAGGGCGATCAGAATGCCGATGATGGCGATCACCACCAAAAGCTCCACCAGGGTGAAGCCGGGGCGGTTGGTCCGTGGATGTTTTCTGAAATCACGCATGGCCAAAAGATCCATTATTGCTACGGAAGCGGCTGAACTTCCACATTGTCGAGCAACAAATCGACGCTGTTGGTGCTCGCGCTAACGTCGCGGAACTCGATCTCGGTCACCTGGGAGTCGGCGGTAAAGACGAGCTCTAGCCCGCGCGAGAACGACATTCGCCCCGGGTGCGTCCCCACCTCTTGGGCGAGTTGTCGCTGCCCGCGCAGGGTGACTTGGACTTGCATGTTGACATCCGTCGAGCCGTAGTGGCCCAGGTCGTAGCGGACGCGGTATTGGCGTCCCGGCTCGGTGCCGAAGAACTGGGCGACGGCCGCGCCCACCTGATTGCCGCCGCCGAGAATCAGTTCTTGGCGGTCTTCGGGGCGTTGCGAGCTTGAAGCCGGCAGCTTGTGCAGCCGCACTTCGGCCGTCCGCTGGATTTGCTGCCAGCCCGGCACGTTTTGATCGCTCCCCCGCACCGACACCGTCTCGCCTTGTTCCGTAATAAGCGGGAACTCAAAGCCGCCATTGACGAGCAGATTGTCCCTCGCTTGGCCCTCGGCCGGCAGCCGGCGGATAAACTGCGCCTCAAGCGAGGGGCTAGCCGGGGTGAGCGTCCCAGCCGCTTCCATTCGAACGCTCTCGCCGGTCGTCAATAAAATCGGCTCCGGCCGCGCGGCCTGCGCGCGTCGTGGCTGAAGCTGCACCGCGCCTTCAAAGACGGCGACTTCCGCCGTCCCCGCGCCGTCGTAGGCCAGCCCGAACTCGGTGCCGAGGTCGATCAGGCGGAGCGTCTCGGTCTCGACGACAAAGCCCCGCGCCGCCTCCGGCACGCGCGCCGCGAGTCGGCCGCTTTCGAGCGCCGCGCTGGCGGGCGAAGTCAGCCGCACGCGAACCGGACCTTGCAGCACGACCGTCGCGCCCGAGCGAAAGCGGACTTCCGCCAGCCCTGCCTCCAGCGCCAACACCTGTCCCCGCTGCAAGTCGCTTTGCAAGTGCGGCTGCGGAAGCGCGCCGCTCCACCTCGGAGCGACCACGCGCGTCAGCTTCGCCACGGGCAGCGCGGCCACGGCTTCTTCGGTCCGTTGGGCAAGCGGCGGACCCTGACGCAGCCAGGGCAACAGCCATGCGCCGAAGGCCAGCCAGACGACGCTCGTCAGCACGGCCACCAGCCCGTAAAACGGCAGCGAATGACGCCGCACGTCGAGTGCCTGGCTCGCGCGCTCCAGCAGCAGCGGACGCGGCGGGCTTGCCGCTGTCGGCCGTTCCTCTTGCGCCTCGAAGTCAAACTCCGGCAGCGCCGGGTCGAACTCGGCTTCTAGCAGCGCATGCAGCGTAATGTACCTGACATACTCCCGCCGCGCTTCGAGATTTTCGGCCAGCAGACCATCGAGCCGCGCGCGCTACGTCTCGCTCAGCTCGCCCCCATCGACCAGCTCGCGCAGAAGTTGGGCAAGTTCGCTGCTGGCGCTCACGAGCGTTGCTCCGTTTGCAGAGAACCTTCGATACAACTGAGCAGCGAGCGCCGCACGCGGTACAGCGCCATCTTCACGGCACTGAGCGATTGGCCCTTGCTCTCGGCAATCGCCAGCACCGATTGGCTGCGGTAGTAGCGCTCGCGGATCAGCTCGGCTTGCTGTTGGGTCAGCTTTTTCAGGCAGGCCCGCAGCGCGCGGCGGTGGGCTTCGTCGCCGGAGATTTCCTCCCCGAGCGCGGCAAGCTGGTCGAGCACCGTCTCGCTAAAGACGTGGCGGTCGCGGCCGGCGTCGCGGTAGTAGCCGAGCACCCGCAGCCGTGCGATTTGGCTCGCCCAGGCCCAAAAATTAGTTCCCGGCGCGAACTCGTCGGCCTTCTCCCAGATCACCAGGTTCGTCTCTTGGAGCACGTCCTGAGCCCGCTCGCGACTGGGAATCTGCGTCAAAATAAAGCCGTAAAGTCTTGTCTGACAGGCAGTTAACTGCTGCACCAGTTCTTTGCGGCGATCGTCGTTCTGCATAGCCAGCGGTCCCCAGCGAGCCCCCGCGACCGCCCCCGCGGCGCAAGCTGACCCATAGGTAAATTCCACTTCTAGAGCATTGGTCACCGGAAAAGGGGGAAGTGCGATTACTTGCTGTCAGCTATCAGCAGTCAAGGAACGGGGCTCGAGCCTCACCACCACAATCCACCTCCACCACCGGCGCCAGCCCTACGTTCCGCCCTCCGCCTTCGGCGCATAAAAAAACCGCGACGCCGGTTTGCCCGGCGCCGCGGCTGGATTCTAAACCCCGCGTCCGTTACTCGTCGCTTTCGCCTTCCGACGGGTCGCCCTCGCCGCCTGGGGCGACGGCTCCGACCGGCTCGGACTCTTTGGTCGCGCGGCCGTCGAAGACGAGTTGCTTCTTGCCGGCGACTTCTTTCACGTCGACGCGGATCAAATCCTTGCCTTGGAACTCGCCCTTGAGCAGTTCCTCGGCAAGCGGATCTTCGACGAAGCTTTCAATCGCCCGGCGGAGCGGCCGCGCACCGAAGTCGGTGTTCGAGCCTTTCTTCACCAGGAACGCCTTGGCTTCGTCCGACAGTTCGAGCTTCAAACCGCGTTCGGAGAGCCGCTTGCGAACTTTGCTCAGTTCCAGATCGACGACCTTCTTCAGATCGTTGTTGTCCAGATGCTTGAACACGATCACGTCGTTGACGCGGTTGATGAACTCGGGGCGGAAGACCTTGCCGATCTCATCGTTGACGCGGGTCTTCATCGACTCGTACGAGGCATCCTGATCGGGAGCCTGGAAGCCGAAGGCCGACTCGTTCTTGATCGCCTCGGCGCCAGCGTTGGTGGTCATAATCAGGATCACGTTGCGGAAATCGACATTGCGGCCGAAGGAGTCCGTCAACCGGCCCTCCTCCATCACCTGCAGCAGCATATTAAAGACTTCCGGGTGCGCCTTTTCGATCTCGTCGAGCAGCACCACGGCGTAGGGCCGGCGGCGGATTTTTTCCGTCAACTGGCCCCCTTCCTCGTAACCGACGTAGCCCGGAGGCGCGCCGATCAGTCGGCTGACGTTGTGCTTCTCCATGTACTCGCTCATATCGATCTGGATCAGCGCGTCCTCGTCGCCGAACATGAACTCGGCCAGCGCCTTGGCGAGCAGGGTCTTCCCCACGCCGGTCGGGCCGGCGAAGATGAACGCCCCGGTCGGCCGCTTCGGATCTTGCAGGCCGCTGCGGCTGCGCCGCACGGCTCGCGAGATGGCCTTGATGGCCGCGTCCTGGCTGATGACCTTGCGGTGCAGCTCGTCTTCCATCTTCATGAGCCGCATTGTGTCTTCGGTCGTCATCCGAGTTAGCGGGATGCCGGTCATCTTGGAGACGACCTCGGCAATCACTTCCTCGTCCACGACGCCGTCGGCTTCGCGCGACTTCTCCCGCCATTCGCGGGTGATGGTCTGCTTCTTTTTCTTGAGCTTGTCGGCCTGGTCGCGGAGCGCCGCCGCCTTCTCAAAATCTTGATTGGCGACTGCTTCTTCCTTCTCCTTGTTCAGCCGTTCGACTTCTTCGTCGATCTCCTTGAGATCCGGCGGCTTGGTCATGGCCTTGAGTCGCACGCGCGCACCCGCCTCGTCGATCACGTCGATCGCCTTGTCCGGCAAGCAGCGCCCGGTGATGGAGCGATCCGATAG
>CAYZVT010000065.1:0-16168 GCA_964481585.1 uncultured Pirellulales bacterium
GGGACGTTGTCCCGCCGCTAAACCAACGCTGCAATCGGCTAGCGTGTTACCAAATTCGTTAGTGTTCGCCGTGCGAATTGGTCTCAGCCGCGGAGCGGCTGAGCTACACGGTCCGCTGTTGAATCGAATGAAGAATAAATTATGAGCGACGAACCGACGCTGATTGCCCCGCGCTTTTTGTTTCGCTTTGCCGTGCCGCTGCGGCATCGGGCGAAGCTGTGGACGGCGCAGGGCTTGGGGCTGGAGGAAAAGTACCGGCTGGCGAGCCTGGCGGAGTTGGAAGGCGTGCGTGCCTTTGCCGACGTGCGCGCCGCGTGGAGCGACGAGGGGCTAGGCTTTTCGGTGCGGGTGGAAGGCAAGCGGCAGCCGCCGTGGTGCCGCGATTCGCGGCTGGAAGATAGCGATGGGCTGCAAGTCTGGATTGACACCCGCGACACGCACAACATCCATCGCGCGAGCCGTTTTTGTCATCGCTTCGTCTTCCTGCCGGCCGGCGCGGGCCGTAGTGGGCAATACCCGGTCGCCGATCAACTCACGATCAATCGGGCGAAAGAAAACGCCCCGCCGGTGCGGCTGCAGGACATGATAATCCGCAGCGAAAAACGCGTTGATGGCTATTTTCTCGAAGCCTTTGTGCCAGCGCGGGCGATCCACGGCTTCGATCCCAAAGAACACCCTCGGCTCGGCTTCACCTACGCCGTCTACGACCGCGAACTAGGGCTGCAAACCTTCAGCGTCGGCACCGACTACCCCTACGACGAAGACCCCAGCGTCTGGGCCACGCTCGAGATGACCAAGTAAGGCAATCTCGTCCGGCGCAGGTCCTTCCCGCCTGCGCGGGAAGGACGGGCGCGAGGCCTGCAGCCCGCAGCCTCCAGCTACACCGCGAACTTAATCCCCTGCGCCAGCGGCAACTCATCGGAGTAGTTCACCGTGTTGGTCGTGCGGCGCATGTAGGCTTTCCAGGAGTCGGAGCCGGACTCGCGGCCGCCGCCGGTTTCTTTTTCGCCGCCAAAGGCTCCGCCGATTTCGGCGCCGCTGGTGCCGATGTTGACGTTGACGATGCCGCAGTCGGAACCGCTGGCCGAACAAAACCGCTCGGCCTCACGCAGATCGCGGGTAAAAATGGCCGAGGCCAGACCTTGCGGCACGCCGTTGTGCAGCGCGATTGCCTCATCGAAGGAGTCATAGCGCATCACGTAGAGAATCGGGGCGAAGGTTTCTTGTTGCACGATCGGGGCGTGGTGCGGAATCTCGACAATCGCCGGGCGGACATAAGCCCCGCCCTGCGGCACGCCTTCCCGCACCCGCCCGCCGCCCTGCACGCGGCCCCCTTGCTCGCGCGCGGCGGCGAGCGCGGCGTCCATTGCCTCGGCGGCCGCTTCATCGACGAGTGGCCCGACGAGCGTGCCGGATTCAAGCGGACTTCCGATCGGCAGTGTTTCGTATACCTTAAGCAGCCGGTCGAGGAGCGTATCGGCAACCGATTCGTGAACGATCAGCCGCCGTAGTGAGGTGCAGCGCTGGCCGCAGGTGCCGGCGGCGGCGAAGACGATCGAGCGGGTCGCCAGTTCGAGATCGGCCGAAGGGCAGACGATCATGCCGTTGTTGCCGCCGAGTTCCAACAGCGAACGGCCGAGCCGGGCCGCGACGACCGGCGCGACGGCCTTGCCCATCGCCACCGATCCGGTGGCCGAGACGAGCGGAATGGCGGGCGAAGCGGCGAGGGCCTGACCGACCGCAGGGCCAGTGCCGACCAAGACGCTCAGCACCTCCGCCGGCACGCGGGCCAAGCCGTCCATCGCGCGCAGCGCGAGGCTATGGCAAGCAAGCGCCGAGAGGGGCGTTTTCTCCGAGGGCTTCCAGATCACCGGATCGCCGCAGACGAGCGCGAGCATCGCGTTCCATGCCCAGACGGCGACCGGAAAGTTGAAGGCGGTGATGACGCCCACCGGCCCCAGCGGAAGCCACTGCTCGCTCAGGCGGTGTTGCGGCCGCTCGCTGGCGATCGTGAGGCCATAGAGTTGTCGGCTCAGCCCCACGGCGAAGTCACAGACGTCGATCATCTCTTGCACTTCGCCAAGCGCCTCTTGGGTGATCTTGCCGACCTCCCAGCTGACAATCGTGGCCAAGCCCTCCTTGTGCGCGCGGAGTTGCTCGCCGATGCGCCGCACAAACTCGCCGCGCTGCGGAGCGGGCACTTCGCGCCAGTCATGAAAAGCGGCCAGCGCCGCGCCCGCGGCGCGCTCCACGTCTTCGCCCCGCGCGGCAGAGAGTTCGGCGAGCGTGCTGCCGTCGATCGGCGAGCGGACCCGCAGCGGCTGGCCCGCTCCCTGCTCCCCTTGTCGTCCAATCACGACGGCGCGTGGCGGCAGCGCAACTCCGAGTCGCTCAAGCGTAGCGCGAATCGCGGGCATCGGTCGATTCTCCTTGTTCGCCGTCGCTCATGCCACGGCTGAAGCGAGTCGTGGCGTGCGACGAGTAGCGGCGTCCAAAGCGGTTGGCGATGAAGTCGTCAAAATCCATCTGCTCCTGCCGTACAAAGCCGTGCTCGGGTAGCTTGCCTTCGCGGTGCAGATCGAGCGCCGTGCAGATTCCGGCGGCGGTCGTGAGTTGGATGGCGCTCCACGGCTCGCCGTCGAGGGTTTCCTGATAGATCTTGCGGGCGTCGCTGATCTGGACGAGCTGCCCGCTCCGCCTCCCGGTGACGGTGCAGAAGATGACGACCACATCTTGGTAGGTGATCGGAATGGCGTGTTCGAGCACGTCTTTGAGAACCCCACGGCGGCCACAGAGCCGCAGATCGTTCACCAGAAAGGCCACCATGTCGCGGTGGCCTACGTAGCGGATCGTTTTGTAGTTCAGTTCGCGGACCTGGGTTTCCAGCGTATCGCAGAGCGAGCCAAGCCCACCGGATGTATTGAACGCCTCATAGCGCACGCCGTCGAGCGAGAACGACTCTAGCCCTTCGAGCGGCAAGACCTCGCACCGCACGCCGTTGTGGATCGCCTCGCAGGGGTTGCAATACTCGTTAATCAGCCCGTCGGTGGACCAGGTGAGATTGTATTTGAGCGCGTTGGTGGGAAACTGCGGCAGCGCGCCGACTCGCATGTGGACCCTATCGACTTCGTCGAAGGCACGGACGAGGTGATAGGCGACAACCGAAATAAAGCCGGGGGCGAGTCCACATTGGGGCATAAAAATTTGCCCCGGATTGGCTTGGCCCGCGACGGCGCGGACGCGGCGGGTGGTTTCGATGTCTTCGGTGAGATCGAAGTAGCTCAAACCCGCTTCGAGCGCGACTTCGGCGACGAGCGGGTTGTAGTGGAAGCTGAGCGCCGACAGCACGCTCTGGCAGCCTTGCATGGCGTGGAATAGCTCGCGGGCGTTGTCGGCATCGAGCACGACGGTGTCCACCGGAAGCTGTTGCCTGAGCCGATCGAGTGCTTGGCGATCGACGTCGCCGACGCGCACTTGATAGTCGCCGCTCTCGACGAGCAGTTTGGCAATCATGCGGCCGATTTTGCCGCTTCCGAGCAGAAGCACCTGATGCATATGCCGCCTTTCACACAAGGGGAGAGAAATCTAGGCCGGGGCGACTCCTTTGTCGATCGCGACAGGCGAGACGTATAATGGATGATGCAGGGCATTGCTATTATACCCCACCGGGCAAACCGCCGCCGTGGCTTTTGCTGTTCTCGGCGCGCGGCAAGGGAGCTTTCCTATGGCGCAAAGGCCGATCGACCACTTGGCGGCTTTTCGTTGGACACCCCAGCCGCAAGCGGCGGCGCTCGTGGCGGGATTGGTCGACGCGCTCTGTCAAAACTGCCCGCCCGCGCGCCGGCTCGCGCGGCAGTTGCAGCGCGAGACGGGAACGCGGCTCGTCGATTGGATCGACCATTTCATGTGGCCCGTCAGCGAGCAGCTTGAGGAACAACTGCGCGCCAGCGGCTTCGTCGTCGGCAAGCAGGAGGCGAACACCTGGCATCACCCCGCAGGGCTTTTTCCACGGATTCGGCTGCGGCGCGGCGCAAGTCCGGGGGCGGCACTGCGCGTCGAGTCGGTGAGCGATTTTCTGCGCGTGCATCAACACAGCGGCATGGCGATCGAGGGCCGGCCACTTTCGCCGCTACGACGGGCACGGGTGCATGCCGACAGTGCGAGCGAGCTATGGGTGTTCGAGCGGCACGGCGCGGCGGGTTTTGATCCGGTGGAGGTGACGCCCGACGAGTGCCGAGCGGCAGCGGATCACCTGCAAGCCTTCCGCACGCGGCGGCGCGAGTTTGAGCGTGACGAGGAAGGTTTTGAGCACGCCCGAGAGCTAGCGCAGGCGGCGATCGACGAGTTGGGCGTCGATTGGGCGAGCGATCTGTTCTTCGCCGCCGAACGCGACTACTGGCAAAGCCGCAATCGGGCGGCGAAGCTGCAAAAAGCCCGGCAAGACCTGCTCGGCGTCGGCTGGGGCAACCACGACCATCACACCTACCGTTCCAGCCGTGCGCAGTTTCATCGGCTGATTACACTGCTGGAACTGTTGGGGCTGGAGTGCCGCGAGCGGTTTTACGCCGGGCGCGAAGCGGGCTGGGGAGCGCAGGTGCTCGAACAGCCGCGCTCGGGCATTGTCGTGTTCGCCGATGTCGCTCTCGCGCCGGAGGAACTAAGCGAGGACTTTGCCCACCTGCCGCTGCCGCCGCGCGCCGAGTTGGGCACGGTCGGCCTGTGGTGTGCGCTGCATGGCGAAGCGGTGCTTCAGGCGGGCATGCACCATCTGGAAGCCCAGTTCGATTTCGACGCCGCGCGGCAGCAGCTTGGTGAAGCGGGCGTGGAAACGATGCCGCCCTTCACGAACTTTCCCTATCTCAAGCAGTGCTTCACCGAGGGCGAGCGCTGGACCGTCCGGCAGCCGCGACTCGACGCCCTGCTCCGCGAGCGAAAGATTTCCGAGCAGCAGGCCGAGCGCTTCGGCCAGGAGGGCGCGCTCGGCTCGCATCTGGAAATCTTGGAGCGCAACGACGGCTACAAAGGGTTTAACCAAACCGGCGTGAGCGAGATCATCCGCGCCACCGATCCGCGCAACCGCTAGCCCAGCGAGTGCCGCGAGCAACGCGGGCTGCTGTCTACTCCGAGACGGCCGCTGGTTGCCGCTCCGCAACGTGGGGCTTGGCGGAAAGGCGGCGGAGCGGACGCGGCGCGGCGCTTGCTTCGACCAGACTGGCCTGGCGCGCGTGGAGAATCTCGGCGGCGGCTTGACGGCGCGAGGCGACGACCGGCTGGGGGTAGAGCCCTCCGCCCAAGATCAGCGTCGCCAGCGTCAGGACCGCCCACCGCTCCCGCTTGCGAGCACCCAATTCGACCAGCGCCAGATGCCGCGCTCCGGCAAAGAGCAGGAAGTACGCCTTGAGGACCGCGATGCCATTGAGCGCCGCGGCGATGACGACCACCGCGCCGACGTAGGGATAGGTATGCACCACGTCGTCCACGACCAGCTCGGTCCCCATGAATCCAAACGTGCCGGGAAAGCCGATGCTCGCCAGTCCGGTGAGTAGGAAGCAGATCGCCAGCGTCGGCGTCTGTTCGTATCCACCATGAAAGCCGACGAGCGAGAGCGGCCCGCGCCGCGCTTCGAGCGCCCGCAAAGTCAGGCCGAAGCCGGTCAGCGACAGCCCGACCGAGAGCCAGAGACAGAGCGCGCCGGTGAGGCCCAAGAGCGAAGCGGTTTCCAGCCCGACGAGCACCAGCGCCGAGTGACTGAGGAACAGGTAGCAGAAGAAGCGGCGTGCTTCGCGCTGAACTAGCGCCATGCCGGCGGCGTAAACGGCCGTGGCGAGCGAGAGCAAGCCGAGCAGCCGCATCGGGACGTCGGGGCCGACGGGCAGCAGCAGGCGGACGACGGCGTACGCGCCCACCATCGGGCTCATGTACAACAGCGTGCTGCCGAACGTGCCGTGCTCAAACAGATCGGTCACCCAGCAATGGAACGGCGCAATGCCGTTGCGGATCAGCAGCGCGATCACCAGCGGAAGAAAACCCGCGAGCGAGTACAGCCGCCGCCCATCTTCGAGTTCCACGATCGACCAGCCGAGCACCAGCAGCAACGCGAAGAGCAGCATGTGCAGCAGATAGACGCGCGTCGGCTTTTGACGAGCACGGAGTTCCAGATAGGGCGGCAACGTGCCGAGCACTAGGAGCGCGATCAGCGTCCACGGGTCTTGGCAACTAAACGTCGCCAGCGCGATCGACTCGGAGAGCAGCATCAGCGTGAACGAAAAGCGGCGCGCCTTGGCGCGCAGCGTGGCCACGGCCACGAGCAAGTAGAGCAGCGCGACCAGCGGCAGCAGCGGAGCGTTGAAGTGGTCGACCCGAACGAGATCGCGCCCGGCGATTTCCGCCAGCATGTCCCAGCGGTCGTGCGCTTGCGGGGTTTGCAGCAATAAAAAGTCCCAACAGCCGCCGACGACGAGCGCGAGAGCCGCTCCGCAGAACACGGCCGCCAGGCGACAGGCTCCGTCCCGCTCGCGCAGGCGGCTGACCACGCCCGCGCCCAAAAGTGGCACCAGAACGGAAAGTTCTAACCAAGGCAGATGCAGATCATTCATGACAGTTCTTCCAAAGAGCCGGCCGAAGGTTTTATCGAGTCTGACTCGCGCGACGGACGACCGGCGAGCAGATCGGTCCAGCGGCGTTCCAGCTCATCGCAGCGACGGAAGCCGCGCAGCACCGGCTCGGCGAGGTAATCGGTCAGCCAGGCGTCGAGGTAGCCGCGTTCCAGGCCAAAGCGATAGATGCGCAGCCGCAGTCCGGCCGGCAGCCAGGCCGCCCAGTGCTGCGAGGCCGATGCCGACGAGCCGCCGATGGCGTTTTCGAGGGTGTGGTAATCGCGCAGCAGGGTCGGGGCGCGGAGGAATTGCAGCGTGCGGAGCGAGGCGTGCCCAATCAAGTGGGCCAAGGCTAGGTAGCGGAAACCAAGCCCGATCTCGACCACGATGATGCCGATCTGTGTCAGACAGGCGAACGCCAGCGCACTTTTGATGTCGGTCTGCACCCGCTGCGCAATTGCCGCGAGCAGCGCCGTCACCAGTCCCAGCGTCACCACCATCGCGGCCAGCCAGGGCGAGACATCGAGGATCGGCGCGATCCGCAGCAGGAGAAACGCCCCCAGATGCACCGACAGCGCTCCATAAAAGATGGCGCTCGACGGGGTGGGGCCTTCCATCGCCCGTGGCAACCAGCCGCAGAAGGGAAACAGCGCCGACTTGCCGGCGGCGGCGACGAGCAAGAGCGAGCCGACCAGCAGGGCTTGGTTCGGCGTGAGCAGGGCTTCCCCCGCCGGCCAGCTTCCCATGCCCATCAGTAAATCGAAATCGCCCCCGCCGGTGAGGTGATGCATCACGACCGCCGCCAGCAGCAAGGCCGCGTCGGCAATGCGGTACACCACCCACACGCGCAGGCCATTGCGGACCGGGCCGGGCCGCTCCTGAAAAAAAGCCACCAGCAGCGCCGACGAGAGGCCGACCAGTTCCCAGCCGGCAAAGAGTGTCTCGATCGTGCCGGCCAGCGACGTGACGATCATCCCCAGCAAGAACATCGCCAGAAAAACGAAGAAGCGGCGATAACCAGGCTCACGGTGTAGGTAGGCGTTGGCAAACGCGGCAATCGTTCCGCAGAGCAGAAACGAGAGAATCGCCAGCGGCACCGAAAGCCGGTCGAAGACGAATTTGAGTACAAAATGGTAATCCGGCAGGAGCACCCAATGCCCGGCCGGCAGCCCCAGATGCCGGTGCCCAAGCCCGAGCATCAGCGCGAGAATCGCCAGCGCCGCCACCAAGCCGCTGACGATCGCCGTCTGCGTTAGCCGGCTGATCGAGCGCTCCCCGAGCGGAAAGCCGAGCAAGGTGGAAAGCCCCAGCACGGCCAGCAAGACGGCGGGCGCGGCCAGCACGCACACGCCGCAAGCGGTAAACCACATGGCATAGTCCATTAGCTCACCTTTTCCTTTCCACGCGAAGTTCCGCGCTCCTGCGCGCCGGCCAGGCGCGGATCAATTTGGGCAAAGCCGAGATGATCGCGCCAGCCGCGATACCAGTCGACCGACGCGCGGGCGCGCGGCAGCTTATCGCTTTCCGGCTTGTATCGCTCGAACTCGCCTTGGCGGAAAAAGTGAATGTCGCCCGATGTGGGGCTGAGCGTCGCCAGTTGTATCCAATCGTTGTAGCACAGGCGCCGGATCCCCTCGTTGCCTTCCAGCATCCGTCCCATCATTTCGGGCGTGCATTCGATGATGAACAGAATCCGCATCGGCTCGTGAATCTCGATCATCTGGTTGGAAAGCCCGGGCCGCAGGTCCCCGGCCGCGCCCTCCATCACGCCCAGCAGCGAGGTGACGTTGTGCGGCAGTTTGTTGCCGCAGCCCCACCCGGCCGGATCGATCGAGGAGAAGTAGTACTCCAGACTGATGCCCGCGCAGACGGGAATCGCCGCTTTGAGCACCCGAGCCAGCGTCGAGCCTTGCTCGTCGTCGTCCGTCGGGTCGTAGGAGGTGAGAAAGACGCGGCGGTCGAAAAACAAGCCGCGCGTGCGGGAGCGGCGACCGACGAAGCCCAGCGCGCTGGTGGCGTGATTGTACTCGGGCCGCGTCTGCGCCAAATCTTCGGCGCGCCGTTCCACGTGCCGCAGCGCCGCCTCGGCGGAAACGGCGAGCGGGACGGATTCAAAACGCCGGCAGCGCTCGTGGGCATTCCGCTCGCGGGCGCGGTCGATCTGCGCTCGCGCGAGATCGAAATCGGCGCGGTGCGAGGCAGGCAGCCGGTCGAGGTCGAAGTAGGTCACGCTCTCATCGCAGGTATTGTGGTACGCCCCGATGAAGTACGTCTCGTCCGGCACCGGCACTCCGGCGCGCGCCAAGCGCTGCCGCACGCGGGGATCGTTGGCCATGCGGGCGAAGGCCCGCGCATTCGGCCCGCCGCGTCCACCGGCGCACGCGCCGCAGTTGTAGGCCGCCTCGTGCGGATTGTTGAGGCTCGACGAGCCGTGCCCGGTGACGACGACCAGCCGCGCAAACCGCTTCGTCAGTCCACATTCGCGGAGCATCAGTTCGGCGCTGGTGGCCATCTCGTCGACGGTGAAGCCGAGATGGTCGGGTCCGGGGCCGGGAAGCGACTGCTGCCGTTCGAGCTGGAGCTGGGTCCAAGGCGGCGGCTGCACGAGCCGGCCGGCGGTGCGACGGATGCGGCTGGTAAGTCGGGGAAAGAGAATCCGCGCGACAAGCGGAACCGAGGCAAGCGGCCCCAACACCGTCGAAAGCAGCGCTCCGCCGGCAAAGGTTCGGCTGCCCAGATGGACCTGTTGCGTGGCGGCGCCGAGATAGCGCCGCGTGGCGGCGCGGCGCTGGTGCGCCTTTTGCAGCGGATAGGCCGCTTCTTCGGCGACCCAGTGTTGCGGCGTGAGGATCGCCGGACAGAGCGGAGCGAACTGCGCATCGGCCGCGCCGCGGTAGTACATCGGCACCGCATAGAAGCCTGCCGCGCTGAAGGTTTCAATCTCGTCGCTGATTTCCTCCAGATGCCGGCGGAACGATTCCTCGCGGTCGTCGATGCAGAAAATCGCCTGAAGCCGCGGCGTGGCGGTCGAAGGCTCCTCCCCTCGCGCGGCGTGCAGCGCCACGGCATCGAGTGCCTGCGTGCGGTAGCGGCGTTCAAAGGCCTGCTGAAAAACACGCCGCCGTTCCAGCCCCGAAAAGGTTTCAATCTCCTCGACCAGTTCGGTCCACTGACTTTTGGAAAGCTGGTGCAGCGCCGCGCCGTGCAGGCCGAGCACCTGGGCGAGTTGGAAGACCAAAAAGGCCCGCTGATCGACGTTGTGCAGCTCGTGGTGCTGCGGCGACCGGCTCGGCAAGGCTTGTCGCAGGCGCGCGAGCGGCCCGGTGTAGCCCAGCTCTTTCCGCGCGAGATGGGCCAGCGCGAAGCGTTCCAGCAGCAGTTGGACGGCCAAGTATTCCACCTGGCTACCCGGCGGCGAGGGATGCCGGAGGCGATCGGCGCGAAGCTCGGTTTGACGGATCATGCCGGCCCAGCCGCGCAGGGCCAGCAGCGAAGCGGTGAGAAACTCCTCCCACTGCGATTCCTCCACCCCCAGCGCGTCGAGCGATTGGAGAATCGACCCCAGTGGATCAGGCTTGGACTCCGACTGCCGCGCCAATTCCTCCGCCAGCCCGTGCAGCCAGCGGTCGGGCGGTCCGCCCGGCAGTCCGTAGAGGGCGACAAAGGCGCTGAAGAAGCCGCTCTCGCGTCGCGGCAACTGCCAAGTAGCGAACCCCTGATCGAGAAACGCGGCCGTAAAGGGAATCAGCCGGCTATGCACCAGCACGTCGGAATCGCTGCCGGTCGCTTCGAGCAGCAGGTCGCGCGGCCGCACCGCGCCGCTTTTGGGGGCGGTGGCGGCTTTGATGCCGTGTACGCCCCGGCGGCAAATTCGCCACAACGTCTGAAGGCCAAAGGCCTCCCAGGTCGGTTCACTCCAGCTTTCGATCGAGTCGGCACCGAATCGGGCAAACAGGTCGGCGAGCGCGGCTTGCAGCTTCGCCTCGGCGCCGCGCGGCGCGTGCCCGTTGGGACGCAGATCGCGCATCACCCAATGCCGGGTCGTTTCCAGAAACCGCTCCCGCATTTCAGCCGGGGCATCGCTCCGATAGCGGCGGAGGGCGTCGGTTTCGGCGACGAACCACCGCAATTCGGCGGGCGAAGCCAAGCGGACCGGGTACTCGAGCATCGTTAGCCGCAGCGCGTAGCGCGACACCAGCCCCGCCACGAGTTCGTCGCCTTGCGCGCCGAGATCCTCGTGCAAACACGCCCGCAAATCGTCGCTGCGAATGCGGCCGTGGCTCATCTCCTGGCGGAAGCGCGGTTCCGGCCAGTAAGGCTGACAGTTATAGATCCGGCTTGCCTTCTTCACCGCCTCGTCGAAGGGAAGATCCTCGAACATGTGCAGCGGGTTGTGATGCACGAAAGCGGTAATCGGTCCCTGGGACGGCAGAAAATGGGCTGCGTGTTCCAGGGCTTGTTGGAGCCGGGCAGCGCGCTCTCCGGGAGCGCCGGAGAGCGCATGCGCGTCGTGCGAGGTGAGGGTAGGCATCGCGAAACCTAGTGGTTTGGAGGAAAACGGCTCGAACGCGTGGACGGCCGAAGCGAGGCCTCCCGTTAGGCTTCACGCAGCACCGCTTTGCGGGCCGAGTGGGGATGGTTGGAGAGCGGCTTGTGGTTTTCCAGTCCAACGATCTCGAGCTGCAGTCCCGCATGCTCGAAATCGCGCTCCAGCTCGTGCAGTTTCTCCATCACCGTATGATCGACCAGTCGCGTTCCCGAGAGATCGACGATCACGTTTTTGTGATGGACCAACCCGGCGTTCAGAATCTGCTTGCGGAACGGAATCCAATTGCTGAACACGGCCGAGTGCGCCACCTCGATGCGATAGGTGTCCGCGTCCTGTTCGATCACCTCGACATACGGCTTGAAGAACGAACGCAGCGGCACGCCGTTGATGAGGTGGATCACGAATTTCGTGGCAATGCCGATGGCAATGCCGATCAGCAGATCGGTGGCCAGCACCGCCACGATCGTGGTGGTGTAGATCACCAGTTGCTCGGGTCCAACCTTGAAAACGTGCACGAACTCCCGCGGATGCGCGAGCCGAAACCCGGTGTAAATCAGCATCGCCGCCAGCGCGGCAAGCGGAATTCGGTGGATCACCGCCGGCAACAGCGCTACGCAGAGGAGCAGAAATAGACCGTGAAAGAGATTGGCGAAACGGGTCCGCGCGCCGTTGTCGATATTTGCCCGACTGCGCACGATTTCGGAAATCATCGGCAGTCCGCCGATGAACGCCGCGAGTAGGTTGCCGATGCCAATGGCGAGCAGGTCGCGGTTGAGGTTGGTTTTCCGCTTCCAGGGGTCGAGCAGATCGACCGCCTTGGCGCTCAAGAGCGATTCGAGACTGCCGATGAGGGCGTACATTACGACCCATTTCCAAGCGAACGGGTACGCCAGCGCGGAGAAGTCGGGCGTCGTGATGGCCTGGAACATGCTGAACGGTACATTCACTAGATGCTGTTCGCCCACGGCGTAGCGGTGGCCGCCGAAGGTATAGGTGTGCTCGTGCGTTAGGTCGAACAGCATGCCGAGCGGAATCGCCACGAGCACGACGAGCAGTTGCGCCGGGATCATCTCGAGCCAGCGGGTTTTCAGCAGCGGCTTGCCGAACAGAAGAATCAGACTGACCACTCCAATCAGCGCGATCTCAGGGTTGGACTGGGCGAGAATGTGCGGGATGTCGGCAATCAATTCAAGCGGGCCGCCGGCGATTTTGACGCCGAGAGCCACCGGAAGTTGTTTCACCATGATGACCACGCCGATCGCCGCGAGCATGCCATGCACGGCGGCCGTCGGAAAAAATTCGCCGAGCACGCCGCTGCGAAGCAGGGCAAAGCCAATTTGCGCGACGGCCGCCACTACGCCGACGGCGAGCGCCATGCGATAGGCGGCCAAGTCCGCGGCCGGGTCTCGGCCGCCGGTGAAGCCAAAGTCGAGCATGCATCCAATAGCGATCACGATCAGCCCCGCGGCTGGGCCTTTGATCGTCAGTTCCGAATTGCTGACCACCGCGCTGATCACGCCGCCGATGATCGCCGTGAAGATGCCGGCGATGGCCGGGTAGCCCGAGGCAAGCGAGATTGCCAGACACAGCGGCAGCGCGATCAGAAATACCAAGAAGCCGGAAACCAAATCGTGGCGCAGATACTTGCTCAGATTCGAGAGCGTGCCGACCGGGACCGGCTCGCGGGAATCAGAACCATTCATGGCGATGTTTATCCCAGGTTAAGGACAAAGGCGGAAACGGTGCGGAGAGGCCCATGTGGCGCGGGCGGGGCGGAGTAGTACGTCCGCGTAGCGCCGGAGCGGGGATGGTCACAGCGAGCGAAAGCTTGCGACGCCGGCGATTCCGTTCACGAAGCGCAACAACAGGACACGCAAGCGACGCTTAAAAAGAACTGCCGATCACGCGCAAGAGGCTTGCGGGGCAAGCGCAGCGCGATCGCGAGAGAGAGCTAGATCTGCAAACGGATTTCCGAAGTCCGTAGCGTCAGCCCGTGGGGCAACTGCAAGGCGGCGGAGAAGAAGCACGCCGGGGAGCAGCTTTTCGGCTGCAGATTGGCCGCGAAGTCGGCTTCGCCGCCGGATTCGAGCCGCGAAAGTTCGCGTTTGGTCTGTTGCTCTTCTTCCTCGACGAGCAACACCGCCAACAGCGCCACGCCGCTCCCGCCCGTGGCGGTCTGGACGTGTTCCGTCTCGTAGTCGGCCGACTCCAACTGGTGCGCACCCGTAGCGCCCGGCATGAGCGGCAGAAACGAGCAGCTCGCTACGAGCAGGTAACAGAGCACGTGGCGGGAAACGGAGGCGGGCCGAAGCATGGGTCTAATATACGACCGGCGGGGGCGGAGGGTCGAGGTGAAAGTGCGGAGATTTGAAAAAATCCTTCAATTCCCCACGACCGGCGCCGCCTGGGGCGGGCTGCGGAGTCGAAGCGGGCGGGAGGCTCGCTTCGGCATGGCCTTTCCTGGTGCCACGCTCAGGGTGAGCTTGAATTAAAAGTCGAGATGAAAGCGGGCGGCGAAAAGATCGGTATCGCTTGCGCCGTGGAAGGGGTTCTCGAGGAAGGCGTGAATGTAGTTGAATTGCAGTTTGGTGTAGGGATTCCAGTACCAATTGAGGCCGGCGGTGAAATCCTGGATCGTGCCGCCCAGCACGTTTTCATCCGTCAGGTCGAGATACGAGTAGCGCGCGGCGACTTCCCACGCTCCGATGCCACAGATGCCGCGATCGACGGCGAAGAAGTTTTCATAGGGGATCACGCGACCGAAGACGCCCGCCGCGCGATTGTAGGGACGAGATTCGCCGGTCAAGAAGTAACCGCTCTCCAGATATACCCCGTCGAAACCGACCGCCGAGGCCGCCGTCTGATCGGCCAGCACGTGCAGGTATTCCGCCTGGGCCCAGAACGAGCCGTAGGAAGCGGCCAGCTCCGCGCCCATCAGATGGAAATGGTCGAGCGAAAGCAGCCCGGTGTCGACGAACAGCGGAAGCGAATTGCTGACCACGCCCGGCGGGGACGCCTGCTGAGCGCCCAACTCAGGAATTGTGGCGAATCGGTAGCGATTCTCGGTGGGGGCGACGAAGGCGTAATTGCCGCCGACATGCACCAGATACCGCCCCTCGGCCGGCTCATCGTAATAGAGCAGCCGCGTGGCGCGGGTAAAGAAGGCGTAGCCGTTCTGGTCGCCGAGATCGCCGCCGTAGGGATCGGCATTGGCGCGCGAGACGGAGTAGGCCCACGTTGAACGCAAATCCTCCGACTGGTCATAAGCCATCACGCCAAGACGCCGGAACGGTACGAAGGCGAAGGGGAGCGGGCGTTCGAGAAACGGCAGCGTGCGAATACTGGTCATCGCCGTCATGCTAAAGGGCTGGCGGAACTGCCCAATCCGCACATTGCCCACGCGCGGCAGGTCGGTCACTTCCCCCCACAGGTCCATAAAGCTGGGACGGCCGGGGGCGGCGAAATCCATTTCTAGGACGTAGTTCACGTTTTCGGCCACCTGGCCGATCGCCATCAAACGGGCGCGGCGGAAATCGGCGCCATTTTGAAGGTCGCCCTCCGCGATGCCGGACTGGGCGCCGGGCACGCCCGGAAACGGATCGGCCAGCGTGGCAAAGCTGTCGGCGTCTTGATTGAAGTAAAAGGCATCCGCCTGAAATAAACCGCTGAGGCGGACGAGCGGGAGCTTCTCTCGCGCCACTTCGAGCGCTTCCACCCGGCCTTCCAAGTCGGGCAGTCGCCGCAGGGCTTCTAGCCGCTCGGTCGCCTCGGGATTGGCCGGATTGAGCAGTTCCGGCAGCACCAGCCCCGGCGGCGTCAGCTCGGCCGCTTCCGGGGGGCTAAAAGGCTGCGCGACGGCCGCCATCGGCTGTGCCCGGCGTAGCTGCTGGATCTCCGCCTCGGCCGCTTCCAGTCGCCGCACCAGCTCCGCGTAGCCGGGGCCTGCCGAGAAATCCTCGCGACGTGGGCGGGGCGCGGTCGCGCGGGGTAGCCGCGCGGGAAGGTTTTGCCCCTGCGCGCTGGCGACAATCAGCAGCAACAGCGAGCCTGCCAGCAGAACGCGCAACGGGGGAGCAACCATCCTTCGGCTCTTTCAGAGAATCCTTCAATGCCATCGAAGCCACTGCCACCGGCCAGACAGCATTGAAATTCATCGGCCGATTGGAGGGGCGAGGATGATCCGAAGAATCGTTGCGGACGGAAAAATCAGCCGGCCCAATGCGAGCCGGCCCGCGCAGGCGGGAAGCCAAGGGATAGCGATCAGCCGTCAGCAAAGCACGTCCTTCCCGCGCAGGCGGGAAGGACAGAGGACCGGGATTTTGAATTGTGAATGGTGAATTGCGAACCAGGGGCGCGCCAGCCTTTCCCTGTCGCGCGTGCGCTGCACCTCTTTTCGCCCGTGGCCTCCAGGCCCCCTTCGCCGCTTCGGGCGCTACAGGGAAACGCACCGCGCGCCCTGGATTCCCACCTGCGCGGGGATGACGCATCCGCGATGCGCGTCCTAGTGCGCCGCCACCGCGCGCTGACGGCCGTTGCCGTTTTGCAGCTTGGGCTGCTGCACGACGAGTCGGAAATTACCGGGGCCGAGTAGATCGTCGACGCGGCGGCGCATCTCGGGCGTTAGTTCCACGCGCATCGTCGGGCTGTCGAGATAGACGCGCACGCCGTCGGCAAGTTGCAACAGCACGCGCAGCGATTTATCGCCCGGATAGCCGCGCAGGATTTCGTGCAGCCGTTCCAGCCCTTGCAGGCCGTGGCGGTCTTCGAGCACGCGGATCATGATGCCGCTGGTGTAGCGCGATTCGAGTTCATCGAGCGAGAGCATCTCGTCCACAATAAAATTGGTTTCCTCGCTGCCGGGACGGCGGTCGATCTTGCCGCGACAGACCACCACCGCGTCGGGCTTGACCAGATGGCCGTAGAGCGCGAACTGTTCGGGCCACATGATCGTGCGGACCATGCCGTCCAGGTCCTCCAGGTCGAACATGACGTACTTCGTGTGCGTGCTGCCGGCGCGCGGTGC
>CAYZVT010000066.1:0-15995 GCA_964481585.1 uncultured Pirellulales bacterium
GTTCGCCCCTCTCGGTCCCGCCTGCGCGGGAAGGACGTGTTGCGCGGCGGTGACGGGCTTGGGTATTGTTAACCGCTGACCGCTGAAAGCGGAGAGCTTTTGGCTGACAGCTAACCGCTCCTTCAAGCGTATCACTTTGCCCGGCGCGGGAACAGGCGACCCTGGTGCTGGGAGGGCGGTTTCCAGATTGCCCTGGGCTGGCGGAGCCTGTTATTCTAAACCGCCGACGGTTAGCCCCTCTCTCTTTGCCGAAGGAATGCGTGCGATGACGATTGAGTTTCGCTGCCCCGGTTGCCATAAACTGCTGCGGGTGAGCGACGAGGCGGAGGGGAAAACGGCTCAGTGCCCCGAGTGCGGCTCGGTCAGCCAAGTGCCGGCCGCGCAGCGCGCGGTGGCGAGTTTCGCGGCGTCTTCCGGTCACGCGGCGGCGAGCGAGAACCCGTTTCAGTCCCCGCAGGCAGTCGATGCCGGGGGGGCGACCATTGCCGCGGCCCCGGCCCCGATCGTCCCCACACCGCTCGACATCGGCGATGTGATGTCCCGCAGTTGGGAAGTCTTTCAGCAGTACTGGGGTATCCTGGTCGGGGCGTATTTCCTCACGGTCGTGCTCGAACAACTCTTTGGCTTCGCAATCGGGATGAGCGGCGTCTTCTTTGAAGGCGACCAACTCCAGCTTCTCTCGGTCGCGTTGCAGATCGCCGCGCAGATCTTCAGCATCTATATAGCGATCGGCTTTACGCGCATCGCGCTCGACGCGGCGCGGGGCCAAGACCCGGAAATTGCAACCCTGTTTGCCGGAGGGCCGTGGCTGCTGCCGGCCATCGGCGGCTCGATTCTGTTCGGGCTGATGCTCGTCGGCGGTTTTCTGCTGCTGATTGTCCCGGGCGTGTTCGTGTACCTGTTCTTCTGGCCCTACTGGTATTTGATCGTGGACAACCGCACGGGCGTGCTCGAATCGTTTTCCGTCTCCCGCGAACTGAACGCCAACAACAAGGCGAGCGTCTTTGTGCTGACGATCCTCGGGATTGGCATCAGCCTACTTGGCCTCTTAGCCTGTGTCGTGGGGCTACTGGTGGCGCTGCCGCTGGTGTCGGTCATCTACTCCGTCATGTACCTGCGCATCAGCGGCCAGCCGATCATGGAGCGCGCTTCCACTTCACCCCGAGTGGAAGTGGGAGCAGGGGACCAGGGACCAGCAAGCGAAGGCCGGTGATTAGCGGTCAGCCATCAGCTTTCAGCAGTCAGCCCCCGGCGTCAGCCCGGCTTTCCGCTTTCCGCTTTTACTTTCCGCCTTCCGCCTTCTTCATGTTCCGTCGAGACCGTCGCGCCGCGCTGGTCGGTAATCGTGAGGAACCACGCCAGCCGCTCCGCTTCGGGCAGTTGGGCGCGGACGCGGTTGCCGTCGAGTTGTGCCCGGATGCTTTGCCAGTGGCGATCTTGCCAGCGCCCGGTGTCGGTCGTGTAGTGTAACTGCGCCCTTTTGATGGGCGCTGTCGTCTCGAACTGCGCCGTGACTTGACGCCCGTTTCGCGTTACGCCGGTAAATTCGGCCAGCGGCTTTCCGTCGCGGAGCACGGAATCGACAAATAGCCCGATCTCGACCGGCTTCCAGCCGTCGGGATGGTTGTGCGGCATGCGGACCGTCACGCAGAGGTTGCGCTCTCCCGGCACGAGGCGGTAACTCTTTTGGTAGCTGTCGAGCGGATAGGCATGATCGTTCGTGCCGTTGACGAATAGAATCGGAATGTTTACGCCCGGCAGATACTGCGATGGGTCGAACTGCTCGTGCCACAGCTTCCGCTGCTCGGGCGTCATCCGGCTGAAGATTTCGAGCCACTCACTGTTGT
The DNA here is from genome assembly GCA_964481585.1 of uncultured Pirellulales bacterium. Taxonomy (GTDB): domain Bacteria; phylum Planctomycetota; class Planctomycetia; order Pirellulales; family CAYZVT01; genus CAYZVT01. The sequence goes on from CAYZVT010000066.1 coordinate 1,848, forward strand.
CTTGCAGAAACCCACAGCCGTAAACAGGCACGGCCACCTTGAGCCGCTCGTCGACGCCCGCGACGATACAGGTGAGATAGCCGCCCCAGGAAATGCCCGTGATGCCGATCCGCTCGGGATCGACTTCCGGCAAACTCTGGAGCAGCGAAACGCCGCGCATCACGTTGGCGACGGCTTGATAGGGCCAGGCGTTTTTCACGCCTTCATCCAGGCGAAACTTTTGCCCCGTCGCCTGCGAAGGACCGCCATCGGGCAGCTTCTTGCGATTCGGTCCGCATCCGCCCAAATCCATCGCCAAGGCCGCATAGCCGCGATCCGCCCACAGGTCCGCCCACTCTTTAAACGCCGTCCCGCCGCCGCCATGCACGAGCACCATCGCCGGCACTTTTTCATGGGCTGCTTTCTTCGGCAGAGCGTAATAGGCAAAAATGCGAGTCGGCTTGCCGCGATACGGCTCTCCCTCGTAGTAGAGCGAGCCACGCAGTTCGGAGCGATCGTTGTTCCACCAGATTTTGGGCGTCTGCTTGAGTTGCTCGACGTTCCACGGGCCGGTGTTCCGCTCGGCCGTGGCCAGCGACGGAAAGAGCGATGCGGCGGCCAGTACAATGAAACAAGCAATTCGCGGCATGGATGGTCCACTCCTGCGGCAAAGGTCACGGAATGAAAAACGCTGCCGCTAGTCTACTCGGCCGAAAGGGCCGATGCCACGCGCGGCCGCTCAGGCCAGACTCGCCAGGGCCGCGTCGATCGGCACGTCCTGCCGCTGCCGATGAAGAAAATAGCTCACGTGCTCATAGCCGCAATCGCGCAGCAGCCGTAGCGCCTCGGCAAACCGATCCCCCACCCGCTGCGGCTCGTGCGCGTCAGCGCCCAGCACGACCGGAATCGCGCGCTCCCGCATCGCGCGGAGCATGGCCGGGAACGGATTCATTTCCGGCAGGATTTTATTGGCCCCCGAGGTGTTCAGTTCCATCGCCGTGCCGGTGGCGGCGATGCGGTCGAGCGCCGGCAGGATGTCGCTCATTCGCTCCTCCGGCTGCCAAGATTTGGGCGTGATGTTTTTCACGAGGTCCGGGTGCGAGATACAATCGAACAGCCGCGTCTCGGCCGCTTCGGCCAGGAGCCGAAAGTAGGTGCGCTGATACGCGACCGGATCGCCCTGCCAGTACCGCTCGCGCATCTCGTGCAGTTGGGGATGCACCGAGCCGAGGACGTAATGAAACTCGGCACTCGCAAGCTGTTGTTCCACCCATGCGACATGGTCGGGAAAGTAATCGCACTCCAGGCCCAGCCGCACGTCCACCCGATCGGCCATCGCCGCGCGTGCCCGCTCGACCAACGCCAAATATTCCTCGAACTGCTCCACGCGCATCCGCGCCAGCCGCGAGAAGCCGTCGGGCATCGGATTGTGGCAAGTCACGATCAGCCCTCGCAGGTTTCTTGCCGCAGCCGCCTCGGCGTACTCCTCCGGCTCACCGACGGCATGCTGGCAAAGAGGCGTGTGGCAGTGTGTCTCGTACAGCAGCGGTTCGGACATACGACGACCTAAAAAGTAACGAGCGGCGGAGCAGACCGCCGCGCCTCGAAAATTGACAAAGGGCACAATTGTACCCGCTAGACCGCGAGCAGGGCAGACGCTCGTTCCACGCCGCCCCAGCGCCGGTGGCGACACCGGCACGCCGGCCCAGAAACTGTCATTCCCGCGCAGGCGGGAACCCAGATCGTGAATGCTCGCCACTGGATTCCCGCCTGCGCGGGAATGACGTGCGCTTTACATATTGCGTCAGGGGAGCGCTCTTTTCGCCCGCGGCGTCCACGCCGGCTTGCCGCGTCGATGCTACCGTTAATCGCACGGCCCTTGAGCGGCGGCTGGCCAGTTCTTTGAATGCCGGCGCTTCGATCTGCGCGGGTGCGGGAAACTTGGGCAGTCGCTGGATGACGCCCAGGTTCATCGTGACGCAGTGCAGCGCGCCGCCGAGCCGGCTGACGCGGCGGGCGTCGATCGGCACGATTTTCCACGCCGGGAGCAACTGTCGGTAGGTGGCAATCGCTTGAGCCTGACCGGCCGCGTCCAGATCGCCGTAAGTCGGCAACAGTAGCGCGCCGTTGGCGTAGACGACGTTCGTGTAGGTCCGCCACGTCTGGTCACGGTTCGGCGGCATCGCGATGCGCGCCACACGGAGCCGGCCTTGCGGCGTCATCACCCGCGAGAGCTGGGCGGCGTTGCGATCGAGCACCGCTGCATTCGCCGGGTCGATTTGCGGATCGTACGCGCCGACGACAATCGCGTCGGGCGCGGCGAACGTGGCGAACATATCGACATGCCCGGTCGACTCGCCCATCAGCGGCTCTAGGAACACCACTTGGCTTGCTCCGTAAAACTCGCGGAGCAGCTGGCGGACCTCTTTTTCGCTTCGCCCGGCGGCCTGGTTCGCGTACAGCAGATCGCGGCTCGCCACGCACAGGCCGCGTCCGTTGCTGAGCAGATTGCCCCCCTCCAAGTGGAGCGGCACTTGCGCGCTTCTGAGATGAAGCGCCGCAGCGAGCCGCTTCGGCAGTGCGTCGTCTTCGGGCCGCGCTTGGCGGCTGTAGTCGGCGTCGAGCACGATGGCCTGCCCATCGAAGCGCTGCACGATCATCGGCCCGTAGTCGCGGGTCCACATCGTGTCGTGCGGCAGTTCGGCGAAGTGGACCCGCGCGGCGGGGATGTTGGCATCGGCTAAGAGTTTTTGCGCGCGTTGGTACTCGCCGACATTGCGCACGAGAGCCACGATTTCCAGTTGCGGCTGTGCGGCGGCCACGATGCCGGTGAACAACTCCGGCGCGTCGAGCAACATCGAATGACAGCCGAGCAAGATCGCGTGTTGCGGCTCAAACTCGCCCGGCAGCCGCACCGTGGCGACCGCCGGAGCCAGGGGGCCGAGCGGCTTCGCGGCCGGCCCCTTGGCCGGAGCAGGAACTTCGAGCAGTTCCAGTGCCCGCAGTTTTTCCAGCCGCGCGGCGGCCGGACCTCGGCTTGGTGAGGAAGCCGCAAGAGCAGGCAGAACCAGCAGCGCCAGGAGCGCCGCACCGCGCAGCACGCGGCAGACGGGACGCGGAAGGCTGGGGTTGATTTCGAGGACGGTGTACACGGCGCGGCCGCTAGGGGAGAACACAGTGGGGGCGGCTGGAGGGCAAAGCCGGGCGCAGGCCGCCCCGCAATGGCTCCATTCTATCGCGAGTTGTGCGATCTTGGGAGGATCGGAAATCCGCCGCCACCGTTCGGGAGGCGGCTCCATGGGCAAGCAAGTCTCGCAACTTCGTTAAACCCTCTCTAGCTACCGCCGCCGCAGCAGAAGCCTACCCGCCGAAGATTGTGGGGCCTAGCCCTTCCCGCGCAGGCGGGAATCCAGGGAGGCAGCTCTCGCATCGCGGTAAGGGGCGAAGCGGTTAACCGGCTTGGCGGCTGCGGGCGAAAAGAGGTGTCCCGCCGCGCTACAGGGAAAGCAGACGCGCTCTAAATGCTGAAAGCTGCCCGCCGGTTCGCCGGCCGAGCCGGCTGCTAGCGATGCTTGCCGGGGCGAGGTGCGGCGGCCGTGAAAATTGCGTTTCTCGGCGAACCGTTGGCTTGCGGTGGGTTTCGGCATGCTGTGTAATGGGGGAAAGCTTTTCCGCCCCTCGCTTCGCTTTCGCGGTCCTTTGCCCGCCGCCGGACTTGCTCACATGGGGGCGGCGGCAGGGCGAGAGGAGAATCGCGCGTGCGGCGGACTTGGAAGCGATGGGTGCAGGGGCGGAAGGCGTTCTCCGGCTGCGGTGTTTGCAACTTCGCGTGAAGGCAGACGCCTTCGGCGGCCGAACGTTCAATAGGTGCTTCGCGGCTCCTCGCTCGCGAGTCCGCGCACCGCGACGAATCAAGTAAAGGGTTTTATGCCTTCTTTCGGCGTACTTTTAGCGACCACCTCGCTGCTGGCGGCGAGCGGGATGCTGGAAGGCCTGATGCACCGCCGCCGTCTCGGACGGATTCCGGTTCGCGTGCACGTCAACGGCACCCGGGGCAAGTCGAGCGTCACCCGCTTGATCGCCGCCGGACTTCGCGCTGGGAACTTTCGCACCTGCGCCAAGACGACCGGCACGCTGCCGCGGATGATTCTCCCCGATGGGTCGGAGTACCCCGTCTTCCGCCCCGCCAAGGCGAATGTTATCGAGCAGTTGCGGATCGTCGACACGGCGGTTGATTTCAACGCCGAGGCGCTGGTCATCGAGTGCATGGCGCTGATTCCCAGCCTGCAGTGGCTTTGCGAGTCGAAGCTGGTGCGCAGTACGCACGGCGTCATCACCAACGCCCGGGCGGACCATCTGGACGTGATGGGGCCGACCGAAGTGGATGTGGCCAAGGCGCTGGCCGGCATGGTGCCGATCAACGGCAAGCTCTTCACCGCCGAGCAGCGCCATCTGGAGGTCTTTGCCCGCGCTTGCGACGATCGCGGCACGGAACTCATTCCGATCACGGCCGACGAAGTGGCGGCGATTACGCCGCTGGATTTGGCCGGCTTTTCGTATGTCGAGCACGCGGAAAATCTCGCGCTCGCCCTGCGTGTCTGCGAAGACCTGGGCGTGCGGCGAAGCGTCGCGCTGCAGGGCATGTGGAAGGCGTCGCCCGATCCGGGCGCGATGACGGCGCACGAGATGGATTTTTTTGGCCGGCAGATCAACTTCGTCAACGGTTTTGCCGCCAACGATCCCGAATCGACGCTCCGCATCTGGAAGATGGCGCTGGAACGCTACCGGGACGTGGACCGGCGGATCGCGATTTTCAACTGCCGTGCCGACCGGCCCGACCGCTCGAAGCAACTGGGCGAGGTGATCGTCAGTTGGCCGGAAGCGGACTACTACATGCTGATCGGCAGCGGCACGTACATCTTCGCCCGTGCCGCCACCCAGAGCGGATTGAACCCGCTGAAACTCAAGTTCGCCGAGGATCGGCGGGTGGAAGAAATTTTTGAAACGGTGATCGAGCTATCGGGCAAATCATCGCTGGTGATGGGCATGGCCAACATCGGCGGCCCCGGACTCGATCTGGTGCGCTACTTTGCTAACCGCAGTACGATGAGAGCAATGAAGTGATCTCCTTTTTATCGGTCGCCATCGGAGTCGGGTTGGCGGTCAGCCTGGTCTTCTCCGAAGTGTTTGGTTTGGCCGCCGGCGGCATGGTCGTGCCCGGCTACTTCGCCCTTTATCTGCATCGGCCTATCGACGTGGGGCTGACGATCGTTGCCGCGCTGGCGACCTATTTCATCGTCTACTTGCTCGGCACGATTGTCATCATCTACGGCAAACGCCGCACGGTGATGATGATTCTGGTCGGCTATCTGGTGCGGATGGTGATGGACGTTGTGCCCTACGGTTCGTTGCACGGCTTGGAAACTTTTGCCCGCTCCGATTTCGTGGTGATTGGTTACATCATCCCGGGGCTGATCGCCATCTGGCTCGATCGGCAAGGGCTGGTCGAAACGCTCACCACGCTGCTGACCGCGTCGGTGGTGGTGCGACTGATTATGATTATCGTCTTTGGCTCGGAAATGAAGCTATTATGAAGAAGATCTACTGGCGGCCGCGTGCTGTCTCTCGTACCGCGCTGACGCTGATCGCCGTGCTGGCGGTCGTGGGGCTGCTGCTGGTCGAGAATCTGACGATCATCAAGAAGCGCCCCTACTTCGAGGAGAAGAAGGAAGCAGCGGAACTGGCCGAGCACGCGATGGACCAGATCTGGTATCTGCGCTCGACCCACGGCCCGCCGATCGACATCTCGACCGATCCGACCGCCAGCGGGCTGATCGGTCTGCCGATCTCGCCGGTCACGACCGTTTCGGGCGATCTGACCTCGAAGCAGACCTCGGTCAACCCGAACTTCGCCGCTGTGATCGTCGACATGCTCAAGCGGGCCGAAGTGAAGGAAGGCGATACTGTCGCCGTCGGCGTCTCGGGATCGTTTCCGGCGATCAACGTCTGCGTCTACGCGGCGATTGAGGCGCTCGGGCTGAAGCCGATCATCATCTCCAGCGCTTCGGCGTCCCAATGGGGGGCGAACGTGCCGGAGTTGCTCTGGATCGACATGGAACGCCACCTTCAGGAGCAGCAGGTCTTTGGCTTCCGCTCGGTGAAATCCTCGATCGGCGGCTACGAGGATCGGGGACTGGGCCTCGACCGCGAGAGCTTGGAGAAGATCGAAGCCGGCATCGAGCGCAACAAGCTGCCCAAGGTCGAAGCCGAGACGTTTGAAGAAAACGTCGCCGACCGCATCCAGACCTACCACACGCTCGCCGGCGGTTCGCCGATCAAAGCCTACATCAACGTCGGCGGCGGCGCGGTGTCGGTCGGCCGCACGGCCGGCAAAAAGATGTTTCGCCCCGGCCTTAACCTACGTCCGCCGGGCCGCATCCAACAGATCGACGGCGTGATGGCCCGCTTCATTAGCGAGGGCATTCCCGTCATCCACCTGATCCAAATCCAAGACCTGGCCGAGCGGTACGGACTGCCGATCGCGCCGGTGACGAAGCCCGAAGTCGGGGTGGGCGACGTCTTTCGCGGAGAAGATTACAACCGCCTGCTCGCCGGCGGCGTGCTGCTGGCGATCACGCTCAGCCTGTACGCCTTTATCCGCTCCGACATCGGGTTCCGCCTCCTGCAGTCCAGCGGCCGCCGCAAAGATCCCGGCCACCCCGAGCCGATGGTGTAGCGAAAGCGGAAAGCGGAAAGCCGGGTACGTTCGCTGGGCCTGTCACGCAGCACCAGACGCGCTACCGCTGACTTTCGCCGTCTAAACCAACTCAGCCCAACCCAGGAACACTCCCGCGCCGCGTCAGCGCGGCTTTCCGCTTTCCGCTTTCCGCTTTCCAAATGTGCCGCTTCGTTCTCTACATGGGACCGTCGATTACGCTCGACTTGCTCACCACGCGGCCGACTTATTCGATCGTGCGGCAGAGCTTTCAGGCGCGGATGCGCGTCGAGCCGCTTAATGGCGACGGTTTCGGGGTGGCGTGGTATGTGCCGGAGCTGACCGACGAGCCGGCGGTGTTTCGCTCGATTCAGCCGGCTTGGAACAACCAGAATCTCAAGAACCTCGCCCGCGTCACCCAAAGCCCGGTGATCCTGGCGCATGTCCGTGCGGCCACGTCGGGGCTGGGCGTGTCGGAGGCGAACTGCCATCCCTTTACCGCGGGGCGGCTGGCGTTCATGCACAACGGCTCGATCGGCGGCTGGCAGCGGCTGAAGCGGAGCTTTCTGCAGCGGCTCTCCGACGAGGCCTTCCACCAAATCGGCGGCACGACTGACTCTGAGCATGTCTTTGCCCTGTTCTGCGACTTTCTGAAAGAGATCGACGCCGCTTCGCAGACCGAGCGGATGGCCCGGGCGCTGGAGGCGACGATCCGTGCCGTGGTGGCCCACACCGAGGCGATCGGGGCCGAAAAGCGGACGCTGCTGAACTTGGTCGTCTCCGACGGCGAGCGGGCGGTCGCTTCCCGCTTCACCTCCCGCACCGGCGATGCTCCAAGCCTCTACGTCCACACCGGCGAGCGCTACGTCTGCGAGGATGGCGAGTGCGGGATGACCGTCCCGCAGGGGGCACACCACGCGCTACTGGTGGCCTCCGAGCCGCTGACTGACGAGCCGGGCTGGGCAGCGGTGCCGCGCAACCATCTGCTGCTGATCGAGCCGGACTTGACGCTCCAGTATCGGCCGCTGGAGTTCTAACCCCGGTCCACCGTATGCGGCGGCCACCGTGGCGAGCATTCTGCTCGCCCCAACGGGGCAATGTTCGACAGCCCGGGGCGCGACAGGGAAACCAGCACTGCGCTAGCCTGCTCAAAGCCGAACTTCGCCGCCTCCGGCGGTGTCCTGTTGATGGGCCGTTCGCGCCTGCTGTCGGCCCTCTCTCCGCGCGACCTAGACGCCTCGGCCAGCCGCCGCTACGCTTTGCGCGTCCGTGGCAACCAGGCGGGCAGACTTGTTTCCGCGCCGCCCACCGCAGACAATAGCCTCCAGTTTCCCGATCTCAGTCCCCGACTCCTCGCTCCCCGTGCTCAAAGCAAGGCAAACACTCGGCAAGTACCGCATCGAACGCCGTCTGGCGGAAGGTGGCTTTGCCGTCGTCTACCGCGCGCTCGATACAATCGAGGGGATTCGCGTGGCGCTCAAGATCCCGCACGCCTCGCAGGTCAGCAAGAACATCATCGAGGATTTTCGCAATGAGGTTCGGCTGGCGGCGAAGCTCGATCATCCGAATATCCTGCCGCTGAAGAACGCCGAGTTCATCGGCGACCATTTCGTCGTCGTTTTCGCGCTAGGCGAAAAGACGCTCGCCGACCGGCTGCAAAGCCGCATGGCGCTGCGGACGGTGCTCGACTACTCCGAGCAGATTTTGGAAGCGGTCGCCTACGCGCATCGCCACCGCATCATCCATTGCGACGTGAAGCCCGAGAACCTGATTCTCTTTTCTGACAACCGCCTGCGGCTGACCGACTTCGGTATTGCCAAGATGGCGCTGCGGACGATCCGCGCGTCGGGGTCGGGCACGATGGGCTACATGGCCCCTGAGCAAGCGATGGGCAAGCCGTCGTTTCGCTCCGACGTCTTTTCCGTCGGCCTTATCATGTACCGGATGCTCTCAGGCCATCTGCCCGAGTGGCCGTTCGATTGGCCCCCGCCGCGCTACGAGCGGCTGCGCAATCGGCTGCATCCCGACCTGATCGAGCTCCTGCGGCGGGCGATCGAGGTCGATCCGAAAAAACGGTTTCAAGACGCCGACCAGATGCTGAATGCCTTCCGCCGCATCAAGACCCGCACCCTGCGTTACGACACCCGCCGGCGGCGCGGAAACAACGGCACCGCCCGCGACTGGAAGACCGTCCGCCGCAAGCAATTTCAGCGGCAGTACGGACAGCAGCTTGAGACACATTTCAAATGTACCAAGTGCGACGGCCCGGTCTCCGAAACGATGTCCTGCTGCCCTTGGTGTGGCACGACGCGCGATGTGCATCGCGACGAGACGCGCTTTCCCGCGCACTGCCCGCGCTGCAATCGGGGCATGAAGCTCGACTGGACCTATTGCCCTTGGTGCTACGGGCCAGGCTTTGAACCGCACACGACGCGGCAATATACTGATGTGCGGTACGTTGCCCGCTGCGGCAATCCGCGCTGCACGCGGAAGGAACTGATGCCGTTTATGCGCTACTGTCCCTGGTGCCACCGCAAGGTGCGCAAGAAGTGGGAGATTCTCGGCACGCATGAGAAGTGTGCCCGCTGCGGATGGGGCGTGCTGCGGGCGTACTGGAGCCACTGTCCCTGGTGCACCAAATCGTTAGCCACTGCGTAAGGACTCGCTATGGCGTCTGAGGCGACGCAGCCGGCGCGCTGCTACTTTGACCAGTCGATGGCCGAAGCCGACTGCGCCCCCTTCGCCGGCGGACAGGCGGCCGTCTTTTCCGCCCGCTCGCCCTGCAAGGCCACGCCGAACGAGGACAGCGCGGCGATTCTTCGCGCAAGCGACGAGGCCGGCGTGCTGATCGTGGCCGATGGAGTCGGCGGAGGCGTCACTGGCGAACAAGCCTCGCGGCTGGCGGTCGAAGCCCTGCAAGAAACCGTGCTCGCGGCGATGCAGCGCGGCGACATCCTGCGCACCGCGATTCTGGACGGCTTCGAGCTAGCCAATCAGCGCGTGCTCGCGCTCGGCGGAGGAGCGGCGACGACCTTGGCCGCCGTCGAAATCGACCAGCTTTCGATGCGCCCGTACCATGCCGGCGACTCGACCATTCTCGTGGTCGGCGGACGGGGCCGGGTGAAGCTGCAAACCGTTTGCCATTCGCCGGTGGGCTATGCTGTCGAGGCCGGCGTGCTGACTCCCACCGACGCGATGCAGCACGCCGACCGCCATATCGTCTCCAACGTCGTCGGCTGTCCCGCCATGCGAATCGAGGTCGGCCCGACGCTGCCGCTTGCGCCCCGCGACACGGTGTTGCTGGCCAGCGACGGGCTGCACGACAACCTGCACGATGCGGAAATCATCACACGGCTGCGCAGCGGCTCGCTTCCACAGGTGGCGAGCCGGCTCGCCGCCGACGCCCAAGCCCGCATGGGCACACCCGGCACTGCCGAGCCTTGCAAGCCGGACGATCTGACGTTCATCGTCTTCCGCCCCCGCGCCGCGCGGCGCTAGAGGCTAGAAGCTGTAGGCTGTAAGCTACAGGCTACAAGCTATGAACCAAGGCTTTCGCCCGCAGCCCTCCGCTTTCCGCTTTCCGCTTTCCGCTTTTTTGCTCCGCCCTCCGCCTCCGCCCTCCGCCTTCCACTCACCCATGCGGCTCGGGGATCTCGTCCTCCACCGTCTTGGGGCGGCGGAGCGGATCGCACTCGGCGCAAATGATCTGCACGTACTCGGCGGCGAAGAACAGAATCGCGCTGACGAAGTAAACCCACAGCAGGATGCCGATGAACGAGCCGACCAGCCCGTAGGCTCCGTACGCATTGCCGAGAAACAGGGCCAGCAGTTGCCGGCTGATTTCCCAGAGCACCGCCGCCAGGACGGCGCCGCGTGCCGCTTCGCTCCAGCGGATCGGCGCCTTGGGCAGCACTTTGTAGATCGCCGTGAAGAGGAGGATGTTCAGCCCCATCGTGGCGGCGATCTGCACCAGACTCCAAAACGTTGGCTGATCCGCCAAGAGATGGGTCTTGGCGGCGACCGTCGAAAGGCCGATCCCCAGCAGCAGCGTCACGAGCACCATCAGCCCTACCGCCAGGAGCATCAAAAAGGCTTTGAAGCGGTAGATAAGCAAGTCCATTAACAGCTCGCGGACGCCCCAGGTGAACTGCTGATTGATCTTCCAGATGCGGTCGAATGCCCGGTCGAACTGGGCGAAGATCGTCACGGCCGTAAACAGCAGCACGACCAGCCCGACCGGCCCGCTGAAGGCCGCCTGGCTCTCGACGTGGTTGAGCAATAGGTCTACCTGCTCCGCCAGGGCAGGGCTGGTTTGGTTTCCGATGAACTCGATCAACCGTTGCTGCGCGTCTTGGCCCCAGCCGGTGTGGCGCAGCGTCAACCCCAGCCCGGCGATGAGCGTAATGAGCAGCGGAAAGAACGACAGCGCCATGTAATAGGCGAGCGACGCGGCCAGCAGATTCCCGTCATCCTCCAGAAAGCGGCTCAGCGCCTTGCCCAGTCGCGGGAGGAAACGGGATTTAAGCCAAACGAGCATCGAGTCGGGGGCGCAGTCGGGCGTCGGCAACTTGTGCGAGCGGAGCGATGCGGCGGCGCGGGCCTAGCGTTTTTCGAGCACCCACTGAATCGCGTGTAGATTGACCTCGGTGCCATTCTTCAGATTCAGCTTGGTCTTGATTTTCTCGCGGTGCGTTTCCACGGTCTTGGGACTGAGCGAGAGCTTTTCAGCGATCTGCTTCGTCGTCAGTCCTTGGCCGATCATCTGAAAAACTTCCAGCTCACGGTTCGAGAGGCGATTGACCGGGTCGTCTTCGAGCCGTTCGCCGTCGGAGACGCGGTGCAACACGCGCTCGGTCATGCGTTCGCTGAGGTAGATCTGCCCGCGCATGATTTGGCGGATGGCGTCGACGAGCTTGTCGATCGTCTCTTGTTTATTGATATAGCCCATCGCCCCGGCGCGGAGTACGCGCTCGGCGTAGAGCGATTCTTCGTGCATCGAGGCGACGAGCATCTTGATGCCGAGATTGAGATTTTTGACCTGCTCGATCAGTTCCAGGCCCGTTCCCTGCTTGAGCGAAAGATCGACGACCACCACGTCGGGCTGGAGTTGATGGACCATCTGCAAAGCCTGGTCGGTTTCGTCGGCTTCGCCGCAGACCTCCAGGTCAGATTCGTCTTCGATCAAGGCGACTAGCCCGCGGCGGAGCGTCGGATGATCGTCCACGATCAGAATCCGTGTGCGGCGGGTGAAAGGAGAGGGGGAATCAGGAGACGAGTTGCCGTTGGTCATATTCATGAGGCTGATCTTGTTTCAAGGTGCACAAAACCAAGGTTCCGCCCCCTTCGGCGGGGCGGATATCGAGCGTCGCGCCGATGACGCTTGCGCGGTACCGCATAATCCGCAGGCCGCTCCCCTGGATCGCCTCGCCGTTGGTGGCGATCCCCCGGCCATTGTCGCTTACGGCCAGCCGCAGCAGGCCGCGCTGGCTGTTCAGTTGTATCGCAATCGCCGTCGGTTTGCCATGCTTAACCGCATTGGTGACCGCTTCCTGGGCGATGCGGTAAAGCTGGGTGGCGCTGTTGTTATCCTCCACCGGGACCGGCTGGGGGCAGTCGAACTGACAGCGAATTTCATGCCAGTTTTCGGTGGCGCGGGCCAGTTCATCCAGGGCCGCACGCAAGCCGTCGGCGTCGATTTCCACCGGCACCAGCCCCTTGGCCAGCATCCGCACCTGGCCCAAAGCCCGACAGATGCCCGCGACCAATTCCGCAGCGGTAGCCGCCTGGGCGGGATGGGCGTTGCGCAGGCCCGCCCGCAGACTTTCGGCCAGACAGCCCAGCCCGGTTAGCTCTTGTCCCAGCCCATCGTGCAGATCCTGGCCGATCCGCTGCTGTTCTTCGACGGCCACGTCCGTGACTTCCTTTTCCAGCCGTTTGCGTTCGGTAATGTCGCGCGTGACGTTGGCAAAGCCGCGCAGCTTGCCGCGCTCGTCGTACAAAGCCGTGAGCATGACGTTGGCCCAAAACCGGCTGCCATCGCACCGCACGAGCCAACCTTCGTCCTCGACGCGCCCTTTCTCGGCGGCCGTCCGCAAGTGCTTTTCGGGCCAGCCGGCCGCGATGCCGTCCGGCAGGTAAAATCGGTGGAACGGCACGTTGAGAATTTCGCGGCTCTTGTAGCCGAGGACGCGCCGCGCCGCCGCGTTCCAGCTTGCCACCTTGCCGCTCGCGTCGAGCATGAAGATGGCGTAGTCCTGCACCCCGTCGACGACCAGCCGAAAGCGCTCGTTGCTCTCGTAAAGTTGCTGTTCCGCCGTCTTGCGCTGGATGACGTGGCTCAGCTGCGCGCCGATGCTCGTCAACAGGTCGACGGTTCGTTGGTCCAGGTCCAGCCGCTCGTCGGTCAAGAACTCCAGCACGGCGACGGTCTGGTGACGCAGCAGGACTGGCAGCACGAGGGCCGTCTCCAGCCCCACTTCGCGGCTGATCTCGGCCCGGTGTGGGAGTAAGTCTTCCGAGAGATCGGTGGTCCACCGCGGCTCGCCGCTGGCGATGGCCTGGCCGGGCAAACCCTCGTCGGCCGACCACTGCTGTTGGAGCGACACCTGCTGAAAAGGAGCAAACCGCGCCGAATCTTGGGGATAGCTCGTCACGCGCAGCTCGAACGTCTGCGCGCCCTCCTCGACCGGAAGAAAGGCGTGGCCAATCTTCCACAGGCCGCTTTGCGTAACCCGCCGCAGCACGAAATCGAGCGCCTGCTCCACGCCATCCGCCTGGTTCGCCGCGACGGCCACGTCGCGCAGCAGCGCTAGTAGCTCGGTCCGCTCCACCACGCGGCGTTCGAGCGTCTCGTTGAAATTCTTTAGCTCCGCCTCGATCCGCTTCCGCTCGACCGCGTAGCGCACGGCTCGCACGAGAAGTTCGCCGCTGATCTGCGCCTTCACCAGGTAATCCTGGGCGCCGCGCTGCACGGCGCTGGCGGCCACGTCCAAGTCATCGAGCGCCGTCAGGACGATCACCGGCACCCCGGACGCTACGTCGAGCACCCGCGGCAGCGTATCGGAAAAGCGGCTGCCGGGCAGGTTCAAGTCGAGCAGCACCGCGTCAATGCCGCCTTGGCCGAGCCGATCGAGTCCCGCTTGGAGCTGCTCGCGCCAGTGCAGATGCAGCGGGCGTTTTTCCAGGCTGCTCAGATGGCGGCGAATCAGCGCGGCATGATCGGCATTGTCCTCGATCAACAGCACTTCTAAACGCTGCACAGGCATCGCACGCTCACCGTGGGTCAATCCGCGCCGACTCAACCGTCGATTCGTTCCACACGCCCCAGTACAGACTCAGATCCTTCACCATCTGCCGAAAGCGGGTGAAGTTGATTGGCTTGACCACGTAGCTGTTGGCGTGGTGCTGGTAAGCCTTCGCCCGATCGGTCTCGGCGTTGGAGGTCGTCAGCACGA
>CAYZVT010000067.1:0-15981 GCA_964481585.1 uncultured Pirellulales bacterium
GTCCTTCCCGCGCAGGCGGGAATGCAGACCAGAGCGGCCGGGATTCGGGAGCTTCCGCTCCTCGCGGTGCGCCCCCGCCACCCGTCGCTGATGGCTGACCGCTACTCCCTGGATTCCCGCCTGCGCGGGAAGGACGCGGGCTAATGAAGCGCGCCCTAGAAGTCCGCCGTGCGAGCGGGCGCGGGCTGCTTGGCTTGTTGCTCGGCAGGCTGATCGCCAGAGGCCTTTTCTTGCTCGGCGGTTTGCAACTCGCGCCACGGCTTGTTGGCCTGGTAGCTTTCAAGCTCCTTCGTAAGCTGTTCCTTCTGCTCGCCATCGTCGAGCGCGACCGCCTTTTGCGACCACTCGCGTGCTTTCTCAAAGTTTCCGGTTTCGGCGTAAGCGGCGGCGAGCGTGCTAAGGATGTACGCCTGCTTGAACTCGGTCAGTTCAGCGGCTTGCGTCGCCAGCTTAATCGCCCGCTTGCCGTTGCGAACTTGATCCTCCGGCGATGTGGAGAGCACCCAAGCCAGATTGTTCAGCACGCCGGGGTGCTTGGGATTGATTTTTAGCGTCGCTTCATAGTCCGCGATCGCCGCGGCGTGCTTACCGACGCTCAGCAGCGCATCGGCGCGGCTGCGGAGCGCGAGCCAATTGGCCGGATCGGCTTCCAGAATCGAGTTGAAGATCTCAATCGCCCGCTGCGGCTGCTTGTCGGCAAGATAGTAGGTGCCGAGTTGCAGCAGCAGTTCGCTGTTGGTTGGCAGCGCTTGGGTCAGCTTTTCAAGTCCCTCGATCGCTTCGCCGATCTTGCCCGACCCGGCCAAAAGTTCCGCCCGCAAGCGCAGGGCCGGCAAACTGCCGGGCACGATCTTTAGCGCCCGGTCCACATCTTCGAGCGCCTCGGGCAACTGCTCAGCCTGGGCATGGACACGGGCTCGCAAGAGCAACACTTGCAGCGCGCCCGGCTTCTGCTCAAGCGCCTTGTCCAGATCGGCGATCGCCTTGTGAAGCTGCTCTTTCAACACGTACACCCGCGCCCGGTTGGCATAGGCCGTGGTCAGGTCGGGATCGAGCTTGATCGCCCGATCGAACGCCGCCAGAGATTCATCAATCTTTTGGTCAATCAACAGCGCCATGCCGAGCGCCTCGAACGTGGCGGCATGTTGGCCATCAAGCTCGGTCGCTTTGCGCAGATCGGCAATCGCCTCGGCCACCTTTTCACTCGTCAGCAAGTACAGCCCGCGAGCACGCAGAATTTCGGGATCTTTGGGAGAGAGTTTGATGGCACTTTCGAGATCCGCCAGCCGCTTCGCTTCGTCCTGTTGCAGCCCGGCGCGGAGCAGATAGACCTTCGTGAGCACGTCAGTCGGCACGTCCTTCGAGGCAAGCGCCGCATCGAGGGCCTCCCGCGCGCGGGCACGGTCGCCGCCGGGGAGCGTTTGCAGCCGGGCGATCATCAGATGGGCTTGCGCTTGGTTCGGCAGCAGTTCAACTGCCTTTTCCAATTCCGGCAGCGCGAGTTTGCGCAACTGCGGCCAGCGCGGGTCCGGCTCCCCCTCTCCCAAGATCGCCTGGGCGAGCGTCGCGCCGCGTTCGTAATGGGCGGCGGCGAGCAACTGCTTGGCGAACAGCGTGTTTTCCTCATCAAGCCCTTTTTCAAGCGCCGCTTCGGCGTGTTTGATGACCTCGGCCAGATCATCGAGCTTCGTGGCCGAAAGTTTCAGCGCGGTCGCCTTGTCCAGATCGCCCAGCCCTTCATTTTCGGCCCAAGCAGGCGAAACGCACAGCAGGCAGCAGGCCCACGCGACGACAGCCAGTTTGCATACACTCATCGATTCCATCTCCCGGCAAGGAGTGAGGAAGGTTTGTGTGGGATTCTTTCTCATTATGGCGGTTTTGGCAGGTTGATGCTATGCGAGGATGGGGAAGGGGGATTGTAGATCTTGGATTTTGGATGGCGGATCGGGCACGGGGCTTTCGGTGGATCAGAGACGCTGGCATTGCAACGTCGCGGCTATGCGCGGCAACGATCCCTGACTCTCAATCCCCTCCTGAGCAAATCTTTTGCCAGCCGCCTTGCGAGCGTTCGCCTGCTGCGCGAAAATCGGCGGCGGCTAGGGCGGAGAGCCTTCGATCTCCAGAGCGCGCCGGCGTTTCCCTGTCGCGTCAGAGCGGCTAAGGGGGCCTGGAGGCCGCGGGCGAAAAGAAGTCAGCGCATGCGACAGTCAAAAGGAGATGCGCTCTAGCTCCCCAATCCAACATCCAACATCCCTTCTCCCCCCGCCTCCCGTGAAAACCACGACCGTTCCGCCCACGCCCGCCGAGCTGGCTCGCGCCGCAGCGATTTTGTCGCGGGGTGGGCTGGTTGGCATGCCGACCGAGACGGTCTATGGGCTAGCGGGAATGGCGTTCGACGAGCAGGCGTTAGCTAGCATTTTTGCCGCCAAGGAAAGGCCGACTTTTGATCCGCTGATCGTCCACATTCCGCAGCCAGGGCAGGGCAGGGAAGTCGCAAACTGGGGCGAACTGCTGGTCGATCAAAAGCTCCTCGACCTGGCGGTGCTGAGCAGCACCGCACGCGAGCGGCTGCACAAGCTCGCCGCGCGGTTTTGGCCGGGGCCGCTGACGCTGGTGGTGCCCAAGCAGCCGGCGGTGCCCGACTTGGCGACGAGCGGCCTTCCGACCGTGGCGATTCGCATGCCGCGTCACCCGGTTGCTCAGGCGCTGCTGGCGCAGGTGGGTCAGCCGCTCGCCGCGCCGAGCGCGAACCGCTTTGGTCGCATTAGCCCCACGTCGGCGGAAGATGTGCGCGCGGAGCTTGAGGGGCGGATTGAGTTGATCCTCGACGGCGGCCGGTGCGAGGTCGGGTTGGAATCCACCGTGCTCGCGCTCGCCGCCAATGGCGCGCTGACGCTGCTGCGGCCGGGGGGCATTGCTCTGGCCGAAATCGAACAGACCGTCGGCGTCGCGCCGCAGTCGGCCGCCGCCACAACCAACGACGCGGCGCAGCCCGCGCCGGGGATGCTCAAAAGTCACTACGCGCCGGCGAAAACCTTGCGGCTACTTCCGGCTCCCGTGGCCGAACTCGGCCCGCAGCATGCGGCGCAGCTTGAGAAGCTGACTGGCCGGCACCGGTATCTGGGCGTGCTGCTGCTCTCGGGAGAAGCGGAAGCGGCGGAGCGAAAACTGCGCGCGCTGCTGCCGGCGGATTGCTCACTTGCCGTTTGCAGCCTCAGCCCGTCGGGCGATGCCCCCGAGGCGGCGCGGGGGCTGTTCGCCGCGCTGCGCCGGCTCGATGCTGATCCGGCCGTCGAGCTGATCTTGGCCGAGCCAGTTACGCAGCCAGTGGGACTGCTGCATGCGATCGCCGACCGGCTCCAGCGGGCTAGTGCGGAGTGATCCGCCTCTTCGGCCGCGCGCAGGTAGTGCCGCCTTGCCGCGTGGATCATAATGAAGGGCACGCTCCTCGCTCCTTCTCCCGCTGGTGACGGTCATGGCACGCAAAGCTCGCAAGCCGAAACGGCGGCGCACGCGGCGGCGCATTCTGCTGCCGGTCGGGCTGCTGATGCTTGTGGGCTTTCTGGCCGTCGGGCGGTGGGTGCTCATGAACACCGCGTACCTTCTTGAACTGCTCGGCGCGGCGGAACAGCGGGCCGCACCGCGCGAGCAGGCCGGCCTGGATGACAAGTTTGCTCCCACGCATCAAGGCGATGGCGAAGCGGCGCCGCCGACTGCTCAAGTCCTGCCGTTCCGTGAGGAAATCGAGCTACCGCAAGGCGAGCGCGTTGCGGTGCCAGAGGGGCGGTTTGTCCTCGTTCGCTCCCCAGAGGGCATCGGCGCCGTTATCTTCACCGGGCCGAGTCAGCAGGGCGATGTGGGCCGCGCGTATCGCTGGTACTTTGCGCCGGGCACAGAAGCGGGTTTTCACGGAAGCGAGGTGGAGCAGGGCGAGGGGGAAGTCTTTGCCGAAACGCATCCCGGCCTACAAGTCGGCTCACGCCCCGTCGTGAAGCGCGGCAGCGGTGAACCGTCGGTGCGCGTTGGGCCGCTCCGGCTCGATTGGCTGCCGCCCGATGAACTGGTTGTGCCCGCCGGAGAACCGCTAGCGGTCGCCGTTACCGACGCCGAGCAGCTAGAAGAACTCGACGTACACGATCCGGCGCTCGCGTGGCATGGGGAACTTTGATTGTGGCTTGGCCTGCTTCAGCCACGGGTAGCGGGGGCGCACCGCGAAAGCGGAAGCCCCCGGGGCGCAAGAAGGCGGAGGGCGGGGGGCGGCGTGGCGCGACGCGCACTATCTTTTCCCGCTTTCACGCGGCCCGTAGGCCTGCTGAGTGCGCGGAGCTGGCATCAATACCGGCAACGCCGGCCTTGCGGTAACTTGCGAGCACACCGGCCACCATTGCGTCGACCGTGAACGTGGCGGCGATGGACTCGCGCGCCGCTTCGCCGAAGCGGGCGCGTAGCGCGGCGTCGCCGAGGAGTACATCGAGCCGGTCGGCGAGCATTCCCACATCGCCCACCGGCACGACGAAGCCGGTTTCGCCGTCGCGAACGATCTCCGGCACACCGCTTAGGCGTGTGCCGATCGTGGCGCGGCGGAGCATGCCTCCTTCAAGCAGTGCGCGGGGAAGTCCTTCGCCTTCGATCGACGGCAATACCACCACGTCGAGCGCGGCATAGAAGGGAAGCACGTCGGCATGAAAGCCGGCAAAGATCACCCGCTGTTCCAGTCCAAGCCGCTCGACCTGGGCTTGCAGCGCGTCGCGCTGTTCGCCATCCCCCAGAAAAATCGCGGTCGCGCGCGGCCGTCGCGGCGCGACTTGAGCAAACGCATCGAGAAAAACAGCATGCCCCTTCTTCGCCGTCAGATGAGCGACCACGCCGACCAACTGCGCCGCGTCGGGCAGCCCAAGCTGGGCGCGTGCTTCCTCGCGCGTGCAGGGGAGATAGTAGCGCGAAGGGTCGATGCCGTTGTAAACCACGTCGATCCGCTCGGCTTCCATCCCCCGCTCGACCAGATGGGCTTTGACCGCATGCGAAACGGCAATCACGCGCGTCGCGAGCCGATACCAGTAAGGGCTGTTCAGCGCCCGCACATGCGCCACGCACGGCAAGCCCGCCAGTCGCGCGGCGAGACTGCCGTGCCAGGCGGCCGTGCTGAGATGAGTGTGAATCACCTCCGCCTGCATCGCCCGCGCGAAACGCGCGACGCGGAGCGGGGCGAGAGGATTGATTTTCCCCGAGATTCGCAGCCCTTGCGCATCGAGGCCGATGCCGCGCATCACGTCGATCAACGGGCTGCCCGCTTTGCACCCGACGCGCAGGCGATGGCCAGCAGCCTGGAGGTGTTCGCACAGGCTGGTCGTCGAGCGTTCGGCCCCGGCGATTTTGGAGGGGGTGATAAGCTGACAGATATTCATGACCAGATCGGTTCCTCAAGCGGCATCGCCCGTCGCGCGAGCGTTAGCGACTGGCTTGGCGGCTTGTTTGGAGATGGGGCGCGGGAATCACGCGGCACTGGGGAGCGCGGTCGAGCAACTTCGTGCACGCCTCGCAAACAGTAGCGACTTCAATCGCGCGCATCGCTTCATTGCCCGCCGTGCGGCGCTGGCGCGCCGAGCCTGCATGGTAATAGGTTTGCAGGCGAATGTTGTCGCGCCCGTACGCGCCGGTCCAACCGGCGCGCGAGGTGCCGTGCAGGCTGATCGTCGGCACGCCGACCGCGACGGCCAGGTGCATCGGGCCGGTGTCCGAACCCACGAACAAACGCGAACGCCGCACCAGCGCGCCAAGCTCGGTGAGGGTCGTCGGCGGCGCGAGACTCGCGTACCGCGATGACGCCGTGACAATCGCTTCGGCGAGCGGGCGTTCGTCGGGAGTGCCCCAAATGACCACGGACCTTAAATTACGCTCGCGGCCCAAAAAGTCCGCGACCTCGGCGTAGCGCTCCGTCGGCCACATCTTGGACGGCCAACCAGCGCCGGGCGAAAGCACGGCAAACGGCTCGCCGCCGAGTCCGGCTTGCTGGAGGAACTCGCTTGCCAGCGCGGCGTCGGCGGCGCTCTCGGGCAGCTTGAACTCGACCCGCGCGGGATCAATCCCCAGCGGCCGAGCGATTTGCAGGTAATGGTCGATCACATGCTCGCCGCCGGCCTCGACGCGCTCATTGTTGAACCACTTGCTCAGTTCGCGGCCGTGCTCGCCCGCCGCGCCGATTCTGCGCGGCGCTCCGCTGAGCCAGGCGGCCAGGGCGCTTTTGGTGAGGCACTGAAGATCAACCGTGATGTCGAAACGCAGCTCGCGCAGCCGCCGGCGCACTTCACGAACGCCGCGAAGCGATTTGATCCAGCGGCGCGGCACGCGGATCAGTTGGTCGAGCGCTGCGTGCCCTTCGAGCAGATCGGCGGCGCGGCCTTCCACGACCCAGGCGATAAAGGCTTTCGGGTAGCGGGCGCGCAGCGCGTTGAGAACGGGAACGCCGTGGATCACATCGCCGATCGCGCTCAGCCGCACAATCAGAATCCGGGGCGCGTCGTGGGAATCAATCGGCAAGCGGGCCTCCCTTATGCGCCGGCGCTAACCGGCCAGTCGACGCCGGTTGTAGAGATACGGGTTGAGCGTCGGATCGTTGTACATCTTCATCTGTCGATAGAGCTTCAGCCGCTTGCGGCCGGCGGTGATGTCGCTCAAGAGTTCGGCCAAGGACTGCGAAAGGTCGCGGTGCTGCTGATGGCATAGATCGAGCCGGCCTTGCACCTTTTCGCGGTGCTCGGCGGTCACGTCATGCCGCTCAAGTTGTTCCTGCAAGTGGTAGATCCGCAGCGCCATGATCGACAGCCGATCGACCGCGCTGCCGGGCGTCTCGGTGTTGAGCGGCGCGGCGGCGCCGGCTTCGACACCTTGCGCGGTAAGCATCGAAAGCAGCAGGTCGTCGATTTTCTCGATCCAGTCGTTCCGCTGCTGATTGTAGCCGTCGATCGCCCGCTTGACCTGTGCCACGCGGGCATCGCCTACATCAGGGCTGCGGGCAATGTCCTCCTCGTGCCAGAGAAGGAAGTTGAACTGGTGCTGCTGACACGCCACACCGAGCAGCCCATCAAAGGGATTGTCGACGGCCGTGTGGTGCCAGCGGTCGACCATCTCGCGGTGCATGCGCGTCAGTTGTTCGACAGCCTGGGCAGGATGTTCAAGCACAATCCCAGCTCTCCCTTCGCGAGTCACGGGCCGAAATCGAAGGGCGGCATTGTAGGAACGGCCGTAAATCGCCACAAGGCGAGCTAGAGGCGGACAGCGGTCAGCTTTCAGCGGTCCGCCATCCGCTAAAGCCGTCCTTCGCGCGCAGGCGGGAATTTAGCCTTACAGGTCTGCTCTCTGGATTCCCGCCTGTGCGGGAAGGACGGAGTGCGCGGGAAACATGCCTCTTGCTGTCCCCCGTCCCCGGTCCCCTGCTCCCTGACGGCTGACCCCTGGCTGGCGTTTCCCTGCCCTGCCCTTTTGGCCTAGAATAGGGGGAATCGCCCCTCGCTCCCGCCTGGAAGAGCACGATGCCCAAGCTGCCGATTCGCGCCCTCTCGCTCGCTGTTGTGTTGCTGCTCGCTGCGGGCTGGCTCGCACTGTGGTCGGTCTGGGGGGAACAATTCGAGAC
Source organism: uncultured Pirellulales bacterium (assembly GCA_964481585.1). GTDB lineage: Bacteria > Planctomycetota > Planctomycetia > Pirellulales > CAYZVT01 > CAYZVT01. The sequence goes on from CAYZVT010000067.1 coordinate 7,631, forward strand.
CGTGGCGGCCCGCGAGGTGAAATCACAGCTTACGCTGGAGGAAATCCCCTTCGACGGCGCGCGGGCGTACAAGTATCTCAAGGCGATCTGCGCGATCGGCCCGCGCGTCAGCGGCACCGAAGGAATGCTTGCCCAGCAGAAGATGCTCGAAGAGCATTTCACGCGACTTGGCGGCAAGGTCGGCTACCAGCGCTTCCGCGTGCGGCATCCGCTCACCGGGCAGCCGGTGCCGATGGCGAATCTGCTCGTCCAGTGGCACCCCGAGCGCCGCGAGCGGATTCTGCTCTGCGCCCACTATGATACCCGTCCGATTCCCGATCTCGATCCGAACCCCGCCCTCCGCCGCGAGGGGATTTTTTTGGGGGCGAACGACGGCGGCAGCGGGACGGCGCTGTTGATGGAACTCGGGCACGCGATGCCGGAACTGGATACGCCCTACGGCATTGACTTTTGTTTCTTCGACGGCGAGGAGTTGGTTTACGACAACGACCGCGACCCCTATTTTCTCGGCTCAGAGTGGTTCGCGCGGCAGTACGTCGGCAATCCGCCGCCATTTCGTTACCGCTGGGGCGTGCTGCTGGATATGGTGGGCGACAAAGACTTGCAGCTTTACCAGGAAAAGAACAGCCTCTATTGGCCGGACACGCGGCCGCTGGTGCATGACATTTGGAAGACGGCGGCGCGGCTCGGGGTGCGGGAGTTCATCCCGCGTGCAAAGCACGAGATCCGCGACGACCATCTGCCGCTGCACAACATCGGCGGGATTTCCTGCTGCGACATTATCGACTTCGATTATCCCCACTGGCACACCGCCGCCGACACGCCCGAGCAGTGCTCGGCGCTGTCGCTCGCCAAGGTCGGCTGGGTCGTCCACGAGTGGCTCAAGACGGTCAAGTAGCCACCCTGCCTGTCCCTCTCTCGCCGCGCTGTGGCCGATCGGGCTGAATCGTTCTTCAAGAGACGGCATGTTTTCGTACTCCACCACCGCGCTCGGGTTCGCACTGCTCATCGCCTCCGGCGTGCTGATGGGGCTGCACTGGCGCGGCTGGCAAGCCGCCCAAGCAACCGACATGGAAGCGGAGGAAGAACGCCGCTTCGCGTGGCGGCAGTTCCGTCGCCGCATGCAGGCCAGCGGCATGATTGGACTGGTGGGCCTGGGAATGCTGTTGGGCCAGTTTCTCCGCGCGCCGCTGATGATCGTCTTTTTCTGGACCGCGATCATGCTGCTGCTGGTGTGGGTCGTGCTACTGGCATTGGTCGACGCCTTGGCAACACGGCAGCACTACGGACAGGTGCGGCGGCGCAATCTCAGCGACCACGCCCGCGCGCAGGCCGACTTGCGCCGCCAGTTCGAGCGCCACCACGATGGCGAGGCGCATGATTCACCGCTGTGAAGCGAGCCTGGCGGAAGCGTCATTCCCGCGCACGCGGGCAGGATGCTTTGTGCGTCTCCTGATGCTCTTTTCGCCCGTGGCCGCCAGGCCGGTTCGCCGCTTTGACCTTAGCCCGACGCGAAACCTGCTCGCTTTCCTTCCTGCCTGCGCGGGAAGACCATGGGGCGCGGGAATGACGCGCGGCGTGAGTGTGGCACCGGCCGTTCGTTGACCGGCTAGCGGGGCACCGCTACATTTGACGCAGAACTCCTCTCCCTTTACGAAAATGCGTCGGTCCGGTCGCGCATGATTGATCCCTTTCGCCTGACTGTTGCCGTCGCTCCGCTGGCCGCGTATTGCTTGATGCTCGGCATCGTGAACCTGATGCGGCGGCCGGTGATGACGACCGGCGCCCGCGACCTGGCGGCGCTGGCCGTGGCGGTCACGGGACTAGTGGCGGTCGGGCCGCTGGAACTTTTCATGCCCGAAGCGGCGGTGGCCCGGTTCGGCGGCTATGTATGGCTACTGCTGCTTTCGTTCTATGGACTGACGGCGTCGTTGGCGATCCTGATCTCGCGGCCGCGGCTGGTGATCTACAACATCACCCCCGAACAGCTTCGTCCGGTGCTGGCCGAGTTGGTTCCGCATCTCGACCCGCAAGCCCGCTGGGCGGGCGATAGCTTGGCGATGCCGCAGCTTGGCGTGCAACTGCATCTGGACAGCTTCCAACCGATGCGGAACGTTTCGCTCGTGGCCAACGGCGAGCGGCAGAATTTTGAGGGCTGGCGGCGGCTGGAAAAGGCGCTTACCGAACCCCTCCGCCAAACGCCAGTGCCATTTCAGCCGCGCGGGCTGACGCTCGTCGCGCTGGGGCTGTTGATGCTGGCGAGCTGCGTGATTGAGTCGCTCACCGATCCGCAGGCGCTCGCTCAAGGAATGCGAAGTCTGCTGCGGATGTAGCGCCGCAAGCAGTCTTGCGCCTGCCGTTTCCCCACGACTGCGCCCTGGCTATCGAGTCGGCCCCGTTGGGGCCGTAAGAAGGCGGGCTTGTCCAAGCATCCTGAGCGGGAGAAACGCGACAGGAAAACCAGAGCTACCCTCACGGCGCAGCGCGCCCTAAAGATTCTTAAAAAAGTCTTCGAGGTGGTCGTCGTCGCCGGCTTTCTTCTTGCCGCTGTCTTCGCTCCCGGCGAGCCACCCGAGGCCGGATTCGCCCGCGGAGCCAGTTTCGCCGTTTTCTTGCGGCGGTCGCGGGCTGACTTCGGCTGGCTCAACAGGCTCGGTTTCGTCGGCCGGCGCGTCGTCAAGCACCTCTAGCTCGTCCACCTCGACCGCATCCTCTTCGTCCGCTGCCGCAGGCTCCACGTCCTGGGCGTCGGCCTCTTCTTCGGTGTCCTCGGCGATGAACATCACTTCGTCCGGCTCGCCCTCGTCGCTCTCTTCCGACGGCACAAATTCAGGCATCTCCTCGGTAGCCTGAGCGCCGGAGTCTTCGCTCGGAAAATCCGGTTGCGTGTGCTCGCCGTAGAGGGCTTGGAAGGTGATGTTGCCGATCGTGAGGTAGTCGCCCGGTTCGAGATAGACCGGGCTGTCGATCCGATGGTCGCCGACGAACGTGCCGTTTAGGGAACCCAGATCCTCGACCACGAGCAGATTTTCGTCCCCCTCGGTAATCTCGCAGTGCCGGCGGCTGACCAGCGGATGGCCGATCGTGACATCAGCTTGACGGCTGCGGCCGATCACCACGGGGGTATTGAGATCGACCTCGTTTCGCAATCCTTCGCCGGCAACAATGACGAGCTTGAACTTCATCGAATCAACAGGGGGAAACGAAGGGCGGCGTGCGGGTCGGGCATCGGCGCAGGAGGGAACGGGATCGGAGCGCCTAGTTTGACAATATAGCCGCGAAAATCCCGCTTCGCAACGGGCGGAATGCCGCATGCCGTGGAAAGGCAAAAGCGGAAAGCCGGCCACCTGCCCCCGATCCCCCGCCCCTCGCCTCTTGTCCCTATCCCCTCGCCCCCCGGCCCCCTCTCCCCCATTTCTTCCGCAGGCTCTTGACGGAGGGCGGGCGGGGGCTTTACTTTAACGGTCGGGCGATTTGCCCTTGAACGCTGCCCGGCGGCGTTTATAATCCTTCGTTCCAAGGTCGCCCACGCTACACGGCGATCTGGTAAAACCGATGCGGGTGTAGCTCAGTTGGCAGAGCACAACGTTGCCAACGTTGTTGTCGTGGGTTCGAATCCCATCACCCGCTCTTCGTGGCGTGCGGCGGCGCGTGCCCCCTTCTCAGTGCTGGCGGCCCTGTGAGGGCCGGCCGGCACCCAGTGGGGTCGCCGGCTCCGCCGTGCTATCAAATCAGCGTGTTCTGAATGAGAAAAGGGCAGCGCCTTGGCTGAGACGGGCGAATCGCTACAGGAAAACGAAGAAGGCCTGGAATCGCGGGAAAAAATGAACCTGGAGGTCAAAATTGACCGACCCAGCGCCTGCGAACGCCATCTGACCGTCACCATCTCGCGCGAAGACATCGATCGTTACTACGACGAAGCCTTCAGCGATCTGATGCCCTCGGCCGCCGTCCCCGGCTTCCGGCCGGGCCGCGCGCCGCGCAAACTGGTCGAAAACCGCTATAAAAAAGAGGTGACCGACCGCATCAAAGGCTCGCTGCTGATGGACAGCATGGCCCAGGTCTCCGAAGACCAGAAGCTCACGGCGATCAGCGAGCCGGATCTCGATCTCGACGCGGTTGTCGTCCCCGACGACGGGCCGATGACGTTCGAGTTTGATCTGGAAGTCCGGCCCGAGTTCGATCTGCCCGAGTGGAAGGGCTTGGAAGTCGAGCGTCCGGTGCGCGACTTTGGTGAAGAGGAGGTTCAGCGGCGGCTCGATCAGATTCTCATGCGCTACGGCAAGCTCGTCCCGCACGAAGGCCCCGCCGAGGCCGGTGACTTTCTCACCGTCAACATCACCACCCGCCACGGCGAGCAAATCCTGGCCGAAGTCAACGAGCGGTTCGTCCGCATCCAGCCGGTGCTGAGCTTCCACGACGGCAAGCTGACTGGCTTTGATGAACTGATGGCCGGCGTCAAAGAGGGCGAAACCCGCCAGGGCAAGCTCACGCTCACCCAGGATGCGGCGAACGAAGAATTGCGGGGCCAGGAGATCGACGTGGAGCTAGAAGTGCTCGACGTGAAGAAGCTCCAGCTTCCGCAGCTCACGCCTGACTTCTTGCAGGAAATGGGCGGTTTTGAGTCCGAGGAGCAGCTTCGCGACGCGATTAAGCAAGACCTGCAGCGTCAACTGGAATACCACCAGCAGCAGCGCTTCCGCAATCAAATCACCGCGCTGCTCACCGAGTCGGCCAACTGGGATCTGCCGCCGGGCTTGCTGCGGCGTCAGAGCGTCCGCGAGTTGGAGCGGGCCGTGCTCGAACTGCGCCGCAACGGATTTGGTGAAGCGGAAATTCGCGCTCACGAAAACGAGCTGCGTCAGAACAGCGCCGCCTCGACGGCCAAGGCGCTGAAGGAACACTTCATTCTGGAGCGGATCGCCGAAGAGGAAAACATCGACGCCGAGCCGGCGGACTATGACCAAGAGGTCATGCTGATCGCCATGCAAAGCGGCGAGAGCGTCCGTCGGATTCGCGCCCAACTGGAAAAGCGGGGGCTGATGGACGCCCTTCGCAACCAGATCATCGAACGCAAGACGATTGCCAAGGTACTGGAAGAAGCCAAGTTCAAGGACGTGCCGTTCGAGCAGGAGAGTGTCGAGACGGAGGCGATCGACGTGGCGGCGGGCGGCGAAGAATTGCGGCCCAGCGGTGCGGCTCCCGAAGCCGAAGCGTAGCGCCCCGCCTTGGCGCTGGCTGCCAGCGCCGGAGCGCGTGAACCTGGCAGGCCAGCCGTTTGTCTTGTCTTCTGAGTGGCCGTCGCACGCGACGCCCCCCCTGCTGGCTTAGGCTTGCACTGAAATTGAGCAATTGCTGGAGATAGCGGATGGAAGGCGGAGGGCGGAAGGCGGATGCTGGCGCATGAGGCATCTCTAGCCTGCGATGCGCAACGCGCCAGCGCCCGCCTTCCGCCTTTTTCCCTGTTCCCCAGCCCCGCTCGTTCGCATTGCAGGATTCAACGGAAGGATCAAACCATGACCGATTTCAGCCCCGCGCAGCTTTTCGAACCGCGGCTGGCTCGCGAATACCAACGCCAGCGGCAAATGACGCTCGGCGACTTGCTGCTGGAAAACCGCGTGATCTTCCTGCAAGGTGAGATCTACGACGGCAACGCCAACGAATTGGTAATGAAGCTGCTGTACTTGCAGAGCGAAAACCGCCGCAAGGACATTCACTTCTACATCAACTCGCCCGGGGGCAGCGTGACCGCCACGCTTGCCATTTACGACACAATGCAGGTGCTCTCCTGCCCAGTCGCCACCTACTGCGTCGGCTTGGCCGCCAGCGGTGGGGCCGTGCTGCTGGCCGGTGGCAGCAAGGGCAAGCGCTTCGCCCTGAAGCACTCGAAGGTGATGATCCACCAGCCCCACGGCGGTGTCGGCGGACAGGTGTCGGACATCGAGATTCAGGCCAACGAGATCATCAAAACCCGCGACGTGATCAACCGCATCTTGGCCGATCATACCGGCCAGTCGGTCGAGCAGATTCAGAAAGACTGCGACCGCGACAAGTATCTCAGCGCTGAAGAAGCCAAGAGCTACGGCATCGTCGATGATATTCTCTCCAAGCCGCCCGGCGGCGGCCCGGAAGACGAAGACTAACCGCGACCGCCTTCCCCTTTTCCCTTAGACCAATTCACGCGAAAGGAACGAGAACGTCCCGTTTCGCAGAGTGCTGCTCCGCCTCCGGCGTTTGAGCACACGCGGCGAGAGTCGGGAACAATCGTTCCTTTCTGTCCGAGCCGATCAGGCTCGTTTTGCAGGAGAACTAGCGCCCCATGCCACTCATTCCCTACGTCATCGAAAAGAGCGGACGCGAAGAGCGGGCGATGGACATCTACAGCCGGCTGCTGAAAGACCGCATCGTCTTTCTCGGCAGCGGCGTCAACGACGAGGTGGCGAACATCATCGTCGCTCAGATGCTCTTTTTGCAGTCGGAAGACCCCAAAGCCGACATCCATCTGTATATCAACTCGCCCGGCGGCAGCGTTACGGCTGGGCTGGCGATCTACGACACGATGCAGTTTGTCACCTGCGACGTGGCGACCTACTGCATCGGCCAGTGTGCCTCGATGGGCGCGATTTTGCTCGCCGCCGGCGCCGCCGGCAAGCGGCACGGCCTGCCCAACTCGCGGATCATGATCCACCAGCCTTCGGCCGGCATGCAAGGCACGGCCGAGGACATCATGATCCACGCCGCCGAGTACCGCAAAATCAAGGAAAAGCTCAACGCCATCCTGCTGCGGCACACCGGCCAACCGCTCGAACGGATCGAACGCGACACCGACCGCGACCGCTTCATGCCGCCGGAAGAAGCGCTCGAATACCGCCTCATCGACAAGATCGTCGAACACATGGACCAGCCGACGACGCAGGGCTAAAGCGGGCAAACGACCTACCAAGCCTCCAAGGCCGTGGCGGAAGCGCTGCGGCCTTGTTTGTTGAAGGCGGAGGGCGGAAGGCGGAAAGGCAAAAGCGGAAAGCCGGGCTGACGCCGATGGGAAGCCTTTGCTGACCTCTGATCCCTCGCCCCTCGCCCCTCGCCCCTCGCCCCTCGCCCCTCGCCCCAACCTGAACTTCCGCTACGCGGCGGATCTCGCTATAAGCCTCCTTCTGGCTGGCCGGCGCGGTGCGCGCTTTGGCACCTTCTCTTGAGGCGCGGATGGATACGAGCCGAGGACAAATCTTCCTGCTGAGCGGATTGCTCCTGTTCTGCGGCTGCGGCAAGGCGGCCCAGCAGCAGCTTGTGGAGCGCGAACTGCGGCAGCAGGAAGACCGCATCTACCAGTTGCAGGACTACATCCACCAGTATCAGGCCATGCTCGAATCGTGCCGCCGCGAAAACCTGTCGCTGAAGCGCGAGCTGGGCATCGAGGACGAGACCGTCGAGCCGCCGAGCGAGTTGCCTTTCCGCCGCAGTCGACGGCCGGGCGTGGAACTCGCCCCGCCCGCAGTCGAGCCAGGCGAGCCGCTCGATCCCGACGCCATGCCCGAACTTGGCCCCCAGATCGAAGACGAGCCGGGCGAGTTGGTCACGCCCGATGAGACGCTGGGCGAGCGGAGTTCTGGCCCGGCCGAAAAGCTGGTCATCAACAAACTCCTCACCGGCGGGTGGAGCAGCGATCCGCATCCCGGCGACGAGGGCATCTTGGTGGTGGTCGAGCCGCGCGCGGCCGACGGCACGCTCGTCCAAGCGCCGGGCGAATTGTCGATCATGCTCAGCGATCCGCAACAGCCCGGCCCCGCCGGGCGCGTCGCCCGTTGGGATTTTAATTCCGCCGAGACAGCCCAGGCTTTTCAGAAGACCCTGCTCGGCCGAGGTCTGCATTTCGAGCTTCCTTGGCCGAATCAGCCGCCCGAGACGGGCCGGCTGCGACTCGACGTGCGCGTCGTGACGCCCGAGGGAAAGAAGCTCTTCACCGAAGCCGACATTGAAGTTGACCGCGACTCCGCCCCCGCCGAGCCGCCGCTCCCGCGGCGCTCTGCCTCCGCCGCCGCAGGCTGGAGTCACCGCACGCATCCGCTTCCAGCGTCGGACCCGCCGCAGGTCGCCCGCACTCCCGAACGCCCGGCTACGCCCCAGCGGCCGCTCTGGAAACCCTACCGCTAACGCGCCAGCGCCACCCTACCTGCGCCGCCGTGCGTCCCCGCTCCCTGTCGCTTCCGCGCACAAAAAAGCGGGGGACTTGCGTCCCCCGCTCTCGTTTACGTGCGATTGCCGCAGCGGCTTACATGTTGCCGATCTTGGCGACCAAATCGGCGGTGCGGCAGCTATAGCCCCACTCGTTGTCGTACCAGCTGACGATCTTC